>JAFSDX010000213.1 GCA_017436025.1 Thermoguttaceae bacterium
AAAATTCGACAAAAAATCGCTCGAAATCGCCGAAAATCGTTGCGCCGCGCCGTCTCGTTTGATATAATCGAAAGCGTGTTTTCCGTTTCGTCGCTTGCCGCCGCGCCCAATTCTCGCCGCGACAAACGACGTCGTTCCGCCATTATTAATTAATAAGGAGAAACGCTATGACGCGCCCCGCCTTTAACCCGAATCGCCGCCGATTCTTAGCGACCGGAGCCGCCGCGCTCGCCGCTTCCCCGCTCCTCTCGGCTTTCGGCTCGTCCCCCTTCCTGAACGCCGCGGTCGCCGCCGAAGAAATCGCGAAAAAACCCGCCGACGCCCGTATTTGGGGGATTCTGCTTCACCTCGGACACAACATGTGGGGCGACACCGAGCGCGCCTACACGCCGCCGACCGACAAATTCGACTGCGACGTCGCCCTTTGGGAAGAGCTTTCCGCAAAGTCCGCCGAATCGGGACTTAATATGCTCGTGATCGATATTGGCGAAGCGATTCAATACAAGTCGCATCCGGAACTGGCGATCGACGGCGCGTGGAGCGTCGACCGGTTGCGCGCCGACCTTAAACGCTTGCGAGAAATGGGGATCGAACCGATTCCGAAGCTGAATTTCTCGACGTGCCACGACTTCTGGCTCGGCAAGTACGAGCGGATGGTCTCGACGCCGGAATACTACAAGGTGTGCGCCGACCTGATCGCCGAAGTCGCCGAAATCTTCGACCAACCGCGCTTTTTCCACCTCGGTTACGACGAAGAAAACTATCCGGTGCAAAGGACTTACGACTACGTCGTTATCCGTCAAGGCGAGCTTTGGAAGCGCGACTTCCTCTTCTTCGTCGAACAAGTCGAAAAGGCCGGTTCGCGCCCCTGGATTTGGGCCGATTACTATTGGGATCACCCGGAATTTTTGGACTGGGCGCCGAAGTCGATTTTGATGTCTAATTGGTATTACGGCAAGGACTTCAATCCGGAGACCAACAAGGTCGCGAAGGCCTATATCGACTTCGACAAAGCCGGTTTCGACCAAATCCCGACCGGTTCGAACTGGTCGAACGACGAAAACTTCGGTTTGACGGTCGACTTCTGTCGTAAAAACCTTTCGGAAGAACGACTTAAGGGCTTCCTGACCGCGCCGTGGAAGTTCACTTTCGCCGCCGACCGTCAACACCACCTCAACGCGATCGCTCAAGTGAAAGCCGCGATGTATTAACAGACGTAACGCGACGTCGACGACAAAACATAGCGCCGCCGTCCAATCGCCGTCGCTAATATTTTGTCGTCGTTTACGTTATCGAGCGTTTTCTTAACGAAGACGCTCGTTTCCCTTGTCTATTTTTTCTCGGAGCCGCTCGAATGTCCGCGCCAAACGAAATCGCTTCTATCGACAAAACGCAAGACCTTGTCGCCGCGTCGCCCGACGCCGCTTCCAACGCAAAATCGCCGCGACCGCCGAAGCCGAAACGACCGTTTTGGCGCAAAAAGCGGTTCCAAATCCCGTTCTTTTTTTTCGTCGTTTTTCCGTTACTTCTTGTCGTCGCGTTAAAACTCCTTTACTTCAACGGAGTTAAACTAAAACCGTCGCCGGAAACGACCGGATTCGTCGAGCCGTTGACGCCGGACGGAAACGTCGATTTTACGCGCATTTACAAAGAACGCCAACCGACTTGGCTCGGCGAGCCGGAAAACGGCTTCCGCCAAATCGCGCAAGCGTTCGGCCCGGACGTAAGCGACTGGCCCTATACCGAACCCCTCCGCTGGGAAACCCTCCAAACGAGCGAGCTGTACGAACAAGAATGGAGGCCCCTTTGCGAAAAACTCAACCTCGACCCGACCTCCTGCCCGATCTTCTTAAACCGGCTTGAATTAACGAGTTACCTCCGTCTCAACGGAATCTCCGGAACCGAGCCGGACGTCGAGCCCGACGCCGCTTCCGGCTTAGTTTGGGTCGGCGACGAACAGCGCCCGGCGCGCGTCGACCATAACGCCGCGCAACTCTGCAGCGACGCCGTCGCCCAATTCCCCTGGACGGCGGAAGCGTTCCCGGTCGCCGCTCGTTGGCTCGAAGAAAACGTCGACGTTTACGCGGTTTACGAATCGGCGATCAACGCGCCCCGCTACGGAGCGCCGCGCTATCTCCCCTTCGACGAGAATCGGCGCCTTGCCTCCCGCATCTTCGCGCTTGACCGAGCCGAACAAATCGCGCTCGACTTGGCCGTTCGCGCCAACTTTCGCCTCGGAACCGGCGACGTCGACGGCGCGCTCGAAGACCGTCGCCTCGTTTTCCGATTGGCGCGTCATATTTTCGACGACCCGAACGTCTCCTTAACCAACGTCGTTGCCGGGTTTGCGGTTTACCAAATCGGCGCTTCGATCCGAATCGGCGCCAACCCGGACGCGCCCCCGACCCCGGAGCAATGGGCCCGCGCCGCCGAAATCCATCGCGAAACGCTCGGCGAATACGACTTTGACGCCGCGTGGCGCCGAACCTACGAAAACGAACGTTTTGTCGCCGTCGCTAGTATGAGCCGTCTATTCACGGAACCCCTCGACAGCCTATGCCCGCCGTCGGAGCGTTGGAACTATCGATTTCTACGCGGACTTGACGCAAACTACGCGATGCAAATATTTAACAAACTTTTCCCGCCCTTGCAAAACGGCGCGGTTCCTCAATCCGAACCGGGAGACGACGCGTTGTCGCCGGAGCTGCGACTTTACCTAACGGGTACGGAGGGCTTGCGGAACGACGACGTCGCGTCCATAATAGCGCGCCTACTTTCGCCCAATCGCAAAAAACGCGTCGAGAACTGGATTTGCGTCGTCCCTTCTATGCGCGCCCCTTGGTACGACGCCAACCCGGACGGTTTCCTCCCGCCTTTCCACATAGCGCGCCGTTTATTCGACGCCGCCGAAAATTTCTCGCGCGTTCAAACCCTTCAATTAGCGACGCTTCGATACCAAGCGGAAACCGGAACGCTCCCGCCGGCGTTTGCCGTCGACGCTTCGGGCAAGCCGCTTCACAGTTGGCGCGTCTTGATTCTCCCTTACATAAACGACGCAACGAAAGCGCTTTACAAACAAATCCGACTCGACGAGCCTTGGGACTCGCCGCATAACCGCCAATTTCACGCGCAAGCACCGAGCGTTTTCCGTCGAGCGCAAGACCGAACCGCCCCTCCGGAAGTCGCGGCGTTCTCCGTAATCGTCGGCCCTAACTCGCTTTACAACGAAAGCGGCGTCGGCGTCGACTTACTCGAACTCGCTCGCGGCTGGAAACCCGCCGCCTTGTCGCAAGCGTTGATCGTCGAGCGCAAAACGCCGGTCGACTGGATGCGTCCCGACGCGGAAATCCTTGAAAAAACGGCGTTTGAAGACGGAATCAACGGCGCCGCGCGCGAACTCCCCGGCCCGCCGTCCTCGAACGGGATCGGTTCCAGCCCCGGCTCCGCCCCTCGAAACGACGACTTAATCTTAAATCTAGACGTTCACGACGTTTACGCTCTAATCGCGACCGCCGACGGCGCCGCCGTCAAGTTTAGGGATAGCGAAACGAAACGTTGCCAAACCTCCGCCGTCGAACGCGTCGACCCGGTCGAGCGCGCTCGCCAATTAGAAGGAGAAACCCTCGACGAGCTAATACTCGGCGTTAAACCTATGCGGCGTCTATTTTTAGAAACAATAACGCCGGACGCGCCAACGTTTTAACCCCCTCCGTTTACATCGCGTCGCCGGCCGCTTTCAAAGTCGCCGAGCGACGCAATGCAACACCAAACGACGCCGCGTCGTTAAACCCAAAACGACTTTTTGACGTTTGCCCAAAACCGTATACGACGCAACGTCGTTATTTTGTCGTTGCTTTAAGCGTTACACCGCATCACAAGAAAGGATTCAACAATGGTTATCCCGTTTTATTGCGAAGATTACCCGGAAGACGTTCAAATCCTTAACGACGTCGCGTCGCCAACCCCAACGACCGACGGCGTCAAGTCGCCGGACGCCGTTATAAACGATGCGTTGTCGCCGTCCCAACCGTCGAAGCCGAAGCGTCCGTTTTGGCGCAAAAAGCGGTTTCAAATCCCGTTTTTCCTTTTCGTCGTTTGCCCGCTTCTTCTCGCGATCGCGGTCAAACTCCTTTATTTCCAAGGCGTTCCGTTAAAACCGTCGCCGGAAACGACAGGATTCGTCGAGCCGCTAACGCCGAACGGAAACGTCGATTTCGCCCGAATTTACGATGAGCGGCAAGACGCTTGGTTGGGCCCGCCGGAAGAAAACGGTTTTCGCGACGTTTTGCAAGCGTTCGGCCCGGCGGCGCTCGAACAGCTTAACATCGCGCAAACCGTTCGTTGGGAAGACTTTCCAACCGACAAAGCGTCGCGAGATTGGTTCGCGAACGACTGGACGCGCCTTTGCGAAAAATTCCAAGTCGACCCGACCGCCCGTCCGACGTTCCTAACTCGTTTGAATTTAATCGATTATCTTCGCTTGAACGGAATCGACGGAACGGAGCCGCTCCCAACGGAAACCAACGAAGCCGCCGACGTTAACCAATACGAGGAAACGGTTTACGTCGATTGCAAACCGCGTCCCGCTCGCGTCTCCCGTTACGACGCGCAACAATGTTTCGACGTTCTCCAAGAACGCCCTTGGACGGCGGAGGAGTTCCCGGTCGCGGCGCGTTGGATCGAGGAAAACGCCGACCGTTACGCGGTTTACGAATCGGCGTTAAGTCGTTCAAAATACGGTTCTTGGCATTTTTCCGTCGGCGCCGGCGAAACGCTCGACGATTGGCTCGAAATGACGCTCCCCGACGTCCAACACAACCGCGAAATCGCCCGTCTTTTGGCCGTCCGCGTCAACTATCGCCTCGGTCGCGGCGACGTCGACGGCGCTCTCGACGATTGGCGCCTTATCCACCGCTTGAGCCGTCATATCCTCGACAATCCGAACAACTGTCTCGTCGAAAGTCTTGTCGGAGCCGCGATTTACGGCGTCGCGACGTCGCTCGGACTCGGCGCCAACCCGGACGCGCCGCCGACGCCGGAACAATGGGCCCGGGCCGCCGAAATTCACCGCGAAACGTTCGGAGAATATGACTTTAACGCGTTGCGACGCCGCGTCTTCGAGGGCGAAACATTCTTCAACGTCGTTTGGTTCGCGCAATTCCTTCTCCATCCCGAAGGCGGGCAATACGTTGCGCCAACGCCGTTTTTGCAAAAACTTGCGTCGGGACTCGACGCCAACGAGGCGATGAAAACTTATCGCGCGCTCGTCGACGCGAACAGAAAACTCCTCGACACGCCCCTTTGGCCCGCGATAACCCCGCCCGACCTGCCGCAAACGGAATGGCTTCCGAAAATTTTATCGCCAAACCGAAGAAAACGTTCCGAAAATTGCGCCCTTTTCTTCGGAAGCGCCTTGCTCCCTAATCCCGACGCCCTCCGCCCCGTCTTTTACCGACTCGAAAACACGTCGAAACTGCAAACCCTTCAAATCTCGACGCTTCGGTATCAAGCGGAACGCGGAACGCTCCCCCCGGCCTTTACCGTCGACGCTGATGGGAAGCCGCTTCACAGTTGGCGCGTCTTGATTCTTCCTTACATAAACGACGCGACAAAAACGCTTTACGATCAAATCCGACTCGACGAGCCTTGGGACTCGCCGCATAACCGCCGATTCGCCAAGCAGACGCCGGACGTTTTCCGCCGTCCGGAAGACGTCCCCGACTCCAACCTCGCCGCGTACTCCGTAATCGTCGGCCCCAACTCGCTTTACAACGAGAGCGGCGTCGGCGTCGACTTGGCGGAGCGCGCCGCGAATCCAGAACGCGTCATTATGTCGCAAGCGTTGATCGTCGAGCGCAAAACGCCGGTCGAATGGACGCGTCCCGACGCCGAAATCCTTGAAACGACGGCGCTTGAAGACGGAATCGACGGAACCGCGCGCCAACTTCCCGGCCCGGCGAATCCCAACGGAATCGGCCCGCTCCGTTCCGGCGACGTCGGCGCTTTCGCAACCGCAAACGGCGCCGTCCGTTGGATTGCGTCGGACAAGGCCCAACGTTGGGCAACGCTAAAAGCCGATCCTCCGCAAGCTCTCCAAGTCAATACGTCGGAAGAACTTGCAAAATCCGTCGAGGGTCAAACGCTCGACGAACTCATTCTCGGCGTCAACCCGGCGACGCTCGACGCGGCGTCAAATCCGGAATAACGCGCCCGGCGTTAACGTCGACGCCGCGTCAAATTCGCCTCCAAAACGACGTCTTGCCGTCAAATCCGAAGGCGTCGGCGACGTCGCGTCAATCAACGACTAATTTAACCAATTCACATTCCTCGTTAAAGGTTACCGACAATGACGTTATCAACCAACGCTTCCGCTATCCCCAACCCCGCGACCGACTTCGAATGGAGCGTTGAAAACGACGCCGTTACGCTCGACAAATTCCTTCCAGAAAACACGACGTCGGTCGTCGTTCCCGCCGAAATCGACGGGCGCCCGGTCGTCAAAATCGGCGTTCGCGCTTTCAAAAGCCAAACGTCGCTAACGCAAGTCGTTTTACCGACGACGCTTCGAGAAATTGGCGACTCCGCTTTTTCCGGTTGCGAAGCGTTGTCGCAAATCGTTTGGTCGCAAGCGCTCGAACAAATCGGAAACCGCGCGTTTGCCGGATGTTCGGCGCTAACGCAAATCGCCTTGCCCGACGGCGTTAAGTCGATCGGCGAAACCGCTTTTTCCCGTTGCGCGGCGTTAACGCAAGTCGTTTTACCGCCGAGCGTTGCCGCTATCGCCGACGGCGCGTTCTCTCGTTGCGACTCGCTGACGCAAATCGATCTTCCCGCAAGCCTCGAAGAACTCGCCGAAACCGCGTTTTTCAGCTGTCGGTCGTTGACGGCGCTTCGCGTCGCGCCGCAAAACCCGTCGTTTCGCGACTTCGAAGGCGTTCTCTTGTCGAGCGACGGCAAAACGCTCCTCCGTTGTCCCGAAGGAAAAACGGGCGAATTCGTCGTCCCGAAAAGCGTTAAAACAATCGGCGACGAGGCGTTTTTCCGTTGTTCGCGACTAACGCAAATCGTTTTACCGGACGGACTTGAAAAGATCGGCGACGCGGCGTTTTCGCAATGCTCGGCGTTGACGCAACTCGAAATACCGTCGAAAGTCAAAAAACTCGGCGTCGACGCGTTCCTCGGCTGTTCGTCGTTAACGCAACTCGTTATTCCGTCGAAAATTAAAGCGATTCCCGACCGCGCGTTTTACCGCTGTTCGTCGTTGGAACGAATCGAACTCCCGGAAAGCGTCGAGAAAATCGGTCGACACGCGTTCGGCGGCTGCTTGTCGCTAACGCAACTCGAACTACCGCCGAACGTTAAATCGCTCGGCGACCGCGCGTTTACCGGGTGTCAAGCGTTGCGGCGCGTCGCGTTTCCGGAACGAATCGACAAAATCCCCGAATACGCGTTTTTTCATTGCGCCGACTTAGCGGAAATCGTTTTTTCGCCGAATGTTAAGGAAATAAAAATCGGCGCGTTTTACGGTTGTCTCTCCTTGTCGCAACTCGAACTCCCGAAAGGGTTGACAAAAATCGGCGAAGTCGCGTTCGACGACTGTTCGTCGTTATCGCAAGTTGTTTTCCCGGACGGTCTTGAAAAAATTTGCAATTGGGCGTTTGGAAGCGACGCCGCGTTGCAAGAAATTACGCTTCCCGACAGCGTTAAGTGGTTCGGTCGCAGACCGTTTCCGCGTTCGACAACCTGTCGCGCTTGCCCCGAGGTCGCGCGAAAATTCGCCAACGCGCAAAAACCGGATTGGTGGGAAGAAATGGAAGCGAAAGCGAAAACCGCGACGCCCGAAAATTAAACTCGATTTCAGATTTTCGCGACGCAAACGTTTTCGTTTAAAACGTTAAGAACGCCGCAAATTCGTTTCGTTCCGCAACGTCGGCGCAAAAAAATCGAAAAAAACGCGCCGAAATCGTTTCCGGGGCTCGACGTCGCGTCAAGAAGCGCTATAATAAACGTCGGTATATTTTTTATTCCGAGGTTTCGCCGCGCGCCGTTTGGCGACTTTTTGTCGTTAGGAACCGACGCCCGAATCGCCCGTCGTTTTCACCGTTGACGACGCGGCGTTCCTACGAAACTTAACGTCCAATACAGCAAAGGTTTACAATGCGTTCCGACCTGATTAAAAAAGGCGCCAATCGCGCCCCGCACCGCGGTCTTCTCCGCGCTTGCGGCGTTTCGCAAAAAGATTTCAAACGCCCGTTCATCGCGATCGTCAGCAGCCGCGTCGACGTCATCCCGGGACACGTTCACCTCGAACAAGTCGCCGAGTTCGTCGCCGACGCCGTTCGCGCGGCGGGGGGCGTTCCCTTTATCTTCAATACTATCGGGGTTTGCGACGGCGTCGCGATGGGGCACGACGGAATGAAATACTCCCTCGCCAGCCGCGAAATCATCGCCGACGCGGTCGAAACGATGATTAACGCCCACAAATTCGACGGTATGATCTGCATCCCGAACTGCGACAAAATCGTTCCGGGTATGCTGATGGCGTCGATGCGTTGTAACATTCCGACGATTTTCACCTCCGGCGGCCCGATGGAAGCCGGTCGCGATAACGACGGTTCCCCGCTCGACTTAATCTCGATCTTCGCCGCCGCGGCCGGGAACGAAAACGGCAAAGTTTCGAGCGCTCGCCTCCAACAAATTGAGGAAAAAAGTTGCCCGACGTGCGGCTCCTGCTCCGGCATGTTCACCGCCAACAGTATGAACTGCCTCTGCGAAGCGCTCGGGATAGCGTTCCCGGGGAACGGCACCGTTCTCGCGACGAGTTCGGAACGTCGCAAGATTTACAAAAAAGCCGCCAAACGCATCGTCGAAATGGTGAAAATCCAAGAGTTGCGCGACAAGGTCGCCGCCGGCGAACTGACGAAAGCCGAAGCGTCGACGCCGCGTCGCCCCGCGACGAAAAAAATCGACCTCGATTTCCCGATTCTCCCGCGCGAAATCGTTACGAAATCGGCGCTTGACAACGCGATGATTCTCGATATGGCGATGGGCGGCAGCTCGAACACGATTCTCCACCTCCTCGCGATCGCGAAGGAAGCCGGCGTCGATTACAAACTCTCGCGCTTCAACGAGTTAAGCCAAACGACGCCGAACATTTGCAAGGTGTCGCCGAGTTGCGATTATCACATCGAAGACGTCCACAACTCCGGCGGGATCGCGACAATTTTCGGCGAACTCCGTCGCGGCAAAATCCCGGGGCTCGACTTCAAAGCGCCGACCGTTTCGGGACTTACGCTCGGTCAAACGGTCGACGAATACGACCTCCGTTCGCGCAAAGTTTCGGAAGAAGCGCTCGAAATGTACGCCGCGGTTCCGGGTAATCGCCCGAACACGACCGCGATGAGCGTTCGCCGCCGCTGCCCCACCGTCAACGAACTCGAACTCGCGTTCGACCCGAAAGACTGCATCCGGCCTTGTAAAAAGGCTTACCGTCAGTCGGGCGGTCTCACGATTCTCTTCGGCAACCTCGCTCCGAACGGCGCGGTCGTCAAGACGGCGGGCGTCCTTCCGCAAATGATGAAGCACTCCGGCCCGGCGGTCATTTTCAACTCCGAACCCGAGGCGTATCAAGGGATTGTCGGCGGCAAAGTCAAGGCCGGCGACGTCGTGATCGTTCGCTACGAAGGTCCGAAAGGCGGCCCGGGCATGCAAGAAATGCTCGCTCCAACCGCCGCGCTTAAAGGCGTTAAGCTCGACGACTCCGTCGCGCTTGTTACAGACGGTCGCTTCTCCGGCGGCACCGCTGGCGCCTGCATTGGGCACGTCAGCCCGGAAGCCGCGTCGGGCGGTCCGATCGGTCTCCTCGAAGACGGCGATATCGTCGAAATCGACATTCCAAACGAGTCGATCAACGTCAAACTTTCCGCCGCCGAATTGAAGAAGCGCGCCGCGAAGTTCAAGGCCCCGGCGCCGCGTTATACGACCGGCTATCTCGCGAAATATGCGAAACTTGCGACGAGCGCGGACGAAGGCGCCGTCCTGAAATGGGACTGATCGTTTAATCGCTTCCCTTTGCTAAAGCGCGATGTCTTGTCCCTTGCGTTCGAGGCGTCGCGCCTTGCGTTTTTTAACGGTTTTTTAAAGCCGCAACTTGCGACGCCGCAACGTTTAACGTCAAATAATATTTATCGTCGTCGCCTTTCGATTATTCGTTTTATTATCGTTCTTATTCTTCGCTCGCCCAACTTAACGAACTCAACTTCAATAAGGAGGCGTTTTATGCAACGCTTTATTCGTTCCGCGACTTACCTTGCGTCGGTGTTTGCGTTCGCGATTTTTACGCTGACAACGTCGGCGACGTTCGCGTTCACCTATCACCGCGCGACTTTCGGGCCGTTGACGTTCGAAATCTCGAAGATTCCGGCCCTTACGGTCGAAGGCCAAATTTACAAGGCGCCGCTGATCGTCGAAAACGCGTCGGACGCTCCCGTTTCGATTCGTTTAACATACTCAACCATTGAAACCGTTTACCTTTACGACGACGCCGAGAAAGAAATTGTCGCTCCGAGCGCCGTCGAGAAAACGTTCGTCGTCGACGCGAAAAGTCGCTTTGAATCGTCGATTCCGTTCGCCGTTCGCGGAGCCTATCGCGACGCGCATTACCCTATCCGCGCTAATTTTACGTTCGAACTTAACGACAAAACGGAAACGGTCGAACTCGTCCCCGTCTTCGCGACGAAATTGACCGAGTTTCTTCCGCAATCTAAAGAGCTTAAAACGCTCGACTTCGGCGGTCGCGACTTCCTAAAGCTCGTCGAATCGACCGATTACGCCGCGTATTGGCGCCGCGACGGCGGAAATCATTCCCCGCTTGCGACAGGTTGGAGCGGTTCGGAAGAGCTTTCGAAAGCGTCCTTTAACCTCTGTTCGATGACGCGCGGCGGCGTTCAACGTTCCGCTTGGTCGGTTCACCCGCCTTACGCGGGCGGCCCGGGCGTCGTCGGCGTTCGTTACGCGGTTTCGCTTCCGCAATCTAAGTCGTTGGAATTGCGTTTCTTCCGAGCGATGCGCGACGTCTTCCCGCCGGAACCGCCGACCGACGGCGTCGTTTACCGCGTTTTCGCCGAACCGATTCCCGCCGATTGCGACGCCGCGACGCTTTCCCAACTCGCGCAAAAACAACCGCTTCCGTCGACGCTCGTTTTCGAAGAAGTCGGCGCGCAAACGAGCTGGCTCGAAGCGAACGTCGACCTCTCTAAGTTCTCCGGGCAAAACGTTTTACTGACGTTCGAAACCGACCCCGGCGTCAAACGCGACACCACCTGCGACGGCTCGTTTTGGGGCGACGTCGCGCTTATTGCCAATCCGTCGAACGCAACCCTTATGTCGGCGCCCGAACGCGAGCGTTTGCAAGCGGTTAACGCCGAAAGTTTCGCGGCGTTTCTTAAATTGAATCCGCAAAAACTTCCGTCGGCGGGAGTTCCGCTTTCCGTCGGCGGCGTCGCGTCGCAAGGCTTTGAGTTTGGCGACGGTCAATTTGCGGTCGTAACGCCCGGTAAAAACGGCGTTTGCGACGGATTCGTTACAATCGGCAACGCGACGAAAAACGTCCAAATCGACGGCGTTCGCGCCCGTTACCAAGGCGTCAACGTCGGTTTCGAACGCCCGTTCGCGACTTGCGACGTTTCTTTACATTTTGTCGACGCCGACGATTCGGCGGAAGAAGCGCGACGTTTCCTCGACGCAAACGCCGGTAAAAACGTCCTTTCCTGTTTTGTTTCGCGTTCGACCGGCGGCCTTGCTTTCCGTTGGGTTGCGACAAACCGAAACGAAATCGAACGGCTCTCCTTCGGCCCGTTCTCGCAAAAAGCGCCGCGCGTTTACTTCGGGCACGGGTACTGCGTCGTCGAACCTAAAGCCTTTGAATTCGACGGCGACGGTTTCGCTTGCTCGACGAGCCACGTCGCGTTCGAGTTCGCCGACGGCCTCGCGCTCCTGCAAGCGACGACCGCCCCGGTCGACCGTCTCGTCGTCGATCCGGAACGTCGAATCTACACTCTCGCGGCGCGTCCCGATTCAACCTTAACCCTTCGTTCAAGCGAACTTGGAGCCTTCGACTGCGCCCGCAAATACGCGCCCGGCTTCGACAAAGTCGCGGCGCCGCTCGTTCCGAAAAAAGCCGGTCGTTTCGTTTACGACTATTGGGGCGGTTCGTATCGCCACGTTCTCGATCGAATGAAAACCTTTGTCGATTACGGACTTACGGACTCTCTTCTCATTCAGCACGTTTGGCAGCGACACGGTTACGACGTCCGCCTTCCCGATATTTGGCCGCCGCGCCCGGAACAAGGAACGCTCGCCGACCTCCAAGAAACGCAAGCGTTCTGCGATAAGTACGGAATACCGTTCGGTTTACACGACAACTACATTGACTTTTACCCGGACGCCGACGGTTTTACCTACGACGATATTATCATCAATCCGGACGGTCAGCCGCAAAAGGCTTGGTACAATCCGGGCCCGGACGTCCAAAGTTACCGCTTTAACCCGACGAAAATTTTCCCCTACGCCAAGCGCAATCTCGCGCTGATCAAGCCGGAACTCAAACAAACGGCGTACTTTACGGACGTCTTTTCATCGATTCACATTATGGATTTTTACGACCGGCAAGGCAAGTTCCACTCGCGCGCCGAAACGCTCGATTGTTGGAACCGCTACTTTGACCTCGTTCGTAAAACGTTCGACGACAACGCGATAACAATCAGCGAATCGGGTTCGGACGCTCTAATCGGTCATCTCGACGGCGCCGACGCTATTCTGCGTCGCATTACCAAACATCCCGAGAACTTCACCGGCGTAATCGATTGCGCCGACTACGAATACGTTCCTTGGTTCGACGCGGTGAACCATAATCGCTTCATTTTACACGGCGTCGGATACAGCGACCGTTACGAAGGCGGGATCTCTCGTTCCCTCCGCGGTATCGAAAGCGACGATTATTTGTCGTCCGAAGCGTTGACCGGACACGCGCTGATGGTCGATCTTGCGACGCCGGTTCGCGGAACGGTTCGCAAGTACTGGCTGATGCAAAACTTAGCGCGTTCGTTGGCGATGGACGAAATCGTCGGATTCGAATTTGTCGACGGCGATATTCACCGTCAAAAAATCTCTTGGAAATCGGGCGTCGTCGTTTACGTCAACCGCGGCGCAAACGATTGGCAAATCGGAACTTACCCGAACACGAACAGTCCGTTGATTTTGCCGCGCTTCGGTTTTTGGGCGTCGAACGAGAACGCGACGGAGCGTCTCAATACGGCTTACGGCGGCGTTGTTCGCCTCGACGGGCAAGTCGTCGAAATTCGCGTCGACGACGGCTATTATTTCGTCAACGGTCGGCAAAAACTCCCCTATGAAGCGACGCCGATTCGCCCGCTTCTCGGCAATGTTAAAATCGTTAACAACAAGGAGTTACGCGGCAAACTTGCTTGGAACGCGCTCCGACCAACGGCCAAACCTTACGCGCCCTTCCTCCACCTGGAACGCCCGAAAACCTGGTGGGCCGACAAACCGCAGCTGCACGTTCTGCCGCTCGGCGAACCGAACAAGCCGTCGAACCATTGGCAAGGTCTTGAAGCGCGACTGTTTGGCGACGAAATCGCGGTTCCCCTCCCGACCGACCTGCCGCCGGGCAAATACGACCTTCTTACCGGACTTTACGACCGCGAAGGCGACGGTAATCGCTTGACGTTGCTAGGTTTCGGAACGGACGACAAGCGTTACAAACTCGGTATGATCGTCGTCGAAGGTCAAGGCGACGCCCGTCGCGTTTCGTTCGAACCGACCGGCGAGCCCGACCTAATCGACCTCCGCCTTATTCCGAACGATAAACCAAGCGATTTCGGCGTTTGCGAAACGCTCGGCGCGTTCCGTTTCGAGCAAATTTCCGATTCCGCCGCGCGCCTGACCCCGCTTCCCAACGAGCCGAAATTCGACGTTCGCTTGACGACGCCGTTCTTCGCCGCCGGAACGTTCGACGTGATTTTACGCGACGTCGCCGGCAAGGAAACGCGACGTTTCGAAGCGAAAAGCGTCGACGGCGCGCTCGCCCTTACCGTCGACGCGTCGGAAATGTTTGCGCTGGAAATCGTTAAGAAATAACGTTTTGCAACAGACGTTAAACCAAACCAACGTCCGCCTCGTCGCGTCGACCAATTTTAAGCTCGACGCGACGAGGCGCCAACTTTTAACGCCGTTT
>JAFSDX010000214.1 GCA_017436025.1 Thermoguttaceae bacterium
CGAACCGCGCGACGTTTTCGCGACCCTTCGCGATTGGCCGGAGTTCGCCGCCGAACTCGCGACGCCCGAATTTTGGAGCTTCGAAGCGATCGAAATTTCGCCGTTCGCCGGGAAATGGAGCGCGGAATCGGAGACGGAGATCGCCGAAGAACTCGACGCCGACGACGTTCTCGCCGTCGAAAAGGAGCGAACCGCCGACTTCGTCGCCGACGCGCCGGACGTTTCGGGTCAAAACCTCCTTCGCCTCCTCGCCAACGAAGACGGCGTCTTGCGCGACCGCGTTTCGGTCGTCGCTCGCGACGCGAAGTCGAAAGAACGGGCGCTCGTCGTCGCCGACTGGATTTTAAAGGAAACGCCCCTCGCGCCCGGCGTCGACGTCGACGATTTTTCCGGAACCGGCGCGTTCGTCGCCGACGCCGCGACCTTAACCGCCGCGCCGAACGCCGTCGGTTCGCCGCCGTCTTCCGACGCTTCGTCCAACGCTTCGACCGCCGACGCGCCCCTTTCGTCGCCGCGACTTAGCCGTTTCGAACTTTTCGTTCGCCCGGACGATCGTTACAACGTCAACGACGTCGCGAACCGTTGCGTCGAGATCGTCGAAAAGCTCGCCCCGGCGCTCCGCCCGGCTCGCGATTGACCGCTCGTTTCGGGACGTTTGCCGGTCGTCGGGCGCTCGATCGCTCGTTTCGGGGCGTTTGTCGGTCGTCGGACGCTCGACCGCCCGTTTCGGAACGTCAATCGCTCGCCAAACGTCCTATTTTCGCCGTTTCGCCAATTTTACCGATTCTTTTTCGGTCGCGCGATTCGTTCGATTTCCCCGTTCAACCCAATTTATCCTCCGTCGCCGACGCGGTTCCGCAAGTCGGCGGCGGAGCGTTCCCTTTCGCCCCCGATTTTTCTTTCAACGGAGGTTTTATGCAACGCAATTTTCTTTCTCGACGCCAAAATTTTCAACTCGCCGCCCTCGTTTTCGCCGCCGCGTCGAGCGGGGCGCTCGGTTTCGCGCTTTCGCCGACGCTCGCCGAACCGGCAAACTCGACGCAAACCGCGCAAAGCGCCGACGCAAACGGCAACGAAGAGCAAAACGCGTCCGACGCCGCGCAATCGGTCGCCCCGCTCGTCTTTTTCGACGCGAAAACGCCGCTCGACGCGCTGACGCCGCAAGGGGTCGAACTCCGCCGCCTCGAATCGGGCGCCGTCGAAACGTCGAACGGCCTCGACGACAATTGGCCCGGTTTCCATTTCCTCGGCGCTTGGAATCTCGGCGATTATTCGGCGCTCGAAGCGAAAATTTCGAACCCCGGAACGGAACCGATTCAGCTTTACTGCCGCCTCGACTGCGCCGCCGCCCAATTCCCGGAAGGAACGACGACCGCCGGAGCCGAAATCGCGCCGGGCGAAACGAAAGTTTGGCGAATCGAACTTCCCGCCGCGCTCCATCCGGAAACCCGCGCCAAACTCTTCGCGATGCGGGGCAAGCCGGGCGGAATCAAAACCGACGCTTATTCGGTCGACGCGAAAATCCCGTTCGACAAGAAGGAACTCGTCGCGATTCGCCTTTTCGAAAACCAAAACGGACGCGGCGACCGTTGGACGCTCGAATCGCTCGTCGCCGTCCCGACGCCCCCCGAAAAACGCGAAGCGTTCCTCGATTGGGCGCCGGAACAATTTTTCCCGATGATCGACCGTTTCGGCCAGTTTAAGCACAAAGATTGGCCGGGCAAAACGCGTTCGCTCGACGACCTGCGCGCCCAAATTGAAATCGAAAACGCCGACCTCGCCGCCCATCAACCGAGCGACCGCAACGAGTTCGGCGGTTGGGAAAGCGGCCCGCAACTCCAAGCGACCGGTTCCTTTAGAACGGAAAAAATCGACGGCGTTTGGTATCTCGTCGACCCGAAGGGACGCCTCTTTTGGTCGAACGGCGTCGACTGCGTCGGACACTGGAACGGCGTTACCCCGACGACCGACCGCGAATTCTATTTCGACCCGGAAATCAAACTTCGTCGCGACGGCGGCCCTTTCGACCCGTTTATCAACCGCGATAATAATTCGGTCAACAATTATTACGCGGGTCGCGGCGAGTTTTGGTCGTACAATTTTACCGCGTCGAATCTTTATTTGAAATTCGGCGCCGATTGGCAAAAGAAAGCCGACGACTTGGCGCATCGCCGCTTGCGGAGTTGGGGCCTCAACACGATCGGCAACTGGTCGGCGGAGTCGATCGAGCGCGCCCAACGAACGCCTTACGTCGCGACGGTCGGAATCGGTTCGCCCAAAATTGAAGGCAGTTCCGGTTATTGGGGCAAGTTCGCCGACCCGTTCCATCCGGAGTTTAAGGCGTCGTTGCGCCGTTCGCTCGACGCGTCCTTCGCTCGTTTCGCCGCGAACGACCCGTTCTGCGTCGGTTTCTTTGTCGACAACGAGATCAGCTGGGGGGACGCCGGGTCGCTGGCCCGCGCCGCGCTCGCTTCGCCGTCGACGCAACCGGTCAAAATAGCGTTTCTCGATTGGCTCCGCGCTAAATACGGGGCCGACGTCGCCGCGTTGAACGCCGCTTGGGGAACGACGTTCGCCGATTGGGACGCGTTGGCCGCCAAACCGTTCGACGCGCCGAAAAAAGAAATCGCCCAAGACGAAACGCAAGACGCCGCCGTCCGAGCCGCCGCCCAAACGGTCGCCGCCGACTGCGACGCGTTCTACTCGGTTATCTGCGAAAAATATTTTTCGGAGATTCTCGCGACGCTCCGCGAAAAAGCGCCGAAGAAACTTTACCTCGGCTGCCGCTTCGCTTGGACGAATCCGCTCGCGATCGCCGCCGCGCAAAAGTACTGCGACGTCGTCAGTTACAACTTTTACAAAACGGAAGTCGGCTCGTTCCGTCCGGTCGACGGCGGCGACAAGCCTTGCATCGTCGGCGAATTTCACTTCGGCGCGCTCGACCGCGGCCTCTTTCACACCGGGCTCGGCCCGACCGAGTCGCAGGACGCCCGGGCCGCCGCTTACGAGAATTACGTCCGAAGCGCGCTCCTAAACCCTTGGCTCGTCGGCGTCCACTGGTTCCAATACGGCGACCAAGCGACGACCGGGCGTTTCGACGGCGAAAATTACCAAATCGGCCTCGTCGACATTTGCGACGTTCCTTACGCCGAAACGATCGAAGCGGTTCGCCGCGTCGGGTACGCGACATACGATATTCGTTCCGAAGCGAAATCGACCGACGAAACGCTCCAAGCCGACCGCGAAGAAGCGGAAAAAGCCGCGAAGTAACGCCGCCGCGTCGGCGCCCGAGCGTTTTGATTCGGGTCGGGGCGTTCCGTTTTCCCCCGATTTTGCGCCGCTTTTATTTGAACCGGCGTTAAAACGTTTCGCTAATTAACGCCGTTCGACGGAGCGCGTCCCCGCGCCGCGGGCCCGTTCCTTGGCGACTGCGCGTCCAAAGGGGGAAAATCGGCAAAACAAGCAAAACGCGCAAAATAACCAAGCAAGAAGCGACGGCGTTCGAACGTTCCCAACGCGGAGGTTCAAACGCCGTCGCTTGCTTTACTTCCCGCTTCCAAGAGAGCAAAAAAAAAACGGGAAACGAACCAACGCTCGTTTCCCCGTATAAACGTCGCCCGACGGCGCGACCAAACGGTCGCTCAGTCTTTTCGGTGTCGAATCTTGGATCGCATTCGTCGCTTTTTTCTGCCGAGCTTACGTCGTCCTTTACCGGTTTTTTTGGTTCCCACGATATTCTCCGTCTTGCTTTGAAAGTTATTGACGTTTGTCTTCCGTCCGACTCAAACGACGCGAAAACGCGGAGTCGAGCTTGAAACATTCGAAAAATGGTTTCGCTTCTAAAAAACGAATAGCGTCCTTTAGTATACCCAAATTTTCGACGCTGGAAAGGGGGGCGCGCCCAATTTCTCCGCCAACTTTCCAAAAATTTTTCTAAAAATTCCGATTACGCGGCGTTTTTGTCGCCGTTTCTCTTTTAGGCTACTTTCGTCTCTTTTGTTTTCGTTCGGCGAGCGCGATAAATTTGACTTTTTTGCGCAAATTTTCCAATAAATTTGAATCGATTCGCCTTTAAATTCGTCTAACGATTATCGCGTTCGCGGCGTTTCGACGGCGGCGCGAAATCGACGGGCAAAAAATGTTCGAAAAACTGATTTTTTCCCATTGTAAACGCGTAAAAAAAACATTATAATAACGAAACTTCGACGCGCAAAACGTCGATAAGGATATTGAAGTCCGTTGTTTCGACGCCGAACGATGAATGTATCGCTAAGCGTCGACTCGAATTAACCACTTAAAAATTAGGTTTACCTCAAATGAAAAAAGAAATTTACGCCGACGGCGTCGGCCAAATTCACTTTGCCGGCAATATGGTTCGTTTCGATTTCGTCACCCTTCAACCGGGCGCCGAAGGCGAAGCTCCGAAACCGGAAGCGTCGGATCGCGTCATTATGCCGCCGCAAGGTTTCCTCGGCATGTTCAACAGCATGCAACAACTCATCGACAAACTCGTCGCCGCGGGCGTTCTCCAAAAGAACAACAACGCCTGATTTTGACGCGAGCGCCGCGTTCTCGCGTTTCGTCGATTCGACGAAGCGAACGCGGTTAAGTCGAACAAAAAAGCCGAAACGCGCTTTGTCGCGACTCGGCTTTTTTGCTTTTGGCGACGGTCGCGCCGTTTTCTCACGTTTTCAAACAATTTCAATCGATCGCGACAAATTTTCAACCGATTTCGTCCGTTCGACCGATTTTCTCCCGGTTTCTCTCGTTTCCGACCGTTTTTCTCCCGTTTCTCCCGATTTCAACCGATTTCTCCCGATTTCAACCGATTTCAACCGATTTCAACCGATTTCAACCGATTGCGCTCGTCGCTCCTCCGTTTATGCCGACGCGCTCGCTCGAACGCGTTCCTTCCGCCGCTTCTTATCGTCGCGTCCGTTTGTTCCGTCTCGCGCCTAAACAACGAAACGGCGCCGAAGTCGCTTGGGACTCCGACGCCGTTCCGTTATTCTTGCTTCAAAAGTTCGCCGTCAAACTCAATAGGAGTCGACGCCGAGAAGCGCGTTGAAACGCAATTTTTGTTGCAGAAGGTGATCCTTCATCGACGCGGAGTCGACCATAATGACGGTCGCGCCGCCGCGACCGCCTTGCATTTGCATTTGAGCCGACGCCGCCGCGCCGCCCATTCCCATCATCCCGGCTTGATTTTGCGGGCCCTCGGCGATAAATTGGTTCGTATTTTTGATCTCTTCGAGAACGTCGTTCAGCATTTCGCGCGCGACGGCGACCTTGTCTTCCGGATCGATCTTCGCTTCTTCGGCGGGCGCTTTTCGACCGCTCGGCTTCTTTTCGACCGAGCCGCCGAGAACGACCAACAGCCCCGAACCGCCGTCGACGCCCTTGATCGCGGCTTGAACGCTGTCGAAGCCGTATTGAACGCGAGCGACCATCGCTTCCAAGCTCTTTTGGCTTTGCTGACCGCCCATACCGCCGCCCATCGCGCCGCCCATACCGCCGCCGGGGCCGCCGCTCATCGCGCCGCCCATACCGCCGGTCGCGCCGGTCGTCGCCGCCGCGCTCTTGACTTGTTCGCGGAGGAGTTCGGAGTCGATATGCGCCGATTCGCTAACGCAGAAGTCGCGCGCCAACGTCGTCAAGGAAGTCGCAAGAGCGGGAAAATCCGCGTTTTGGACTTTCGTCAAGTCCATCGCGCCGATACCGCGAGCGGCGATCGCGCGCAGTTCGAAGTCGAGTTTGTCGTCGTCGACCATCTTCTTAAGCAGGTCGAGCGTTCCGGTCGGGCCGTCCGCGCCTTCCGGCGTTTTAAAAGCGACCAAGCCTTCGAGCGCTTTTTGTTGGAACCACTCGCCGATTTCCGGACGCAGTTTCTTTTCCGTCGCGTATTTCGGATCAAGAATCGTCGAAAAGACCTTGCGCGCGCCGTTGCGAAGCGTTTCGTCTTCGATTCCGATCGCCGCGTGCCGCGTCAAACCGACGAGCGCGCCCAGGCGGACGTAATCGGGAAATTCTTTGTCGCTCGTGCAGAAGCTCGCGAGCGGCTTGATCGCGCCGGAGTACGGCGTTCCGACGCCGTTGCGTTCTTGCGCGGCTTTCACGTCGAGCGTTCCGATCGCCAAAACGGCGTTGTATCGGCAAGCCGGATAACAATCTTTCGACGCGGCGTATTTCGTCAGCGCGTCGACCGCTTCCTTCAAGAACGTTTCTTGCGCGGCCCCGCTAAGCGAAGCGCCGTCGGCGATCAGTTCTTCGCGGTAAGTATGCAAGCTCGCCCCGTTCGCTTGAACCGTCCAACGAGCGAGATAATATTTCGTCAAAAAGTTCTTAACGGCCGCCGCGTCTCCGCCGCCGATAACGGCGCTTTTTTGACCGGCGAGGGCCTCGTCGACCTTCGCTTCCTTATAACCTTGCGCGGAAACCGCGCCGACGCAAAGGAAAAGGACAAGCGCGCCCGCGACGGCTCGCGCGGCTCCGGCCGCTTTGAATAACGAAGAAGTTTTCATTTTATCTCCCAACAATATTGGTTTCGCTCGTCGATTCAAAAAAACTGCGTTCGACGCCATTATCTCCTATGATAACGTCAAAAAGGGGCGCGTGTCAAGCGTTTTCGCGGCGACTTTCTAAGATTCCGGCAAAAAAACGTTGAAAAAACGGAACATTTTAACGCGTCGCTCGTTTCGACGCGTCGCCGTTTTTCACCATTTTATCCAAACAACGCATTTTATTTTTCCGTCTCCGCTTTCCGTTCGCGTTTCTTCGCCTTCCGTTCGCGTTTCTCCGCCTTCCGTTCGCGTTTCTTCGTCGACCGTCTTCGACGTCGCCGCCGGAAATCGCCGCCCCGCCTTTCCGAACGGCGTTTCTTCGGTAAAATAGAAAGGTTCGAGCGTTCCCCGGAACGGCGATAGGCGACCGTTTTTCCCCTTTATATTAATATCGGCGTTTTGACGTTCGTTCGCCAACCGCGTTTCGCTTCCCCCGACGCTTCCCAATTCGCCCAGCCTATCCAATCCCGCCAAACCGCCCAATCCCCCGAAAGCTCCGCCAATGCGCGTTTACCGTCGCCCGACTTACGCCGAAATGTTGAACGAATGCCGCCGCCAACTCGACGCGCCGGACGGTCGCCGTCTTCCGACGCCGCCCCTTCCGCTCTTGATCACCGGCGTTACCGGGGTCGCGGGATACGGGACGTTGGCTTATTTTCAGTCGCGCTTTCCCGGGCAAGTTTTCGGCGCGGTGCAGGAAACCGACGTCGATTTCCCGGCGCCCGACTTGATTTACGCCGACCTGCGGGACTACGCGGCGCTCGAACGCCTCCTCGACGAAAAAGGAATCGCGGCGATCCTCGACTGCGCCGGAAACTGCGCGCTCAAGGCTTGCCAACTCGACCCGCCGCTCGCTTGGGCGCTGAACGTCGACATCGTTCGGAACCTTGCGCAATACGCCGCAAAGCGCCGAATCCGGCTCGTTCACCTCTCGGTCGATATGGTCTTCGGCGGGCGCCCCGGCGGCGCCTACCGCGAAGACGAGCCAACCTGCCCGGTCAACGTTTACGGTCAAACGATGGTCGCCGGGGAGCGGGAAGTCGCCGACCTTTGCCCGAGCGCCGCGACCTTGCGCATCTCGATGCCGATGACGGTCAGTTACAACGGACACGCGGGCGCCA
>JAFSDX010000215.1 GCA_017436025.1 Thermoguttaceae bacterium
ACCGTTTTCAACGCCCTTGACTTTACGAAAGATTACGTTAAAATTTTGAAAACAATGTTCCCGAACGAATAATCGTTCCCAACCAAGAAAACGGTCGTTTTAATCGGCGGCCGTTTTCCTCGAAACCTCGGGCCTCCGGCCTTCGACGCGGCTTACTTCTAACCCCTTTATTTGTTAACGTTTAGCCCGTCCCTTTCCGGAGCGTCCCGGGTTTCGGCCTTACTCGAACCCGAGCGCCTTAACCGACGTTCGGGCTCTTCGAAACCTCGGGCCTCCGGCCTTCGACGCGGCTTACTTCTAACCCCTTTAATTTGTCGAACGTTTAGCCCGTCCCTTTCCGGAGCGTTCCGGGGTTTCGTTATTTCTTGCGCCGCCGATAAAAACGGCGAAAATTCTCTTTTCGCGCTCTTAACCGCTTGATTTTCCCGCCTAAACCGGGTATCCTAAAGGCGTCGTTTCGTCGTTTTGCGCGACTTTTCGCCGTTTGCCCGTTTGCCGAAGGAGTTCGAAAAATGCGTCCGCTCCCGCGAATCGCTTTCGCCGTTTTCGCCGTTTTGTCCTTATTATTAATAGCGCCCGTTTGCGCGACGTTCGCCGACTCGCCCGTTTCGGAACGCCGGGTCGCGTTGATTCTCGACCAACCGCCGCGCGTCCCGATGCAAATCGAATCCGATTTCGTCGCCGAGATCGCGTCCGACCTCGACGCCGCCGATGCGACGCTCGCGATTACCGTTCTGAACGTTTCCGCCGACGCCGGCGTCGTTTCCCGCTCCGGCGAGCCGGTCGACCTCGCCGCGTTCGACGCCGTTTGGCTCCACCAAGGCGACGCGATCTCCGCTTCGACCGCGCTCTTTGCGGAACCGGTCGTTTCGGCGTTGCGTTCGTTCGTCGAGTCGGCCCCGGAACGCGGCGTCTTCTTGACCGGCGGAGCGGCCGCGCTCCTCGCCCCGCTCGGTTTCGGCGCCGTTAAAACCGCTCCGGTTACCTTCGGCGACGACCGCGCGCAAGCGGGCCTTGTCCCGGTCAACCCCGACGCCGCCGTCTTCGCCGACGTCGAGCCGGATCGCGGAACCTGTTGGATTACGAACGCCGCGTTCCCCGCCTTCGAGAATTTCGCCTGCGACGCGCCGAACGTCCGAACGCTCGCGACGACGCCGGGCGGCCCCGCGCTCCCGCTCTTGGTCGCGCTCGACGAAAGCGGCAAAACGGACGAAACCGCCGGTCGCGTCAAAGCGGCGGCGTTCGCTTGGCGCGTCTCCCCGCTCTTCGACCGCGCCGCGCGCCTTTTTAAAGACAACCTTAAAGCGTTTTTCCGCAACGGCTTAAAACAAGTCGGCGGCAATATCGCCGCGTCCGATTTCGTCGCGCCCGCTTTCGTTCTCCCCGACTTCGACGCGCTCGAACGTTCCGTTTCGCACCTCGTCGAGACGTTCGCCGACGATTACCCGAACGGCGAAAAATACCTCGCCCGCCTCGCCGAACTGCGCGAAACCGCGCAAACGGTCGACTCCGCGGAAGCCGCCGCCGAGCTGAACGCCGCGTTCGCCGCGCTCCAAAAAGAAGCGCTCCTCGCGAACCCCGATCTCGACTTCGACGCGTTCCTCGCCGTTCGCCGCGACCCGAACAAACTCGGTTTCCCCGACAATTACAACAGCAACTCCGTCCTCCCGACGACCGGTTACCGCAACGCGCTCGTTCGGGTCGACGTCCGAACCGGCGCTTCGGTCGACGTTTACGCGCCGCAACACGACGAGTTCGTCGGCAACCTCGAACTCCATTACGACGCCGACAAGGTGATGTTCTCCGCGCCGGACGCCGGAAACGCCGACCCGGAACTCGCGAAGCGTTGGCGCCTTTGGGAACTCCCGCTCGACTCGGACGGAAACGCGACCGGCGCCCCGGCCCTCCTCCCGACGATCGAAGCGCCGGACGTCGACAATTACGACGCTTGCTACCTTCCGGACGGGCGAATCGTCTTCTGCTCGACCGCTTGCCAAACCGGCGTCCCTTGCATCGACGGGAGCGGGCACGTCTGCAACCTTTACCTCCGCGAAAAAGACGGCGCCGTCCGCCAGTTGACGCTCGAGCAAGATCACGACTGGAACCCGGTCGTCCTCAACAACGGGCGCGTTATGTATTTGCGTTGGGAATACGTCGACCTGCCGCACGCCTTTTCCCGCATTATGTTCCATATGAACCCGGACGGCACGAACCAATCGGAGCTTTACGGAAGCGGCTCCTATTGGCCGACCGCGATGTTCGGCGCGCGCCCGCTCCCCGGCGACTCTTCGAAGTTCGTCGCGATCGTCGGCGGACACCACGAAACGCCCCGCGTCGGCGACCTCGTCGTCTTCGACCCGGCGCAAGGCCGTCAAGAGGCGACCGGCGCCGTCCAACGTATCCCCGGTTTCGGCAAGGAAGTTCAGCCGACCGTTATCGACCTCCCGATCGGGCAAACTTGGCCGAAATTCGTTCATCCGTTCCCGATTTCGGAGGAATTTTTCCTCGTTTCCTGCAAGCGTTCCGCGTCGGAGCCTTGGGAAATTTGCCTCGTCGACGTTTTCGACAATATCGTTACCCTTTGCCGCGACGAAGCGAACGCGTTCCTCGAACCGATTCCGCTCCGCCCGACCGAGCGCCAACCGATCCTTCCCGACCGCGTTATCCCCGGCGCGTCGGAAGCCGACGTTTTCATCGCCGATATTTACGAAGGCCGCGGCTTAAAGGGCGTCGAACGGGGCGAAGTCGCCGCGCTCCGCGTTTTCAGCTATCACTTTAGTTATCAAGGGATGGGCGCCGAGCCGCACGGCGTCGGCCTCGACGGCCCTTGGGACCCGCGCCGGATTATCGGGACGGTTCCGGTTCTCGAAGACGGTTCCGCGACCTTCAAAATTCCCGCGATGACGCCGGTCGCGCTCCAACCGATCGACAAAAACGGCAAGGCGCTCCAACTGATGCGCAGCTGGATCACCGCGCTCCCGGGCGAGTCGGTTTCTTGCGTCGGCTGTCACGAAGATCAAAACGAAACGTCGCCGACGACGCCGCGCGCGCTCGCCGGTCAAACGAAGCCGCTCGAACTCGAACCGTTCTTCGGGCCGCCGCGCGG
>JAFSDX010000216.1 GCA_017436025.1 Thermoguttaceae bacterium
CGGCGTCGTTTTACTTCGCGCCTTTCGAACCTTGCGCAAATTCGGCCAATTCGTTCGACACTTGCGGCAAGTCGCGCAAATCGACCGTTTCCGGTCGGTACCGTTTCGCGTCTAAAGCGGCGCGTTCCCGTTCGTTGTAAATTCGCATCGCTTCCCTCGACGCGGCGCAAGCGCATCGGCGTTTCGTTTTGCGTCCGAAAAACTTCGGAAAAATCAACGCCAAACACGTCGCCGCGAACGCGACGCAAGCGAACGCCAACGCCGCCAGAAAAGTCGTTGCCATTTCGCCCATTTTACGCGCCTCCCCAAGATTGCCGCGTTTTGATCCGCCGCGTATTTCCCGCAAAGCGCCCGACTTAACGTCGAGTCCCAAACGACGCGACTCGCGCCGCCGTCTTCGTTCTTTTCCGTTCAATTTAACGTCGAACCTCAATCCGGCGCCGCGTCGAGCAAATTATCGCCGTTCAACCGTCTCGCGTTCCCGACGTTTTTTCCGAAATCGGGAACGCGGAAAGTCGCCGACGGCTTAAAGTTCGCTTTGGAACTTCAATTTGCGGTCGGTCAAGCGTTCGAACGCCTCCAAATACTTGGCGCGCGTTTTCGCGATCACCTCTTCCGGGAGTTCGGGCGGCGTCGAGTTGCGATCCCAACCGGATTGCAGGAGCCAGTCGCGAACGATTTGCTTGTCGAACGACGGCTGTCCTTTTCCCGGTTCGTATTGGTCGAGCGGCCAAAAACGGGACGAGTCCGGCGTCAACGCTTCGTCGATCAGAATGATTTCGCCGTCCGCCGCGACGCCGAATTCAAACTTGGTGTCGGCGACGATGACGCCGCGTTTCAGGGCGTATTCGCTCCCGCGACGGAAAATATCGAGCGACATGTCGCGCAGTTTTTCGGCGACGTCGCGCCCGACGATTTCGACCGTTTGTTCGAACGAAATGTTTTCGTCGTGTCCGACTTCCGCCTTCGTCGACGGGGTGAAGATCGGCTCTTCAAGACGCGAGCTTTCGACCAAACCCGCCGGCAGTTTAACGCCGCAAACCGACTGCGACGCTTGATATTCTTTCCAACCGGAGCCGGAGAGGTACCCGCGAACAACGCATTCGATCGGAACGACCTTCGTTTTTTCGCAAAGAACGGAACGACCTTCGAACATTTTCAGGTCGGTTCCTTCCGGGAAGGGCATTTTTTCGACGTCGGTCGTTATCATATGGTTGCGGACGCCGAGCGTTTCGAACCAAAATTCGGCGATTTGGTTGAGCGTCTTTCCTTTGTCCGGAATGCCGCTCGGCAAAATCCAGTCGAACGCGCTGACGCGGTCGGTGCTGACCAGCAAAATTTGATCGCCAAAATCGTAAACGTCCCGCACTTTGCCGCTTTTCGCGGTCATTCCGGGAATCGACGTTTTCAAAACAACGTTTCCGCTCATTTTTCAACCTTCGACGAAGTAATTCAAAACTTAACGCCGTTCGCCGCCCAAACCGGACGCAAAACGCCGCCCATTTTATCCATTTTTCCCAATTTCACCAAATCTTCAGTTCGCGCTCCAACTCGACGCCGACGCGTTCGCGCGCTTGCGTTTGAATCAAGTTGAGCAAACGTTTGACGTCCTCGCTCGCGCACCCCTCCGACGCTTCGACGAAATTCGGGTTGCGTTCGCTGACGACGGCGCCGCCGATTCGCGCGCCTCGGAACCCGGCGTCGGCGATCAGGTCGGCCGCCCGCTGTCCCCGCGGGTTTTTGAACATCCGCGCGCATCCTTCGGTCGCGTCCGGCGTCGTTTGCTTGCGAACAATCCAAATTTTTTGCAACCGTTTCGCCAATTCCTCCGGATTTTCCGGGGTCAAACGGAACTTCGCCGACAAGACGATCGCGTTTTCCAAGGAGCTGACGCCGTCGCCGAAAACGACGTCGTCCTTCGAAAGCTCGGCGATTTCGCCGTTAAAATAAGCGACGCGCACCGACTCGACGTACTCCTCGAACGACGCGTCGTTCGTCGAAGCGTTGAGCGCGACCCCGGCGCCGACCGTCCCGGGAATCCCGATCAACCCCTCGAGCCCGGCCAATCCCGCCGTCGCGGTCGCGGTCGCCAAACGCCCGACCTTCGCTCCGCCGCCGGCGACGACGCAAGGCGCGTCGATTTGAATATCGCAAAAAACCGGCGCCGTCAAGCGAATCGCCAAGCCGGGCGCCCCGACGTCGGAAACAAGCAGATTCGAACCGTCCCCCAAAACGCGCGCTCGAACGCCGTCTTCGCGGCACGCCTTCAAAACGCCGACCAACTCCTCTTCGGAACGCGGTTCCGCAAGGTACTCGATCGGGCCGCCCAAACGCAACCAAGTTAACGTCGAGGTCGGCGCGTTCGCCCGCACGATTTCCTTAAAAGCGTCCAATTTGCCCATCGTCAACTTTCCTCCGTCGCGGCTAACGTCAATTTCCTTATCCGGGAACGCGGCGACGCCCCGACGCCCTTATTTTAAAGACGATTTCTAAAAAAACGACGCCGAATCTCGACAAAAACGACGTTTCTCTCAAAAAAAACGCCGCGACGACCGGCGCCGTCGCTTTATTTTACCGAAAACTTCCCGCCGCTCCATTTCCCGCATATTGCCTTTTTTGACGTCGCGCCGTCGTTCCTTACTCGCCGTCGCCGCCCGACGTTTCGCTTTCTCCGCCGTCGGTCGCTTTTTCGTCCGTCATCGACTGCAACGCCTTCGCGAAATCTTGCACGTTGGCAAAATCTTGATAAACGCTCGCAAATCGAATATACGCGATCTCGTCGACTTTGCGCAACAACTCCATCGCCAGTTCGCCGACTCGTTGCGTCGAGACCTCCGTTTCGCCTTCGAGACGCGTTTCCAACGTCGCGACGAGTCCGGAAATTTGCGCTTCCCGCACCGGTCGCTTCCAGCAAGCGCGTTCGATTCCTCGACGCAATTTGTCTCTGTCGAACGGCACTCGCGCTCCGTCTCGTTTAACGACGCGAATATTCACAATTTCAATTCTTTCATACGTCGTGTAACGTTTTTTACACGACTGACACGCGCGCCGCCGTCGGATAACGAACCCGTCGTCGCTCGTTCTCGTTTCGATCACTCGGTCGTTGTCGCATCGACAAAACGGACATTTCATTCGCCGCGCCTCCTCTCGTCGCCGTCGCTTTTCTCAATCGTCGTTGTTTTCGGTCGTCGAAATTTTTCGGTCGCGTCGTCGCTCGGCGACGCCCAAACGCTTCCGTTTCCCGCGTTTCGGCGCCGTTCCTTCCAACGTTTTCGACGACGCGATTTTCTCGTCGTTAAGCGTCGCGCTTCCAAGGCGGCAGAACCGGCAGGCAAGCGTCGAACTCGTCGAGCAACGCTTGTTGGTACGCGCCGGCGAACTCTTCGTTGAGGAACTTGTCGATCGCTTCGTCGTAAAAACGCTCCCAACTCGCTTCTTCCTCGCCCGGATTGATCGGATAAAAGAGCGCGTCGTTCGCCAACGCCGCCTTATAGTCGCCCGGAGCGTCGCCGATCATCAGCGTTCGGTTCTTCGCGTACAACTTCGAAAACGCCAGCGACTCCTTCTTCGTTCCGATTTCTTGCCCGCAGATCGCTTGCACGAGCGGAAGGAGCCCTTGGTTTTCCCACTCCTTAATCAACGCGGCTTGCGGCGTCGCGGAGACGACCAACACGTCCGCTTTCCCTTGCAATTTGCGCAACGAGTCCGCGACTTTCGGGAACGGCGGAACGCCCTCGCCGACGATACGGTCGATCGTTTCGTTAACCGCAATCGACCAAGCGAGCGTTTTCTTCATCAGCGGGTCGCCCGTTTTCTCGACGTATTCGGCCAGCGCGACGTTCCCCAGCTTCGTTTCGGCGTTCATCCAGTCGACCAAAACTTGCGGAATTTCGATCGAAACGCCGCGACTCGCGACTTCCGGACGCTCGTTCAAGAGTCGAAAAACCTCGACCAACGCCGGAAAGCGGTTGATTCCGC
>JAFSDX010000217.1 GCA_017436025.1 Thermoguttaceae bacterium
AAAAAGCCGCCGCCGAAAATGCCGCCGCCGAAAATGCCGCCGCCGAAAATGCCGCCGCCGAAAAAGCCGCCGCCGAAAAGGCCGCCGCCGAAAAAGCCGCCGCCGAGAAAGCCGCCGCCGAAAAAGCCGCCGCCGAAAAAGCCGCCGCCGAAAAGGCCGCCGCCGAAGCCGCCGCCAAGAAAGCCGCGGAAGAAAAAGCCGCCGCCGAAAAGGCCGCCGCCGAAAAGGCCGCCGCCGAGAAAGCCGCCGCCGAAAAGGCCGCCGCCGAAAAGGCCGCCGCCGAGAAAGCCGCCGCCGAAAAGGCCGCCGCCGAAAAAGCCGCGCAAGAGGCCGCCGCGAAAGCCGCCGCCGCGAAAGCGGACGCGGAAAAAGCCGCGAAAGCCGCCGAAGAAGCGCGTCGTTTCGCCGTCGGAGACTCCGGCGCCTACATGACCGTTTTGCCGACGAAAAAAGTTTCCGTTTACACGGCGCAATCGCTCTTGTTGGCGAACGTCCCGGGCGTCGACGTTACGATCGACTCCACGACGCCGTCGCTGATTATTTACGGTTCGAAAACAAACGTCGAAGCGGCGATCGAACTTATCAACCGCTTGGAAAGCAACCTCGACGTCGTCCTTGAAATCGTCGACGTTAAGAAAGACCTTCCGTCGGAAGTCGTTACGGCGCTCCCGCGCCTCGAACCCCGCGTTACGGCGACTTACGACCGAACGAACAAACGGTTCCTCCTTTACGGTCGTCCGGCGGACGTCGCGCGCTTGAAGGCGTACATCGCGCAAATTCAAACGACGACGACCGACGAAGTCGACGGCGTTTACTACCTCGACGTCGAACGCGACGTTCCGGGCGAACTCCAAGACTACGCTCGCAAAGCGGTTCCGGGCGCGGAAATCACGTATAATTCGTCGAGCCGTCGCTTCACGATTATCGGCACGCCGACGGAACAGCTCGCCGCGACGAAAATTCTCGTCGACGCGGTCGCGAACCTCCCGGCGGAAGACGAAACGCGCTACTACCGCTTCGAAACGCAAATCCCGGAACGTATGATCGATATGCTCCGCGAACGCGTCAAGGGCGTTAAGGAAATCGCTCGCGACGACAACAACTCCGCTGTTTTACGCGTCGTCGCGAAACCGTTCCAACACGAAGAGTTCGCCGCCGCGATCGAAAAGGTCAAGGCCGAGTACCCGTTCGCCGACGAAAACACGTTCGTTTCGTATCCGATTACGGACGAAGTCCGCGCTCGTTTCGACCAAGTTCGCGACGATTTCGTCAAAACGAACGGTTCGATCCGCATTTTGAACGACGCCGACCTCGACGTTATGTCCGTTTGGGCGCTCCCGTCGCAACACGCCGCGCTGAAGAAGCTCCTCGGCGAACTCGGCTCGCTCGAAGAACCGGTTAAGGAAACCGCGACGCTTTACCGTCCGAAACACGTCGACGCCGCGACGCTCGTCTCGCTCTTGCGCGACCTGCACGACGACGTTACGGTTACGAACGACGCGGTCAACCGCCGCTTGATGCTGCGCGGTAAACCCGCCGACCTCGAAGAAGCGAAGGCGACCTTGGCCGCGATCGACGTCAAGAACGAAGACGGTCTCGTCCGCACGTACAAGTCGTACCCGATCAAAGGTTTCTACAACTACGACGGCGTCGGCAACTACTACTCGCCGACGTATTACCTCCGCGAACTGACGGCCCTCGTCCCCGCCGCGAAGGTCACCTACGACTATTACAACCAAGCGCTCGTCGTTTGGGGAACGGAAGAAGAACACGCGCTGATTCAAGAAGCCGTCTCGAACCTGATGAAAAAAGACGGGCTCGACAACCGTATGTCGCGTTGGCAAGTGCGCCGCGCGGCGTACTCGACGCTTCTTTCGTCGATTCGCTCGACCGTCCCGGGCGCGACCGTTACCTACGAATCGGCGTCGAAGTCGATCATCATCACCGCGAAGAATAAGGAAACGCTCGACGAAGTTCGCGAACTTCTCGAACTCCTCGACCCCGAGGAAGTTTCCGATTTCGACCCGATTTTGAGCTACTACGACGTCGGCGCGAACCCGACCGACGACCTCGTCGACGCGCTCGAAGAACTCGTTCCGAACGCGGCGCGCATCGAAATCGACGCGAAAAACAAGCAGTTGCTCGTCATCGCGAAACCGGCGGAACACAAAATTATCGCCGCGAACGTCGCGCAACTCGCGAAAACCTACGGCTCGTCCGACAAACGAATGATTCCTTACCCGGTCTACGGGATGGAAATCGACGCGCTCGTCGACTCGCTGACCGACGCGTATCCGACCGCGACCGTCGAAGCCGACGAACGCGGAAGCCGCGTCATCGTTCGCGCCACGCTCGACGACCACGTTAAAATTTCCGAAGAAATCGAAAAGATCAACGCTTCGGAAGTCGACGCCGACGACCCGGACGCCGCTTACGCGCCGGGCCCCCGCGTCTCCGTTTACACGGTCAAAACGCCGCAAGTCGCGACGCAACTTCGCGGCGTCGTCGCCGAACTCTTCCCGAGCGCGGAAGTCTTCGCCGGAAGCGGGTACGCCCCGCCCGGAACGGAGCAAAAAATCGCCGTCCTCGCGAACGGTCGCGAACAAAAAATGATCGCGAAAATCGTCGAAGAATTGGCCGCGCCGAGCGACGACGAAAACCTTGAATTCGCGATTTACCCGATCGGCGCCGTCGCGCCGGAAACGGTCGAATCGCTCGTCGAAAATTTGATTCCCGACGCGATTTTCGTTCCGACGCTGAACGGCAATTCGGCGCAAGCTCGCTCCGCGTTTATGCAAGGTCGAGCGCAAGCGCGCCAATCCCGTATGCAACGGATGTACCGCGGCGGTTCCCCCGACCAAGCGATTCCGTTCTACCGCGTCGACCCGACCGACAAAACCCTCGCCCTCTTCGCGAACGCGGAAGACCACGAAGCGGTTAAGGACGCGGTCGGCAAACTCGCGACGTTGGCCGGCGACGAAGCGAAGGTTACGTCGAAAGTCCAACGCCTCCAAAATCCGGTCGCTTACCAACTCGTCGCCGCGCTCGCGCAAATTTACCCGGCGATCACCGCGACGCCGACCGGCGCCTACGAGTTGCTCCTTTACGGCCCGGAAGCGGAACTCGCGAAAACCGACGCTTTTTTTAAAGGGTTCGACGAACGTCCGGGCCGCATGAAGCTGATCACGCTCCCGGCGGAAAGCCGTTACCTGCGCGACCGAATGGTCAACATTATCCGCTCGAACTTCGCTCCGAACGGAATCACCGTTTACCCGGGTGCGAACTCCGACCAACTGATTATTTGGGGCCCGGAAGCGCTCTTCGAACGCCTCGACCAATTTGTCGCCGAAATTTGCAAAACGCCGGACGAAGCGACTTACCAAACATTCCCGGTCGTTCACACCGCCGTTCCGTCCGCCGTCGCGTTCCTCGCCAAAGTTTGCCCGAACGCCGAAATCACGCCGGACGTCGCGAAGCGTCAAATCGTTGTTTACGGTTCGCCGGAACAACTGGCGGCGGTCGAAAAAGCGTTGAAAGCGCTCGACGTTCCGACCGACGCTTCGGTCGAACGCGTCGTCCGCGGCTACACTTGGCCTTACGCCGGCTCGTTCTGGAAGACTTACGCGGAAGTTTCCGCGACGTTCCCGGCGCCGCAAGCGACGGTTACCTACGCTTCCGATATGTCGGAAATCGTCGTCGCCGCTCCGGAAGACGTGCAAACGAAGGCCGCCGCTTACATCGAAGCGCGCCGCGCCGAAGCCGCGAAAAGAGGCCCGTCCCTTAAGGCTTACTACCTGACCCGCGTCAACTTCACGAAGCTCGTTCAAATCGTCCCGACGGTCGTCCCGGGCGCCGCGATTTACCCCGGCAAGGGCTCGAACGAAGTTTTCGTCGTCGCGAACGAAATCAACCACGAAAAATTCCTCGAAACGTTGACCCGCCTCGAAACGATTCCGGAAGGCGCCGACGTCGACGGTATCGAACCGAAAATTTACCAAGTCAGCGCGCAAGGCGCGACCGCCGCGATCGGCCTGTTGACGCCGCAAATCCCGGGCGCCGTTATGTACCCGCTTAGCGGTTCGCGCCTCGTCGTTTGGGGCTCCGTTTCCGACCACGAACGTGTCGCGAAGGCGCTCGAAGTCGTCGGCGAAGCGTTCCCGAACGTTACGCTGAAAAAATACCCGCTCGTTCACCTGCGTTTCGCGGATATGATCGGCTTCCTGTCGACGCGTTTCCCGACGAACGAAGCGTATTTTTACCCGTCGTCCGACGGTTCGCTGATGTGCCAAGCGCCGGAAGTCGTTCAAGCGCAAGTCGTCGAACTTCTCGCGTCGCTCGACGTCGAAGACGCCCCGGAATCGAAAATCGTTCCGCGCGCCTACGACATTAGCGATATTCCGGTTACGTCGCACCAATACGTCGCTTCGGCGTTGGTTCGAATGACTCCGGAAGCGGTTCAACTTCCGACGTCGACGCCCGGTTTCCTCGTCGTCGCGGCGCGCCCGTCGGTTCACGAGAAGATCGCGGAACTCGTCGCCGAAATGATCAAAGAGCGTCCGAACGCGAACAAAACGCTCGTCGCCTACACGCTGCGCCGTATGACGCTCGCGCAACTGAGCGCGTTGATTTTGCCGCTTTACCCGAACGTTAAGCTCGGCGTCGGCACGACCCCGAACCAAGTCGTCGTTCTCGCGAAAGCGGACGAACACGAGAAAATCGCGTCGATTATCGAACAACTCGAAAACTCGACCGACGGCCAATCGACCGTTATTTACAAACTGCAATACGCGGTTCCGGCGACGGCGCGCCTCGCGATTCTCACGGTTTACCCGACCGCGACGATCGTCGCCGACCCGTTGGCCGGCTCGCTGACCGTCAAAACTTACCCGGACGAACAAGCGAAAATCGCCGAAATGATTAAAGCGCTCGACGGCGAGTTCACGACGGAAGTTTACCGCCTGCAATACGCGACGCCGTCGGTCGCCCGCGCTTCGGTTCTCGCGGTTTTCCCGACCGCGACGGTTATCCCGGACGTCGTCGGTAAAACGCTGACCGTCAAAACGCGTCCCGAAGACCAACCGAAAATCGCCGAGTTCATTAAAGAAATCGACAATACCGAAGACGGCCTCGCGACGCAAGTTTACCGCTTGAAGTACGCGGTTCCGGCGCAAGCGCGCCTCTCGATCCTCGCGGCTTACCCGACCGCGACGATTATCGCCAACCCGCCGAGCGCGTCGCTCCTTACGTCGTCGGTCGCCCGCACGCTGACCGTTAAGACCGTCCCCGGCGACCAACCGAAAATCGCCGCGATGATCGAAACGCTCGACGTCGGCGACGACGGAACGACCGCTCGCGTCTACCGAGTGAAAAACTCGCAACAAGACGTCGTCCGCCGCGCGATTTTGCAAATGTACCCGCAAGCCGTCATCACGCTCGACGCCTACTCGCGTTCGCTCTTGGTCAAGGCTTACGAAAGCGACCACGCGAAAATCGCGCAACTTGTTCAAGAAATGGACGAACGCGACCCGGAACGGAACACGACGTTCAAAATTTTCAACGTCGGTTCGCTTAACTTCACGCGCTTGCTCGCGTCGCTCCGCAATTTTTACGCGAACGACGTCGCGTTCCAAGCGCAATTCGACTCCGCGCAACAATGCTTGCTCGTTCGCGGGACGGCCGAACAACACCAAGCGGTCGCTCAGCTGATCGAAGAAGCGCGCCAAGGCGGTCTCGCCGACCCGGAATCGTATATGCAGTCGTATACGATTAAAAACTCGTCGGTTACGACGTCGCTTTACTCGATTTTCTACGAGCAAGGCCGCGACGTCAATATGTACCGCGACTACGCGACCGGCAAGCTGATCGTCGTCGGACGTCCGGAAGAACACAAAATGGTTCTCGACGTTCTCGACGTCCTCGAACCGGAAGAAGACGAAACGGAACTCGCTATTTTCGAGTTGGTTTACGTCGACGTCGCGACCGCGCGACAAGCCTTCGGGATGCTCGAAACGGAAGGCTCCTACCACGACGTCCGTTACGACGCGAACACGAACCGCTTGTTCGCTCGCTCGACTCCGGCGCTCCTCGAGAAAATGCGCCAAATGTTGATTCAAATGGGCGAAAAAGACCTCGAAAAAATGAAGCCGTTCGTCGATCCGAACGACCGTTCCGGCTCCTCGTCGAAGGAACGCCGAGTTTACCTTCGCGAACGCGCCGAACAAAAAGGCGCCGCGCCGTCCGGCGAACAAATCGACCTCAAAAACTTGAAGCCGATCGAAAGCGCCGCCGACGCCGCGCAAGCGGTCGAACCGGCTCCGGCGAAACCGGTCGAAACGCCGAAATCGGCGGTCGAAGCCGCTCCGGCCCCGAAGGCCGCGAAACCGGTCGAAGCCGCTCCGGCTCCGGCCCAACCGGCGAAACCGGCGGTCGAACCGAGCGTTAAAGTCGAAGCGACTCAAGCCGGTCGCGTCGTTACGATTCAAGGCGCGGACGCCGCGAAGGTCGTCGGCGAAGCGGTCAAACGCTGGACGCGCGAAAACCAAGTGAAGGTCATCGTCGGCGACGGCGGTATCGTTCAAGAAAAACCGGCGGTCGCTCCGGCGAAACCGGTCGAACCGACGGCGGAAGAGAAAGCCGCTACGGATAAGGCCGCCGCCGAAAAAGCCGCCGCCGAAAAAGCCGCCGCCGAAAAAGCCGCCGCCGATAAGGCCGCCGCCGAAAAAGCCGCCGCCGATAAGGCCGCCGCCGAAAAAGCCGCCGCCGATAAGGCCGCCGCCGAAAAAGCCGCCGCCGAAAAAGCCGCCGCCGATAAGGCCGCCGCCGATAAGGCCGCCGCCGAAAAAGCCGCCGCCGATAAGGCCGCCGCCGAAAAAGCCGCCGCCGAAAAGGCCGCCGCCGAAAAAGCCGCCGCCGAAAAAGCCGCCGCCGAAAAAGCCGCCGCCGAAAAAGCCGCCGCCGAAAAAGCCGCCGCCGAGAAAGCCGCCGCCGAGAAAGCCGCCGCTGAAAAGGCCGCCGCTGAAAAAGCCGCCGCGCAACCGGCGGCTCCGGCCCCCGCTCCGGCGGAAGCCCCGAAATCGGCCCCGGCCCCGGAAAAACCGGTCGAAACCGCTCCGGCGCAACCCGCGCCGGCGGCGGAAACCGCTCCGAAAACCGCGTCGGTCGTTTCCTCCCTTTTTTTTTCGGCTAGCCGCGCGCTCCTGAAAGGCGCCGCGTTCGGCGCGCTCGTCGTCGACGGCGCCCCGGCGGGCGAAACGGAAAACGCGCCGAAATCGGAAACGGCTTCGCGACCGATTCCGGAAAACGCCGTCGCGACCGACGTTCCGGGCGTCTACGTCGTCGTTAATCCGGACGGAACCGCGACGCTTTACTCGAGCGACGAAGAAGCGCTCGACGAATTTCAACGCCGCTTGACCGCCGTCGTCGACGAAATGAAAACGCCGGCGCAAGCGGAAACCGCTCCGACGCAAACCGTCGAACCGACGCAAGTCGCCGTTTCGGAAACCGCCGCGCCCGAAGCCGTCGCGTCGGAAACGGAAGAAGCGGAAACCGACGCGCCGAAATTCGCCGACCCGTCCGACCCGCGCTCTCTCGGTTATCTGTCGTATATGACGGAGGAAAACCGCGAAAAAGCGCGCGAACGCGTCCTGATGGAAAGCCGCAACTACACCGTTTACCGCGTCGAAAACGTCGGCGTCCAACAACTGACGCCGCGCCTGCAAACGTATATGGCCGACCGAATGCAAAATGCGTCGCCGTATTACTACTACCAATCGACCGGCGTCAATATCTCCGATATGCAGCAAGCCGTTCAATTGTCGTTCCAACCGGACGCGTCGCTCAACACGATCACCGTCTACGGCTCCAAAGCCGACCGCGACGTCGCCGGCGCGATGATCGTTCACCTCGACTCCGTCGACCTGTTCCCGCAACCGATCACGAAGCCGCACAAAATTAAAGTCGCCAACACGTCGCCGACGCGGATGGCGCAACAGGTGCTGAACGCGTTTTCGCGCAAGTTCCAAACGACGTTGATGCCGGGCAACCAATCGCCGCGCATTTTCCCGAACGTAACGACCGGCAACCTCGAAGTTTACGCGCCGGAAAACTTGGCGAAGGAAATCGAAGAATACGTCCAAGAAGTCGACCGCGAAATCCTCGAGGAAAACATCCGCAAGGTGCGCGTCGTCGAACTTAAGTCGATGAACTCGACCGTTTTGACGCAATACCTGCAAAATTTGCGCTCGAAGCAAACCGCCGCGACGATGCTGTCGACGCCTTACCTCGGCTCGACGACGCCGATTATGCCGCGTCAAAACTTCGGACGCGGCGCGATGGGACGCTACCCGAATATGGGCGGTTACGGCGGTTACGGCGGCTATCCCGGAATGGGCGGTTACCCCGGTATGGGCGGCTATCCGCGCAACCGCGGCTTTTAATCGCTTAACCGTTTAACCGCGCCGCTTACGTTTCCGAAACGCGCCGTTCGGTCGGCAAAATCGGCTCTCCGCGAGTTCGTTTTTCCGCCCGAGCGGCGTTTTCGTCGTTTGTCCCTTTTTCCCGTTTCCCCTATTTTCCGCTAGAAAGAGAGTCTTCGCCGATGCGCCATACGCCTTACGACGTTTCCGATTTCGGTCGGAATCCGCTGATGTTTTATTACGAAGTTACCCGCGCCTGCGATCTCGTTTGCAAACACTGCCGCGCGTCGGCGCAAGAGTCGGCGGCTCCGGACGAACTTTCGACCGAGCAAGCGCTCGCGTTGCTCGAAGACGTCGCCCGGTTCCCGCGCAAACCGACGATCTGCTTCACCGGCGGCGACCCGCTCAAACGCGCCGACCTCTTCGACTTAATCCGCCGCGCGACCGACCTCGGAATCGGCTCGGCGTTGACCCCGAGCGCGACGCCGCTCGCGACGTTCGACGCGTTCAAGAAAGCGAAAGAAGCGGGCGTCTCCGCGATCGGAATCAGCCTCGACGGCCCGACGCCGGAAGTTCACGACTCCTTCCGCGGTTTCGAAGGCAGTTTCGCTAAAGCCCTCGATATGATGCGTTACGCTCGCGACCTCGAGCTTCCCGTCCAGGTGAACACGTCGATCACTCGCCGCAACGCGCATTTGATCGACGAAATCGCCGACCTGCTCGAAGAAACCGGCGTGATGATGTGGTCGGTCTTTTTCCTCGTTCCGGTCGGGCGCGGCGTCGAGGAGATCCGCATTTCCGCGCCGGAATATCGGGAAGTTTTCGCGAAACTTTACCGTCATTCCCTTTCGAAACCGTTCTCGGTCAAGACGACCGAAGCGCCGCACTACCGCCGTTACGTCTTGGAGCAAGGAGGCGACCCGCTCGCGGCGCCGAAAAACCGCCCGAACTTCCCGAACTCTCGCTTCGCCGCGTCGATGAAGGTGAATCCGCAGGACGCGCCGGTCGACGAGAAAGCGGAAGCCGCCGCCGCGAAAATCGGACGTTCGCATCGTTCGCGAGCGCCGCTCGGAATCACGGACGGTCGCGGGATTATGTTCGTCGGGCACAACGGCGAAATCTTCCCGGCCGGTTTCCTTCCGGTCGTTTGCGGTCGTTTCCCGGAAAACTCGGTCGTCGACGTTTACCAAAACCATCCGCTTTTCAACGCGCTTCAAAACCCGGACAACTATAAAGGCGTCTGCGGCAAGTGCAATTATCGGCACGTTTGCGGAGGCAGCCGCGCTCGCGCTTACGCCGTCGGCGGCGACCCGCTCGGCCCGGAGCCGGACTGCGACTTTGAAACGCCGTAATCGCCGACGCCAAGCGCTTTGCCGCTTCGTTTAGCGTCCCGAAAACGCAAAAACCCGCCGCCTCGGTTCCCCGGGACGACGGGTTTTTTACGTCGACGCTCGATCGCGCGCCGCGGACGCGTTAACGCCTAACCGGTCGCGCTCCGAAGCGGTTAGGCTCGTCCGTTCCCCGAACGAATCCCATCGCGATCGCCAAAACCAACCCGCAAATCCCGCCGACAAACGGAAGAAAAGACAAGAAAAGCCAACCTCCCGAATAATCTAAGTCGTGCATCCGCCGAAAATGCAGAGCCCACATCGGAAGAAGCAACCCTAAAATATACGCCCAAAGCAGAAGCGCCAATATTGGCGCGTCGAGCGCGGCGGCAAGCCCCACGAGAACCGCCGCTAATACGAGGCCCAACAAAGAGTGAACGACATGGAACCCCCAAAACTCCGTTCGCGTCGCGCGCCCTTGAAAATTGCAATAATTCTTTACACAATGTCCGAACGCGCCCCAAAACGTCGGCGCGACGGGCGCGTCGCCGTCGTAATAGAACGGTTGATAGTCGAACGGGACGCCCGCGTCGTACGGGTTCGCGTTTCCGACGTCGTATCCGCCGTTA
>JAFSDX010000218.1 GCA_017436025.1 Thermoguttaceae bacterium
AATGGATAAGAAACCGTCGGGAGAAAGCGCCGTCGTCGAAGACGAAACGACCGAAAAAGAAGCGTTTCCCGAAATCGCGTCGTCGCGACAAGTTCGTTTTCCCGTTTCCGGAACGCCGAGCCTTTGGGAAGAAGCGCGACGCTCAAAAATCGACGCGGAGGCGCAACGTCGCGTCGATTTGGCGTTAAAATCGGAAAAACTGAAAACGTTGGAAGGAGGAAAGAAGTTGGAAAAGCCCCCAAAGTCGGCGCCGCAACGCGATTTTCCGTTCGGCAAACCTCGTCGCCGCACCTTCCGAGCGAGCGACCCGCCGCGCCGCTTCGACCGCCTCCGAGGCGACCAAGAGGAAGACGGCCCAAATTGACTCCGCCGCGCTCGCGCGCTCGAAACAACTCGCGTTAATTGGGCCGCTTAAAGCGATTAGGCGGTCGCGTCGTTGGTTGCGCGTCGTTTTCAAACGAACGCCGCGCAACCCCCGCCGCCGCGCCTTCCGAGCGAGCGCCTCCAAGGCGACCAAGAGGAAGACGGCCCAAACTGACTCCGCCGCGCTCGCGCGCTCGAAACAACTCGCGTTAATTGGGCCGCTTAAAGCGATTAGGCGGTCGCGTCGTTGGTTGCGCGTCGTTTTCAAACGAACGCCGCGTAACCCTCGCGGCGCGACCTTAGCGCGATTTTGGTCTTTCAACCTTCGCCGATTTAACGCGACTTAACCGATTGGGAAGTTCTTGGTGATTGTTGCGGTTTTATCGCGTCGTTAGCCGTCGCTTGCGGAGACGCGCTCGGCCCGACCGTTCCCCGTCGTCGGCGCGTCTTTCGGTCGAACTCGGGCTTATCCGCGCTGGTCGTCGCCCGTCCCGTCGCCCGCGCGCCTTCCGGTCGAGCGCCGCGCCGCTTCAAGCGACGAACGACGCCCGGCGACGAACCGACGCTTAAAAATGTTGGCGTCGCGTTAAGAGTTGGGGGCAACCGTTTTTGTTGTCTTGGCGTCGCCGCTTTTTAAAAATCTTACGCCCCCGTTCCGACGACTTTTCTCGCCCAAAGCATCGACGCTTTTTCGTTGTTCGCGTCGGCTTTTTTTCGGGCGATCCGTCGTTATCTTCTTGACGTTGGAATAACTTGCTCGCCGTTTTGAGATTTGCGCGTTTAACAAAACTTCGTCTTGCCGATTAACGGCGTCGCGTCGATAAAAAATCGCAAGCCTCGCTCCAGCGCTTTATTTTTACCGTCGTCTTGTCGCGTTATTGGCGATTTTGTTTGGCGTTGTTGTTTTTGTCGCGATATAAGGAAATCGTTTGGCGCTTTTGTCGGCGGAAAATTCCTTAGTCGTGTCGCTCTTTCGGCGATTTCTTGCGCGTCGATTGCGTTTTACGCGCTTTATTTGTTGAGGCGTTGGGCGGAGTTTCTCTCGAACGAATTTGGGGAGGGCGAATAATTGGAAAAGTCGATAAACGTCGCCTTGGTTTGACGAGAAATTAACCCTTTTGGAGGCGTTGAGGATTTTGTTTTTTGGGGAATATAACAACGGTTAGTGAAAAACGCGTCGAGACGACGCGTTTAAAAATTGGGAAAGGCCAAGGGGAAAAAAGAGGAAGAGAAGAAATCAACGACGTTTGCGCGGCGCGTTGGCGTCGGCGTTCGGATTGGTCGCGTTAGGGATGGCGCCGTTCGGGGGCGGCGAAGCGGAGCAAAACGCGACGCCGGTTTTCGCGCAAGACGCTAGTATTGCGAAATGTTGCGACGAGGCTTAAACGACGAAAAGGCGGAAGAACGCCAAGAGGTGAAAATTGAGGCGCAAGCTCAAGATAATTTTGAGCCGAGCGGAAACGCTAAAAAAGGAGGGGCGTTAATCCGAGAATGTGAAAACTTGTTGCAACAATTGAATTTTATGGCGCTCCTTGAAAAAACAAACGCGTTATTGCAGATGGACGATGTAAAAAATAATCCGCCAATAGTTCAATATTTGCAGAACATAAGATTTGCGTTGCAAAAACTGGCGTTGATTTTTCCGCAAGGTCTAGCGTCCTGGCGTTCGGCGAAAGCGGGAGAGCGCCGCGTTCTCAATATTGACGGCGCTCGAGCTTAGCGGCTTCGACCGTCGACGGCGTTCGCGTTCGGCGATTACGCGTCGATATGCGGCGCGACGATTTCCAAAAGGAGTTTCACCGCGTCCATATCGAAACGGTCTTGCGCGTCGCGGGCCCCGGCTTCCAAGTCGAGGTAAACTCGGGCCGAACCGGCGGCTTCCCGGATAAGCGGAATTTGCGCTTCAATGTTGGCTAAGCTCAGCCCGCCCGCGTAACCGCAGTAGTCGCCTTTCGGCGCCTGCCAACGTTCGGGCGTTATCCCTTGACCGCCGGACGCGTCGTAAAGGAGCGCGACGTCGAGCCCGTTCGCTCGAAGCGTTTCGCCGACTTCGGCGTTGATCGCTTTGCCGTTCAGCCGAACGATAAACTGCGGCGCCGGTCGCAACTTGCGGAGGACGCGCGGAAGCGTCGGCAAGGCCGCCTCGACCTTGCGGTAGTCGACGTTTGGCTGTGTCCGTTGAAAATTCGGGAGTAACGGAAGGATTTTCGCCAAACCGTTCCGTTGGGCGCGGATTAACGACGCGACGGCGGCGCCGCAAAGGCGGAGCAATAGGCGCGACGGCGAACCGGTCGAGCGGGCGCGCTCGGCGGAAATTTCGGTCGGTTCGCAAATCCAAGCGAGCGTCGGGGAACGACGGAGCGGCTTGATCGGACGACCGTATAAAATCGACCGTTCGACGAACGGGTAACGGTCGCTCAACTCGGCGAGTTCCTGCGGACGAACCGCTTTGTCCGGGCCGGCGATAGAAAGACGGTCGATAGGCATTGCTTTAATTAGGTATCGTCGCCAAAATAGGTTTTCGACGTCGCCGTTGGGGCGGCGCGCGAAAAACGATAATTTTTACTTCCTTTGTCGGTATAGAGGCGAGCGCGGGGAAAAATTGGCGAAAATTTTTGAAATTTAGACGTAATTTTTGCGAAACGGCGGAGAAACGACCGTTAAAACCGGAAAAAACGGAAGGCAAAAGAAAAAACGCTCGACGCGGGAACGTCGAGCGGCGAAAAAAACGGGAACGGCGTTATTTCAGGTTGATATAACGATAGGCGATTTTGTCCAATTTGGTCGCGTAAGTTCCCAAGTCGGCGAGGCGATTTTGAACGACTTCGCGCGGATTCGACGCCGTCGCGAAGATCGCCGACGTTTGCGTCGGGGAAATCGACTCTTTTTGGAGGAAGGCGAGCGTTTGGGAAACATTGTCGACGCAAGCCTTAACGCCGGAGCGGTAGTCGGGCGGGCAGGCGCTCGCGTCGATCGAACGAAGCGCTTCGAGATATTTGGCGAAAATCGCCGCGTATCCGGCGTAAACTTTCGCGGCGGGCGCGTTCGGCGGAACGGTCGCTTCGAAAGACTCGATTTGCTTAAAAAGCGCCGCGGTCAAACGACCGAGAGCGTTCTGCGTCTTGCCGATCGCGCGGTTTTTGACGATAAGTTTGGCGACGCCAAAACCCGCGACGATCGCGCAAACGCCGCCGACGATTCCCGCGATCAGCGCGATAAGACCGACGGGGGCGTTGTTTTGGGCAAAGAGCGTGAAGTTTAACGTCATTGCGGCTCCTTAGGAAGATGGAAAAACGAGCGATAATTTGGCGTCGAGCGGCTCGAACGGCGCGCTCGACGCTAAAATCGAACGAAAAACGGCGAACGAGCGGGGATTATTGGCCGCAATATCGCGCCGTAACCTCGTCTTGACGAGTTACATTGCTCATAAAAACGTTCGACAAGCGGCGAAATTCCGGTTCGACCGACGGATCAAGCGCGATTTCGCCCGACGTGATCTTCCCGAGGTAATCGCAAATCGCGTCGAGGGAAGCGAGCGTCTCGTGGAACGCGGTTTGGTAGTCTACCGGGCAGGCGCTCGCGTCGAGCAGACGCGCGCTGTCGCGGCATTCGACGTAAATTTTTTCGCTTTCGCGGAAAACTTGCAAAGGATCGCTCGGGTTGGCGGCTTGCATCGCTTCCGCCTTGTCGGCGAAGCGATCGACGTAAACGACCCATTGACTTTGGACTTTTTCGACGGCGGCGCGATCTTTGGCGCGTTCGACGACGGCGCCGCAACCGACGGTCGAAACGCAAACGAAAGCGGCCAAAAGCGCGACGAGCGCGAAACGGGAACGAGAAATCGACGCGAAATTTCGCATTGTAAACTCCTTAAAGTAAGGAAATGAGAACGGAGCGGCGAACGTCGAGCGCGGAAAGGCGGAACGTCGTCGCGACGAAAATTGAAAACGAACGGGATTATTGGCCTTTCTTCGCGGCTTCTTGCAACGTTTTCAGCCGCGCGTCGAGTTCTAGGCCGAGGTTTATAAATTCTTGCGCTTTCGTTTTAGCGGTTTCCGCGGCTTCCGCGTCGCCCGCCGTCGCTTTTTGATACGCGTCGACGATCGCCTCTCCGGCGTCGCCCAACCGAGCGGTATAAGCGGCGAAGTCGTCGAACGCCTTCTTAAATTCCGGCGGGCATTTGCTCGCGTCGATCGAACGAACGCAGTCGCGGAGTTCGGCGTAAATCGCCGCGGCTTGGGCGAGACCCTCCGGCGACGCCGCGGCGGGGCCCAACTGATCCGACTTTTGAGCGGCGACGGCGACAAAATCTTTGCATTGGACGAAAACGCCGGCGCATTCGGCGCGACGGAGCGCGGCGCCGCAACCAACGGTCGAAACGCAAACGAAAGCGGTCAAAAGCGCGACGAGCGTGAAACGGGAACGAGAAACAAACGTAAAGTATTGCATCGTAAGCTCCTTGTAAACGGGAACAAGGCGACGTCGGCGGCGAAAAGGTCGTCGCGGCGAACGTCGGAAAAGTAAGAAAAAACGACGAAGAACGCGGCGTTGCGTCGCGCTCTTTGAGTTTAGTTTAAGCTCGCCGAGAGGAAAAAGCAAGAAAATTCCGGAAAAATCCAATTTTATTTTTTTTTTTTGAAATTTGGGGCGGTTGTAGCGGTCGCGTTGGATTTAGCGGTTGCGGGGCGTTCCGAACCGCGAAACGAGAGGAAACGGGCAAGTTGGGAGGACTTTAAGCGAGGCGCTCGCTTCCGTTTCCGCTCCAACGAGGGGAAAAACGTCGAAAAAGCGGTAAAGCGGTAAAAAACGGCGAAACGGCGATAAAAAAAGCCCCGAACGAAAAACGCTCGGGGCTTCGATAAAAATAGCCAAGGCGGGACTCGAACCCGCACGCCCGTCAAGGGCAAGGGATTTTAAATCCCCAGCGTCTGCCATTCCGCCACTCGGCCGCCTGCAAAATCGACGCGCGGCGCCAATTTTAGGCTCAAAGGCGAGGGACGCTCAAAAGAACGCCGCCCGCTTCTTTTCCTATTATACGTCGTTTAGCGTCGACGTCAACGGCTCGAGACGCGCTCTCGGCGTTTTTTGGAAAAATTTTCGTTGTTCGCGGCGAGCGGACGGCGGCGTTTCAGGGGATTGAGGGAAACGGGCGAAATGGGGGAAATGGCGAAACTTAAAAACCGTCGTTTCGTCGTCAACGCGACTTGTTTCGCAAGCGCAAAACGGGTATAATGGCGAACGTCGGCGGGCGAAAAAGCGCGTCGAGATTTTTTGGCGTTCAGGTTTTGTCGTTTGTTTTAACGTTTAGTTGAATTGGGGGCTTTATGTCGTTTGCGTATTTTGCTCAATTTGCCTCGTTTGCGTCGTCGCGGCGCGTCGTTCGTCGGGGCGTCGTCGCTTGCGCGGCGGCTCTTTTTAGCGTCGGAGCGGTTTTGGCCGACGTTCCGAAAATTCTCGACGCTCCGGAGGGCGCCGCGTCGATTACTCCGGCGGACGCTCCGGCGTTGAAGAATCCGAAAATGAAGTGGGCGCCGAAAAATTTCGCGAAAGACCCGTCCGTCGTCCGCTTTAAGGGCAAGTATTATATGTACTTCTCGATTCCGCCGCAAGAAAAGGACGGCGGGAAATACGGCTGGACGACCGGAATCGCGACGAGCGACAACCTCGTCGACTGGACGTTCGTCGACAACCTGCTCCCGACGCAAGAGTGCGTGAAGAAGGGCTTTTGCGCGCCTTGCGCTCGCGTTATCAACGGTAAAGTTTACCTGTTTTATCAGTCGTATGGAACCGGGGTGAAAGACGCGATCTGTATGGCGACGTCCGACGACGGCGTGAAGTTTACGCCGCACCCGGAGAACCCGATTTTCCGTCCGAACGGGCCGGAGTGGACGAACGGGCGCGCGATCGACGCCGAAGTAATTTTCTTTAAGGGCCGCTTCCTCCTGTACGCCGCGACGCGCGACCCGGCTGGGAAAATTCAAAAACTCGTCGTCGCGACCGCCGACGCCGACTCCGATCTCGGGCCGAACGCTTGGAAGCAAGCCTGCGACGACTCGATTTTGCAACCGGAGCTTCCCTGGGAAACGAAGTGCATCGAGGCGGCGTCGACGCTCGAACGCGACGGAAAATTGTATATGTTTTACGCGGGCGGGTACAACAACGATCCGCAACATATCGGGCTGGCGGTCAGCGACGACGGACTCGCTTGGACGCGCGTTTGGGACGTTCCGTTTATAACGAACGGGCCGAAGGGGCAGTGGAACGCGTCGGAATCGGGGCACCCGGGCGTTTTCGTCGACGACGACGGCCAAACTTGGCTCTTCTTCCAAGGGAACGCGTCGAAGGGGAAAGACTGGTACCTGTCGCGAGTGAAAATCGATTGGGACGCGGCGCCGGGCGTCGACGGTCTGCAAGTTCCGCGCCTCGTTGAAGAGTGAAACGGAGTAAAGTCGGCGGTTTCGACGCTTTTGGCGATTTCGGCGGAATAGCGAAGTCGGCGAAATTGGAGAAAGCGGCGAAATAACGCGAAAAAAAACGAACCCGGCGCGACGTTGAAGAAAACGTCGCGCCGGGTTTGGCGTTGTCGCCGGGTAAGTCGGGCGAGCTTGCCGGCGTTAAAAGCGTTAAACTCGCCGCGTTTTGTCGTTTCGACGGCGCTTCGAGGAGAAACGCCGCCGATTCGAAAATAGTCGCCGAAATTATTCGAGCGTAAAGCTGCGGAGGATTTCGTTCGGCGCCGGGCCGTACTTCGCGAGTTCCATCGTGCAGCTCGCGCGGCCCTTCGTCAAACCGAGGAGCGCGGCCGAGTAACCGAAGAGGCTCGAAAGAGGCGTCTCCGCTTCGACGACGGTGAACTTGCCGCGATTGTCCGTTTGAACGACGACGCCGCGTCGTTGGTTAATATCGCCGACGACGTCCCCGACGTATTCGTCCGGCGTTTGAATTTCTTGGCGCATAATCGGTTCGAGCAACGTAATTTTCGCCGCGTCGAGCGCCTTGCGGTAAGCGTCGCCGACCGCGTAGCGGAGCGCGATTTCGTCGGTGTCCGTTTCGCTGAATTGTCCGCCCAAAATCTCCAATTTAACGCCGCTAAGTGGGAACCCGAGGAGACCGCCCCCTTGCGATTCTTCGCGGAGCGACTCGGCGACGATCGCGCGCCATTCCGGCTTGAACGCTTCGTCGTCCGATTTCACCGCGACCTTAACGTCGAGGTCGTCCGTCGGTTCGACGCGGAGCGTCAGTTCGGCGTAATGGCGGACGCCGCCCAAAACGCGTTGGCCGCCGCCGCCGACTTCCGCCGCCTTTTGCAGCGTTTCGCGGTAACTGACGCGAGGGTCGCGGACGCGAACGCGGAGCTTGTGTTCGCGCAAAAGCCGGTGTTTAATGACTTCGAGGTGAAGTTCGCCCATCCCGCTGACGAGCGTTTGGCCGGTTTCCTCGTTGACCGACGCTTGGAACGTCGGGTCTTGACGGCGCATCGACTCGAGAACGGCTTTCAGTTTCTTGTGTTCGTCGGCGGATTCCGGCTCGATCGCCATCGAAACGACCGTTTGCGGGAAGACGATCGACTCGAGCAAAATCGGGCTCTTGACGTCGCACAACGTGTCGCCGGTAACGCTAAAACGCAACCCGATGACGCCGCAGATGTCGCCCGCCGAAACGGAGTCGACTTGCGTGCGGTGGTCGGCTTGAATGCGCCAAATTTGCGGCATATTCTCCTTTTGCTTCGCTCGCGGGTTCAGAACGCGCGAGTTGGCGTTCAGCGTTCCGGAGTAAACGCGAATGAAGAACATATCGCCGTGCGGGTTCGACTCGATTTTGAAAATCAGTCCGGCGAACGGTTCCGAGTCGAGCGGTTTGCGCTCCAGCTTCTTTTCTTCGTTCGCCGGATCGACGCCTTCGACCGGCGGCAAATCGGTCGGCGACGGGAGGTAATGGCAAACCGCGTCCATCGCCGGTTGAACGCCGATCCCGTCGAGCGCGGAACCGCAGAGCGTCGGGACGCCCATATCGGAGAGCGTCGCTTGACGCAAGACAGCGCGAATCGTTTCGACCGGAACCTCTTCGCCGGAAAGGAGCAACTCCGTCATCTCGTCGCTGAACATCGAGAGATCGTCGAGGAGCTTTTCGCGGTAAAGTTGCGCTTGCTCGAGCATTTCCGGTTCGATTTCGGACGTTTCGTAATTCCGCCCGTTCGAGGTCGGGTCGAACGTCAGCTGCTTCATCTCGATCAGGTCGATCGTGCCGCGGAACGCTTCCGGAAGGTGAGGCGGGCCGGAGCCGACCGGAATCGAGACGACGAGCGGTTTCGCGTTCAGACGCTTTTCGATCTCTTCCAAGACGGCGTAAAAGTCGGCGCCTTCGCGATCCATCTTGTTGACGAACGCGACGCGCGGGACGTGATACTTATCCGCTTGACGCCAAACGGTTTCGCTCTGCGCTTCGACGCCTTCGCGAGCGCTGAAAACGACGAGCGCGCCGTCCAAAACGCGGAGCGAGCGTTCGACTTCGGCGGTGAAGTCGACGTGTCCGGGCGTGTCGATCAGGTTGAACGTATGGTCGTTCCAATCGAACGTAACGCAGGCGGCGCGGATGGTGATGCCGCGTTCGCGCTCTTCCGGGTCGAAGTCGGTAACGGTCGTTCCGGCGTCGACCATCCCGACTTTATGCACGAACTGCGAATAGAAGAGCATTTTTTCGGTAACGGTCGTTTTGCCGGCGTCGATGTGCGCGACGACGCCGATATTCCGCAACTTTTCAAGGTTCGGGGACGACGTTTTTTCTTTGGCCATTGGGCTTCTCCGACGCAAAAGGGGCGAACGCCGCGTCGACGAAGGACGAAACGCGACGACGGGGACGGGGAACAAAACGCGACTTTGACGGTCGCGCCGACTTTAACGCGAGTTTCGGGACGAAAAGAAGCGAAACGAGCGGAAGCGGCGGCGGTCGCAAGCGCGTTTCGACGGAACGAAACGTCGGGCCCGACGCAAAAAGCGCGAGGCGCGAAACGATTTCGACGCGCAAAAACGCTTCTCTATTTTAACGTCTCGAACGCCGTCGCGCAAGGGGGGAGAACCGTTTCGGCGCAATTTCCCCCGTTTCGTCGACGCGGCGAACCGGCGCGACAGGCGTTTTTTGCCTGTCTTGCGTATTTTACCTGGCTTTTGTCGTTATTAATTAATATATATTCTTCTCGGAGCGCGTCGCGAAAAGGGCGACCGAAAAACAACGCTCGGCGGAAAACGATAAAACGGCGAAGCGGCGCAAAGTCGAACGGTCGCAACGATAAAACGGAGCGCTTGGCGAGCGGAGCGGGGAAAAATCGCGAAATTTCGAGCGACTGCGGAAAAAACGCTTGATTTTCGGCGCCGCGTCGGTTACAATCGACTCCGACGTTTAAAAGAGCGTTCGTTTCGTCGTTTTTTATCGTTTTTTTAGCGAAATTTTGTTTTTTTAGCGAAATTTTTCGCGTCGAAAGGAAAAATATGTCGTCTCCGTTGAATCGTCGTTCCTTTATGGGCGCCGCGGCCGCGTCGGCGTTCGTTCCGTATTTCTTCAGCCCGGCGTCGGCGGACGAGAAAGCCGTTCCCGGTTTCGACCAAACGAAGACCGACGCCGCGAAAGACGGTTGGAAGCCTTACACCGACCGCAAGCTCCGCGTCGGGCTCGCCGGATACGGCTTTTGCAAGTTCGGCGCCGAGTTCGAATTCCAAAATCACCCGAACGTCGAGGTGGTCGCCGTTACCGACCTCTTCCCGGATCGTTGCGCCGAGTTCGCCAAGCGCGTCAAGTGCGAAAAGACGTACCCGTCGCTGGAAGAGATGGTGAAAGACGACTCGATCGAAGCGATTTTCTGCGCCACCGACGCGCCGTCGCACGCCAAACACGCGATTCTTTGCCTCGAACACGGGAAACACGTCGCGCACGCCGTTCCGGTTTTCTACGGCGACGTCGAATGGGCGGACAAACTCCTCGAATGCGTCAAAAAGAATCGCGGGCTCAAGTACGCGATGTTCGAAACGTCCGTTTTCCACGACGATCTTTACGCGATGGAAAAAATCTACAAAGCGGGCGGTTTCGGACGCATCGTTTACTCCGAAGGGGAGTATTTTCACACGAAGGAACCGGGCGCGCCGTCGTACCCGTCGTACAAAGATTGGCGTAAAAACGGGACGCCCCTTTGGTACCCGACGCACGCGACGGCGTATTACGTCGGCGTTACGCACAAGAGCTTCACCGAAGTTTCCGCGCAGGGGATTCTGCCGTTCGACGACCCGAACCCGACCCCGAACGGCTCCGGCAACGTCTTCAAGGGCGAAGTCGGCTTCTTCAAAACGAGCGAAGGCGGCCTTTCTCGGATGGCGTGTTGCAACGCTTACGGAACGTACCTCGAAGCCGGGCGCGTTCGCGGCGAAATCGGCGGAATGGACGCGACTTATACGCCGTTCGACCAGGCTTACGTCGGAAACGGCGACGGGCGTCGCATCGTGAAGGCGCTCGGCGACAAGATTCGCAAACCGGCGCTCCCGCCGGGGGTGAGCGCGGGCGGACACGGCGGCTCGCACGGGTACCTCGGCTGCGACTTCGTCGACGCGATTCTCAAAGACCAAGAGCCGGCGGTCGGGATTCTCGACGCGTTGAATATGACCGTCCCGGGCTATTACGCTCACCTGAGCGCGACCAAAGACGGCGAAACGCTCAAAATCCCGCAATACACGCTCTGAACGGCGCGGTTTCGCTAATTTAACGCTCCTTGAAAGCGTCGCGGGTTCCGGTTCGCGACGCTTGCGGGGGCGCGTTTCTTGGCGACGACGACTCAAACTCTTCTAAAACGGTTGTCTTTAAGGCGTTGGACGGCGCGGGGTTGGGGGAAAAGTAGCGATTTTGCCGCTTCGGTCGCCGTTGAAAATTTCGAAACGTTTCGCCTTGCGACGGCGGCGCGTCTTGACGTTTTTTCTTCCGCGATATATAAATAAGGAATAGCGAAGCGGCGAGAGCGGAAGCGCGTTTCTTGCTTGCGTTAACATTTTGGAACTTTTAAATCTTTTCGCAACGCGAACCGACGAGCGGGCGAACGGCGGCGACGGCGTTTCGTCTTTTTTCGTTCTTTTTCGTTTTCGCTAACAAGCAAAGAAGCGTCCGCCGGACGCGTCGGCGCGGCGCGTCGTTTTTTCGGAACGTTCGAGCGTTTCCGGGGTTAAAACGACGAGCGCGTTTTCCGACGACGGTCGAGGCGCGACTCCATTTTCCTTTTATTATTTTGCAAGGCGCGGCTTGTTCGCGTCGAAGAAAGGTTTCCAATGAGAACCAATAATGTTAAATTGGGGGGGGGGGGCAATAAATACGGCTTCACCTTGGTCGAACTTTTGGTCGTTATCGCGATCATCGGTATTTTGATCGGCTTGCTCCTTCCGGCCGTCCAAGCGGCTCGCGAAGCGGCGCGTCGCATGCAATGCACGAACAACATGAAACAATGGTTGCTCGCGATCCAAAACCATCACGACGTCAACAACTACCTGCCGTCGCAGTTCGCTTGGGGCGGCGGCGTCAAGTCCGCTCGTTTTAGCGCGAACTACCAACTCCTGCCGTATATGGAACAAGCGGCGTTGAAAGACGCGATCGACGGCAACACGGGCCTGACCGCGCCTTGGCTCCCGTCGGCGGACGGTAGCGAAGCGTGGAAAATTCGCACGACGAAACTCACGACGCTCCTTTGCCCGTCCGACTCGAAAGCGGGCGAACTCGTCAAACTCGGCGTGAACCACAACCACGACGGTCGCCCGGGGAACATCGTCGCCAGTATGGCCGACTGCGTCGCGCGTCTCGACCGTACGAACGACACCGCGAACAAAACTCAAGGCGACGGAATGGGCGGCACGCGTCTGGTCTCGAAAGGAACCGGAACCGGCGACTGCTCGCACCGCGCTATTTTCCACTTTTACAAACGCTGGAACTTCTCCGGTATCACCGACGGTACGAGCAACACGATCGCCTGCTCCGAAGCGTGCGCCGGCGACTACACCGAAACGAAAATCCGCGGCGCGATGGTCTATTACACCGGGTTCGACGCCGGGAACTGGGTCTCGAAACCGAGCCTCTGCATGAACCAACGCGGCGACGATCCGGGCACGTACAACGGCACGATCATTCAGCACCCGCGTTGCGGCAACTGGCTCGACGGTCTTCCGCGTTTGACCGGGTTCAACACGGTGATGCCGCCGAACTCCCCGTCTTGCGGTAAATACAACGAAGAACAATCGCAAGTCGCGATGTACACCGCGACGAGCTACCACTCCGGCGGCGTCAACTGCGGTTTCTTCGACGGTTCGGTTCGCTTCATTCCGGACACCGTCGACACGAACGGCTTGGCCGACATTAAAACCGGGAAGAACCTGACCGGCAAGAGCCCGCTCGGCGTTTGGGGCGCGATGGGAAGCCCGAACGGCGGCGAAACGGAATCGTCGCTCTAATCGCGGTCGTTCCGTTTTTGACGGTTGTTTGAGATTTGCGTCCGCTTGCGTCGCGTCCGTTCGGGCGTTCGGCGGAAGCGGGCGTTTTTGAGTTTGAGAGAAAACGATTTTCGGCGCGTTCGAGGAAAAACGAACGAAGGGCGCGTTGCTGAACGAATAAGGGCTATCGAAGATGTTGAAGAAAATTGTCGCGTTATTCTCGTTGGCGCTTGCCGCCGTCGTCGCGGTCGGTTGCGGCGGATTGCAAAAACCGGGCGATATGGGCGATCTCGGCGGTTGCGTCGTGAAAGTTACGCAAGACGGCGCGCCGCTCGAAGGCGCCGAAGTGATCTTCCACGCGCAAGACGAAGCGAACAAAAAGTACACCCCGAGCGGACGCACGAACGAAAAGGGCGAAGCGAAGATCAAAACCTACGGTTTCGAAGGCGTTCCGGCGGGCGAATATAAGGTTACCGTTACGAAGCTCGTCATCGAAGAGGGCGAACTCGTCGTCGCCGAAGACGGTTCCGAAAGCGTCGAAGGCGGCTCCGAATACCAAGTCGTCGACGAACAATTCCGCAACGTCGACACGACCCCGCTGACGATCACCGTTACCGACCCGATGACCGAAGTTCCGACGTTCGACGTCGGCGCCGCGGTCGAAGACGAACACAAATAATCGTCGAGCGACCGACGCCCGAACAACGCCAAACGCCGAGCGCGCTTTTCGGAAGCGGTTCGGCGTTTCGCGTTTCTTGCGGCGTTAAAGCGCGAAAGCGGCGGAAGGCGGGCGAAACGGGCGAGGTTGGCGAAATCGCGAAAATAGCGAAGCGGAGCGCTTTACGCGGTTTTGCGACCGATAAAGAGGCCGAGGACGCCGAACGTCATCGGGATTCGGCGCGGTTCGGCGATTCCGTTGCAGCGCATATAGTCGAGGACTTCGTCCGGCGAGTCGAACGCGTCGATGCTTTCCGGCAGGTAACGGTACGCGTCGGAGCGGTTTTTGGCGATCGTTTGCCCGATTTTCGGCAGAATCCGATGAAAATAGAAACGGAAAATAGGCGCGAAAATCGGAAATTTCGTCGGCGAAAACTCCAAAATCGCGACGATTCCGCCCGGACGGCAAACGCGAATCAGCTCGGCGACGCCGCGTTCCGGGTCGAGCATGTTGCGGAGCCCGAACGAGACGGTCGCCGCGTCGAAGCGGTTCGCTTCGAAGGGCAAATTTAAGCCGTCTCCTTCGAGAAATTCGACGCCGGGCGCTTTTTTTCGCGCGAGTTCGAGCATTTCCGGAACGAAGTCGACGCCGACGGTTCGGAGCGACGCCGCGAACGGTTTGCGCTCGAATTGGCGACGCTCTTCGATTACGACGTCGCCGGTGCCGGTCGCGACGTCGAGCGTTTCGACGGTTCGCGCTTGCCTATCTTCGCCGGTTTCGCTAAATTCCGCGTCGAGACGCTTGAAAACTTCGCGAACGAGCCGCCGTCGCCAACGCGGCGCGAGCCCGACGGAGAGCAGATTGTTCAAAAAGTCGTATTTCGGCGCGATTTCCCCGAACATTCCGCGGACGCGTTCGGGCGTTTTGTCGACGGTCGGTTTCTTCGCGGTCATCGGCGGGCCTTTCCAATCTTGAATTTGACGTTATACTAAAGAGAAGCGGTCGCGTCGGTCGAAAAAACGATTGCGACGCGACCATTATAACGAATTTTCCGACGTCGACCAGTTCGTTGGGCGGCGTTTTCGGACGATTTTGCGAAATTTAGGAGTTTTCGATATGACGAAAAAACGCCTCGACGTTTACGCTCTTCCGGAACTTGCGCCGGAGTTGCCGCCGGACGGCGCGTCGGTCGCGATCGACGTGTTGCGCGCGACGACGGTTATCGCGACGGCGCTCGCGTCCGGAGCGGAGAAAGTCGTTCCGTTCCGAACGATCGACGAGACGTTCGCGGCGAAGAAAGCGATTCTCGAAAGCCGCCCGGACGCCGCGGGTCGAATTTTGCTCGGCGGCGAACGCAAAGGGCTCCCGATCGAAGGGTTCGACTTGGGGAATTCCCCCGACCTTTACGACGAAGCGACGGTTCGCGGGAAAACGCTCCTCTTCACGACGACGAACGGGACGAAGGCGATTTTGCGTTGTCGCGGCGTCGTTTTGACGGCGGCGTTCGTCAACGCGGCGGCGGTCGTCGAGCGGCTCTTGCGCGACGGTTTTTCGCAAATTTCGCTCGTTTGCGCCGGAACGGACGGTCAATACACGGAGGAGGACTTGCTCCTCGCCGGGCTCTTGGCCGACCGGTTGACGCTCGCCGAAACCGGGTTCGCGCTGAACGTTCAAGCGGAGGTCGCTCGGGAACATTGGCGGCAAACGCGGTCGACGCCGCTGGTCGAATCGCTTTCGGCGAGTCGCGGCGGGCAAAACTTGAAGCGGATTCGGTTGTCGAAGGACGTCGCCGACGCCGCTCGGGTCGACTCGCTCGACGTCGTTCCGGAGTATCGCGTCGGAGAAATTCGGCTCGACGCCGCTTTTAAAGCCGGAAAATAAGCGTATAATATAAAGGACAAAAACGAACGAATCGCGAGCGTTCGCGGCGTTCGTCGAACAGAGCCGTCAAGGCGCGACGAAAAAACGGAGCGGAAAAGAGGCGAAAAACGGAAAGGAGCCGTTAAAATCGTCTTAACCGTCAAGGTTTGAGTCGCTCTCGTCGACGGCGAGATAAACGGAAGGAAATTGAACGATGCGGATGGAAGACTTGGTCGCGCTTTGCAAACGTCGCGGCTTCCTGTTTCAATCGAGCGAAATTTACGGCGGCTTGAACGGTTTTTGGGACTACGGGCCGTTGGGCGTCCTCCTCAAAAAGAACGTGAAGGACGCTTGGTGGCAAGATATGGTCGTCGGCCACAACGAAATGAAAGTTCTGCCGGGCGCGCCGGGCAAGTTCGAGATGGCCGGGCTCGACTGCACGATCATTATGCACCCGCAAGTTTGGAAATGCTCGGGCCACTACGACCTCTTCCACGACTTCATGATCGACTGCCGCGAATCGAAGCGCCGCTATCGTTTCGACCACGTCAAGGGCCGTTGGGTTTCCGGGCTCAAACACGGCGAAAACGGCGCTCCGGCGGAGCAAGTCAAGGTCTTCGTGACGACGCTCGAAACGGAAAACGTCCAAGACGCGCTCGACCAAGCGGCGTTGAAATATTTCGGCCTGCGCAAAAAAGACCTCGAAACGCTCGTTTGGGACGGCGACGTTACCGCGATTTCCGATTTCGAAACGCCGGACTTCTCGAACGTCGTCGGGCCGGACGCGAAACACGTCGGGACGCTGACCGAGCCGCGCGAATTCAACCTGATGTTCAAAACGATCGTCGGCGCCCTCGGGAGCGCGGACGACGCGTCGTTCCTCCGTCCGGAAACGGCGCAGGGCATCTTCGTCAACTTTAAGAACGTCGTCGACAGCGCCCGCGTTCGCGTTCCGTTCGGCGTCGCGCAAATCGGGAAGAGCTTCCGCAACGAGATTACGCCGCGCAACTTCACGTTCCGCAGCCGCGAATTCGAGCAAATGGAAATCGAATTCTTCTGCCGCCCGGACGAATCGGAGCAATGGTACCGCTTCTGGCGCGACCGCCGCTTCCAATGGTACGTCGATATGGGCCTCGCGGGCGAACGCCTCCGTATGCGCGAACACGACAAAGCGGAGCTGGCGCACTACTCCGTCGGGACGGCGGACATTGAATACGCGTTCCCGTTCTTGCCGGAAGGCGAGTTCGGCGAACTGGAAGGCGTCGCGCACCGCGGCGATTTCGACCTCCGTTCGCACTCGGAAGGGAAGCTGGTTCGCGAAGGGAACGACCTCGTCCTCGAACGCGACGCCAACGGCGCTCCGAAGTGGCGCGGGAGCGGGAAAGACCTGTCGTATTACGACGACCTCCGCAAAGAACGCTTTATTCCGCACGTCATCGAGCCGAGTTCCGGCGCCGACCGCGCGACCCTCGCGTTCCTCTGCGAAGCGTACAACGTCGACAAAGCGCCGACGTCGGAAGCCGGCAAGGAAGAAGAACGCGTTTACTTGAAGCTGCACCCGCGTTTGGCTCCGGTCAAAGCGGCGGTTTTCCCGCTCGTCAAGAAGGACGGGATGCCGGAAGTCGCGTCGGAAATTTACGGCGAACTCAAGAAAAAAATGTCGGTTCAATACGACGAAAAAGGCGCGGTCGGGCGTCGTTATCGCCGTCAAGACGAAATCGGGACGCCGTTCTGCATTACGGTCGACGGCCAAACGCTGCAAGACGGCACCGTTACGCTCCGCAACCGCGACACGCTGGAGCAAACCCGCGTCAAGAAGGACGATTTGGTCGCCGAACTGGAAGGCCGTATTAACGGCTGAACCGTCGACGGTCGAACCGTTGAAAACGCCGCGTCGCGCTTCCGATCGGCGCGGCGCGTTCTCTCGACTCTTCCGCAACCTCGGCGCCGACGCAAAACCGCTCGGCGTCGGGGAGCGGTCGCGTTTTGCCCGTATGAAGCTAAAAGGAGTTTTCCGATGCAAACCCAAACGACGCTTATCCCGCTCGGCGAAAACGACCGCTTCGCCCTCGTTCTCGACCGCTCGACGCTCGACGCGTTGACCGTCGCCCCGAACGCGACCTTCGACCTCGAAATCGTCGACGGCGCCCTCGTCGTCCGCCCAAAACGTTCCGGCGTCAACCCGCGCCTCGCCGACGCGCTCGAAGCGGTCAACCGCCGACACGCCGAAACGCTTCGGGAGTTGGGCCAATGACCGCCGGGCCCCAATTCGAATTTTTAACCGTCGACGACGTTCTCGCGATCGCCGCCGACCAAGTCGAGCGGTACGGCGGAGCGTTTGGCGTCCGCGACTTTGGCCTCTTGGAGTCGGCGGTTTCGGCTCCGCTCGCGACGTTCGGCGGCGAATACCTTTATCGCGATCTTTGCGAGTTCGCGTCGGCGTATCTTTTCTCGCTTGCGAAAAACCATCCGTTCGTCGACGGCAACAAGCGAACCGCGACCGCCGCCGCGCTCGTTTTTTTGCGCTGGAACGGTTTCGACGTCGCGCCGGGCCCGGAGTTGACGCGAACCGTTTTGGGCGTCGTCGAGAACCGAATCGACAAAACGGAACTCGCCGCGTTTTTGCGTTCGCGTTTGATTCCGCTTCCTTAGACGAACGCCGTCGAAGCTTGGACGTGTTTTAACCGGCGCCCGGAGGAATCGATATGCCGCCCGAACCGCTTTCTTACGAAGAATGGTTCAAAATGAACCGCTTTTATATGTCCGTCGGTACGTTTGAGGCGGCGCAAAGCGAGGAATTCGCGCGGCGGCTAACGGAACTTTTCGTCTCTACGACCGCCGAACGCTTGACCGAGGAGCGCGTCGAATATTTTTGTTCGGGCGTTATGAGTCTCTGCGATTTTCTTTTTGAAGAGGCCGCGCGCCTTCCGGACGAAGCGTTCGACAACGATTTTCTCCGTCCGTGCCAGCGGCATATCTTAGCGCAACAGCATATAGGCGCCGTTGTCCGACGTATTGCCTTTGATTTACTGCCGCGCAAAAGGAGTTTAGCGAAATCGCCGATTTTTTATCGTATGGTTTGCCGACTGATCGGCGACGCGCGATTCGGCGTCGCTCGCTTCAGCGTTCTCCGTTACCTCTTAGGCAAAACGGGACGAAACGACGGGATCGACTTTGCCGCGTTGTTGCAAGACCCCGATTTTTACGGAAGTTGCTTTACCGCGTTGCGACGCTTAAAAGACGGGCGTTTCGTCCGCGAAGCCGAGGCCGCCTTAGCGAATGTTCCGGACGACGACCCGGAGACGCGCCAAACAATACGACGTTACCTAGACCTTTTCGCCGCCCCGCAAGATTAACCTCGGTTGGGCGCGCTAATAAAAAAGACGTCGAACTTTGCGATTCGACGTCTTTTCCTTTTCAACCGTCGTTGGGCTTAAAAGTCAAGCGACAACGGAGCGAAGAAACCGAGTTCGGGCGGCAGCGTCGGACAGGAGCGGAAACCGTTCGAGTGGCGCCTTGGGCAAAACCGTCTTTACCGGCGTAGTTGAGCGAACACGTTAGCGACCAACGGGAGCGGAATCGGCGTTATAAATCAATAAGTTACGAAGTCGCGGTTGCGAGAAAGGTTGCATTTGGGAGCGCGAGCGTCGCGGTTGCGTTTTCGATTGCGCGTCTTGACGACGAGGAGAGAGAAAACGCCCGACGGTACGAAAAACTTGAGGCGACATTCAAAGTGCAAACGCGTTAAACGCCGTCTTCCCGCTTCGACGCGTCGCCCGACTACCTCGGCAAATATTACCAAAGCGTTGAGAAAGCGGCGGCGCTCGAAGCGCGTTCGCCTTCAACGTCGCGAGCGATCGTTGAGACGGACTATTAGGCGTTACGTCGTTCCAAGCGGCGCCGTTGGCGTTTCACGTTGTCGCCGAACGCGGCGGCGTTCACTTCTTGAAGCGACGAGCCGAACGCCGTTTAATCTCCTTGAACACCGCCGTCAAACGCGGCGACGAGAACCAGGAAGAAAGCCCGACAAATCTACGTTTTCGTTTCTTCGAAATTTACAAAGACTTTTCCCCGAGTCTTTCGGCGGCGCAATCGCCACGAGAAAAAGCTCTTTTCTTCGCGTCTTAATCGCGACGATTGGCGCAGGCGGCTCCGAGCTTGTGTTCGCGGCGTCGCCATTTTTCTTCGACGCGTTCTAAACAATGGAAAATCTCGTTAAATCGCGCTCCGATGCAAGTCCGTCGCGTTGTCTTTAACTCTACCGCGTCCGCCGCGCTCGCAACGCTAGGTTAGAAGCCAAACGCGACGCAATTCGACCTGCGCGGATTGCGCGTCGTTAAAATCGCGACGTTGCTTGCCGCCCTCGCAACGGTCGTAAAAACTATACGCTCTCTAATCGCGTTGAGCCCCTTATCGACGCGAGGAACGCAAGTCCGGCGGATTCCGCTAAAGTCGTCCGATTTGTCGTCGCCTAATTGGCGCCTCTTTGTTAATTTGGCGCGCTTGTATCTGTTTTGCCTCAATTGGGCAAACACGGGGCGTTCCGTCGATAATCGCTCAAATCTTCGCGTCCTTTTGTACAAAAGAAACTCAGCGGGCGCTAGCGACTCGAACGCCGCTTCCTTGTCTTCCTCTTCGTCGAACTCGCTGCCTTCGTAACCGTCGTAAGCCGTATGCTCCTCAAACTCGCCCGGGACGGCGTCAAGTCGAAGCTCGCAACCGCAGGCGAAACGAAGCGTCGCGCTTCCGCTTCGCGCCCAATCGCAGACCGGACTTGTCTCTCGCCGTTCAAGCGCTTCCTCGACAAGTCCGCACCCGCGGCGAATCGTATCG
>JAFSDX010000219.1 GCA_017436025.1 Thermoguttaceae bacterium
TAGCGACTTTGTTTTCGGCGCTTACGACGCGACGAAGAAGACGCTTGAAACCTCTTGGACGGACAATTCGGACGACGAAACGCGCTTCCGCGTCGAGTACTCGAAGAACGGCGGCGAATGGCGTCTTTCGGCGAACCTCGCGGCGAACCGAACGTCTCGCGTCGTTTACGGAATTACGGCGAACAGCGAGTACTCGTTCCGCGTCCGGGCGGAAAACGCTTACGGCGTCTCGGATTGGGTCGAAGCGACGTTTGTTACGCCCGCGGCGTCGGACGTCGTTTCGGACGCGTTCGCGGATCTCTTCGCCGAAGAAGACGCGGAAGACGATTTCTGGTTCGAGTTCGAACAAGCGCTCGGAAAGCGCGTTAAGTAGTTCGCGTTGCGTCGCTTAATCGTTGCGTCGACGTCGCCGTCAAACGCCGGCGTCGGCGTTCGTTAAGCGTCGCGGTTTCGACGTTTAAAACGGATAAACGCGTCGTCGAGGAAAGAAACCTTGACGGCGCGTATTTATTTCTTGCGACGACGGCGAACCAACGCTTGATTTTCAAAACGAAACGCGTTATAATAGACGACGGCGGTCGCAAAATAGACGCGCCGTAAATCTTTAACGTTACAAAAAAGAAGGTCGGCGACGATCGCGAAACGTCGGCGCCGTCGGATAAAGAGAGGGAACGAAGATGAAACTGACTCGACGCGATTTTCTGAAAACGTCGACCGCGACCGCGTTGGCGAGCGGCGTCGGATTGACGGCGCAAGCGCAAGCGTCCGAAACGCCGACGGTTAAGCGTTGGTATAAAGGGAATATGCATCAACACTGCCAATGGTCGGACGGCGACCCTATGCCGGAGTACGCGATCGATTGGTACAAGTCGCGCGGGTACGACTTCGTTTGCCCGTCCGATCATAACATTTTTCAAACGAACGATTTGCGCTTTAACTCGAGCGGAACGAAACCGAAAATGACCGCCGAAATGAAAGCGGCGTTCAAAGGCGAAACGTCCCTTTGGAAGCCGATGCAGTGCGACAAAATCAGCAACAAACTGACTCAAAAAGTCGTCGATCAAACCCGCGAACGCTTCGGCGCCGACTCGGTGCGCGTCAAAGAGGCGGGCGGGCTGACCTTCGTCCGTATGAAGTCGTTCGACGAGTTGGTCGAGCAGTTCGCCGAAGACGGTAAGTTCTTGTTGATTCCGGGGTTCGAGCAAACGGGAAGTTGCCCGGACAAGCGCGCCGTCCATATGAACTTCATCGGCGTTCGAAAAACGTTTAAATATATCAAGAAGGACGACCCGGTCGACACGCTCCGCGAAACGCTCGCCGCCGGACGCGAACTTTACGCCGATTCGCCGTTCCTCTTTACCGCAAACCACCCGATGTGGAAGTTTTACGACATTTCGCCGACCGCGCTGATCGCCAACCCGGACGTTCGCTTTTTCGAGTTGAACAACAACGGAATTCACCGCGATTACGCCGCTCGCGACGACGCTTGGGAGCCGGAGCATTTCTGGGACGCCGTCAACGCTTTCCGCGCGCTCGCCGACGTTCCGCTTCTCCTTGGGATGGGCTCCGACGACCGACACGGGTACCCGGACGGCCCGGCGACGAAGGGCTGGACGGTCGCGCGAGCGGCGAAACTCGATTGGCCGAGTTTGCTCGAAGCGTTCAACGCCGGCGATTTCTATTCGTCGAACGGGCTCGATTTTGCCGAGATAAACTTCGACGGCAAAACGCTTTCCGTTAAGATTAACGTCAAAGAAGAGGGCGATTACCGCATCGAGTTTAAAGGCGTCAAGAAGAATTTCGACAAAACCCGCAAGACGGTCGCCGTCGCGGCGGAGGAGAAAAAGTCGGCCGATCGCTTAATCGAAACGTTCTCGCCGGAGATCGGCGCCGTTCTCGAAACGGTCGAAGGGACGGAAGGCTCGTACACGCTGAAAGCCGACGACCTTTACGTCCGCGCGAAAATCGTCAAGCTCCCGCGCGCCGAAAGCCAAGAATGGCGAACCGGCCCCGCCGCTTGGACGCAACCGTATCGTTCGTAAACGCTTGAAGAATGGTCGGTTGGCGGTGAAACGGAGCGCGTCGTTTCGAATCTTGAAAACGAGCGTTAGGGCGACGAACGTTCGCAAGAAACGAAACGGCGCGCGTCGTTTGTCGAAAAAACGTCGATTTTTTTGAAATATTTGGGCGAATTTTCCGCTGGCGACGCTCTTATTGATAGAACTCGCTGGAAACGGAACGCTCGCGGGGCGGGCGCCGTTGGGGGAAAACGACAATTTATTAATAAATCTCGACGGCGAACGCGTTGCGCGGCGGTCGAGCGACAAAAGGAGACGAACGATGTGGGGCTCGATTATCGGCGATATGGTCGGTTCGGCTTACGAAGGCTTTTTTAAGACGAAGGAAACCGATTTTCCCGCTTGGACTTCGGATTCGCGCTTTACCGACGATTCGGTTTTGACGGTCGCGACGGCGGAGGCGATTTTGACCGACGGCGATTACGTCGCGTCATATCAAAAATGGGGGCGACTCTTTTCGCGGGCGGGGTTCAGCCGGTCGTTCAGAGAGTGGATCTTTAGCAGAGACGCGCCGCCGTACAACGCTTGCACCAACGGCTCGGCGATGCGGGTCGGGCCGATCGGTTGGGCGTTCGGAACGCTCGAAGAAACGTTGGCGGAGGCGGAAAGGAGCGCGGCCTGTTCGCACAACCATCCGGAGGGAATCAAGGGCGCGCAAGCGGTTGCGGCGGCGATCTTTTGGGCGCGAAACGGCGAGAGCAAAGACTTTATACGCCGCTCCGTCGAGGAAACGTTTGGGTACGATATGTCGCGAACTTGCGATGAAATTCGGCCCGATTACGCGTTCGAATGCAGCTGCCAAAAGTCGGTTCCGGAAGCGCTGACGGCGTTTTTGAACGCGTCCGATTTTGACGAAGCGATACGTTTGGCCGTTTCGCTCGGCGGCGACGCGGACACGTTGGCTTGCGTCGCCGGGAGCGTCGCCGAAGCGTTTTGGGGCGCCGAGTCGATCCCGAACGATTGGCGACAAAACGCTTTAGAACGGCTCGACGAGCGGTTGGCGGCGGTCGTCGACGCGTTTGAAGCGAAGTTCCCAACGCGGCGTTCCGCAACTTGAACGACGTCGCTTTGAAAAGTTTGAAAACTGTTTGAATTTATCGTCCGGATTTACCGCCGCGCGACGGGCGTTTCCGCTCTTTTTTTCTTTTGACGGCGCGACGTCGAAAATTTTGCTTGATTTTCGGCCTCGCGTCGTTTATAATAGAGTTTATCTTGATTGGGGAATCGTTCGCATTTTTGCGGCGCCGCGCGTTTTTCGTTTTTATAAAGCGGCCCGGCTCCTCGGAGCGAA
>JAFSDX010000017.1 GCA_017436025.1 Thermoguttaceae bacterium
AACGATTCGAGGTAAAACGCGAACGCGGCGGCGGTTAGCGGCGCGACCCAGCGTCGCGGAATCAACGCTCGACTCAACCGAACCCAAGCGCAGGCGGTCAGCGCCCAAATGAGAACGCGACCGGCCCAAACGAGCGCGTTTTGCGAAAAGAAGAAGGAAAGCGTCCCGAACGCGGCGTAAAAGAGCCAGTGCGAGTCCGGCGTGTTCAGGAACGGGTCGGCGGCGAGCCATTCCGGATTCCAAAAGTGAATCGCCTTCCCGACGTAATACTGTTCGTTGACGTCCGGAATCGGCCAAGCGCCGTACGCGAAAAAGACGCCGAAAACGAGCAAAACCTCGACGGCGATTTGCGCCCAACGCCGCCAACCCGACGCGAAATCGGACGGTCGCGGCGGGTTCGGAACGCTCGCCGGAGACGCGGCGCCGGAGCTTAATTCAACGTCGCCGTTTTTCTTCGTCGAGCGGTTTTCCCCGTCCTCTTTTATTTCGCGAACGGCGGAAGCGGCGGCGTTTTCGGCAAACGCTTCGGACGCGGCGGCGGAAACGGAATCGGACGAGACGGCGGAACGATCAAGCGGCGGCATAATTCGACTCGCGACGGCAAACGGACGGCGGAAAACGCGGCGCTCCGACGTCCGAAGCGCCCGACGCCCCCATTATACCCGACGCGCCGCGAAAAATCCACCCGCCGCGCGACGTTTTGCCGAAAAAAACGCGACTACCTCGTCGATGCGGCGGTCGCCTCCTCGCTTCGACGACGCCAAACGACCGCTTGCGCTTCGTCTTTCTCGACGCCGAAACCGCGCTCGCAACAATCGGCAAGCCGCTTCATCGCCGACGCGTTCCCCGCCTCCGCGCTCCGCCGATACCAAGCGACCGCCTCCGCGCCGTCCTTGTCGACGCCGACGCCGTCCCGATAACAGTCGCCCAGGTTGCGCGCCGCCCAGTCGTTCCCCGCCTCCGCGCTTCGACGGAACCAAACGACCGCTTCCGCGCCGTTCTTTTCGCAACCGAGTCCGGCGAAATAGGCAAAACCCAAATTGTTCATCGCCTCGACGTTCCCCGCCTCCGCCGCCTTGCGATACCAAGCGAACGCCGTCGTTTCGTCCTTATCGACGCCGATTCCGTCGAAATAATCGTCGCCCAGCCGGTTCATCGCCGACGCGTCCCCCGCCTCCGCCGCTTCAAGAAGCGACGCGATTCGCGCTTCCGACGCCGCTTTGTTCGTCGTTTCGTTCAATTGGTTCATTGTTAAACTCTCCCTTGTTGAAAAACGCCCCATTTTCATTCGACGCCGCCGTTTTCTTAGCGTTTTAACCAACGTCGAGCCCTTCCCTAAAACTAAGAGCGCGCAACGCCAAAAATTTCGCGAAAATTTTCCCGAAAACGCCGTTATTTTCAAAAAAACATCAAAAAACGCCGCGACGCGCTTCCGAAAAAGGAAACCGTCGCGGCGTCTTTCTTGCTTGCGGTTAAGTCGGAACGTCGGTTAAGCGTCGACCGGCGTTCGACTTCGCGTCGCTTCGCCTATAACGTCGACCGGCGCTCGACTTAGCGTTGCGCTTAGTCTTTGTATTGAACCCAAATGTTGCGGTATTGGACTTTGTTGCCGTGGCCTTGCAGGTAAAGACCGCGCGCTTCGTCCGCTTCGCCCTTGCAACCCGGCGTTTCTTTCGGGAGCTCGACGTTATCGTGAATCACGACGCCGTTGTGTTTGACCGTAACGCGAGCGTTCGCAACCTTTTTGCCGTCTTCGAACTTCGCCGGGGTGTAGTCGATATCGTACGTTTGCCACGTGAGCGGCGGAGCGGCCATATTGACGATCGGTTTCGCGAATTGATAGAAACCGCCGCATTCGTTGTTTTCGCCTTCAAGACCGAACGAGTCGAGAACTTGGCATTCGTACGCTTCGCCGATGTAAACGCCGCTGTTGCCGCGCGCTTGGCCGGTCGCGTTCGGCATAAAGGACGTCATGAACTCGATGTGGAGCGTGTAAGGCTTCTTTTCAAACGGTTTAATACGAGCTTCCGACCAGAGCGCCTTCGTTTCTTCGTTCATCTTCGCGCCCGGTTCGAAATTGTCGAGGTTCGTCCCGTCGAAGACGACAAACGCGCCTTTCGGAGCCTTTTGGCCGAGCGTCGGGCTTTCGATATCGACTTTTTGGAGTTCGCTCTTGCCGCGGAAGTCGAGGAAGAACTTGTCGCCTTCCATCGTTCCGATCAGTTTCGTCGCTTTTTGTTCGTCGGTGAAGACGATTTCGCGATCTTCTTCGTATTTCGGAATATCCATCTTTTGACCGGTAACGACCAGTTTGCCGTCGACCAGTTCGCCCGTCCCGAAGAAGCGCGCTTTCGAACGAGTCCAACCGTACCCCGGCGCGCCGTCTTGGTAACCGACGACGTCGAATTTGTCCGCGCCGCGAGCGATCACGTGATAAGCGCGATTCTTCGCTTCTTCGAGATAAACGCCTTGAATATTGTACGCGTCGATATATTTGCCGTTTTCAAATTCGGCGATTTGTTTCAAGGAGGTGAACTCTTGCGCGCTAGCGAACGAAGCGCCAAACAACATCGCGACAAGAGCGAGACCGAACGATTTTTTCATCGTGTTTGCCTTTCAATATTAATAAATGCGGTAAATTGCGTCAAAATAGCTAAAATAGCTAAAATAGCCAAAGACAAAGGGGGCGCGAAATTTCGCGGAATCATAACGAACGGCGCCGCTTCGAAAAACGTTTGAAAACGGCGCCGCTTTTTAAGCGTCGACTAGCGTTCGATCAACGCGCGTTGTTCCTTCGTGATCGGCATCACTTGGAAGTTTTTGAACCACATTTTGCCGTCCGCGTGGCCGTGAAGTTGCAGACCGAGTTTGCCGGTCTTTTCGAGTTTCGGGTCGTCGATGTTGACGACGCGGAAACCGTTCAGGAAGGTCGTGGCGCGGTCGCCGCAAGCCGCGACGGCGATCGTGTTCCAACCGTCTTTGTTGCGGATCGTTTCGACGAATTCGTCGTCGGAGCCGAGCCAGCCGCGCCCCGGTTCGGTTTTACCGGCGGTGTGCCAAATACCGGCTTCTTTGCCGTTTCCGGCGATTTCGTCTTGGCAGCCGCGGAGGAGCCAAGTCGTGTCGACTTCGTGAGCGCGGAAGTAGAGCGCGCTGTTGCCGCCCCAATAACGATAGTCGACTTTCGCGACGAAGTCGTCGTAATTGTCGTTCGTAACGATAAGGCCGTCTTTCGGTTCCGACGCCGGGTGTTCGCCGATCAGGTAGCCTTCTTCTTCGTTGAACGACCAGCAGGACGGGACGAATTTGTACGCGTCTTTGATTTCCCAACCGTTGTCGCCCTTGACGAAGAACGACTTCCATTCGCTGACGCCCAAATCCTTGACGCGGATGTTTTTCCAGTGAATCGTGCCTTGGCCGCCGGCGTGAACTTGCAGACCGAAGAAGCCTTTGAAGTCGACGTAGTCGAAGAAGTTCGAGACCGCGACGCCGTTGATCCAGGTGCGGATCGACGGGCCGACGCATTGGATTTCGAGCGTGTTCCAGTCGCCCGCTTTGTAGGTCGCGAACGCTTTTTTCAGCGTTTCTTCCGGAGTCGGGTCGAGCCAAACGCGACCTTTTTGGTGGCCGCGGCGTCCTTCGTCGTAAATGCGGGCGTTGTCTTGGTCGCCGGCGATTTCGCATTGGTAACCGAACATGCGGTCGCCGTCTTCGCGGATTTGGCTGCGGAATTGGACGCCGGAGTTGCCCGGAACGGAAACTTTGAAGTCGAGCTTCAGGATGAAGTTGCCGTATTCTTTTTCGTAAACGAGGAAGGTGTTGTGCGGCGTGTTCGGGACGCATTCGCCGACGATGCAGCCGTCTTCGACCTTATATTTCGCGGAGCCGCCGTGTTTCGCCCAACCGTCGAGCGATTTGCCGTCGAAAATCGAAACGAAGCCTTCTTCGACGTCGGCCGCTTGAGCCGACGAGACCGCGAAGCAACCGACCGTCGCCAACAACGCGACGGCGCAGCAGAACATTTTGCGCATTTTTTCGTCCTTATTAATAAGGGGGAGGAATCGGGAGGAAAAACTCGACGGCGGCGCTCGCCGCTCTTCGCGTTCGTTTTCCGCCCCGCCGCTCGAAACCGTTCCTAAGTCGAAACGCTCCGAAAGCGCGGAAGCGGAAACGTCGAAAACGCGCCGTTCGTTTCCGTTTGATTCTTAGTATAACAGCGACGCCGGAAAATTGCAATCGCGGCGCCGCGCTTTTTTCACAGTTCTCGCAAAAAAATCGCGACCGTCCGCCTCGCCGCGTCAATTTAGGCGCTTTGCGCAAAACAGGCAAGAGCGTCGTTTCGTTCGCCGCCGTCCGTCGCGCTCGATTCGGCCTTCGACGCCGGTCGCGCCGAGGCCGACTCGCCAAAATCTTCCGAAAACGCTCTTGCCCTCGAACGCAAAATACGTTTATATTAACCGCTAAAACGTCGCGCTCCGCCCGGCCCGCGACGCTCGCCCCGCCCCCTTCTCCCGCAAACCGCCGACGGCGAAAGAAAGGAACCCGATGCGCCCGAACGAAGAACCGACGCGCCAAGAGCGCTCGACGACGCGAACGTTCGCCCTCGGAACGTCGACGTTCGTCGCGCTTCTCGTCGTCGCGCTCCTTTGCGGCGGTTGCGAACGCCGTCGCGAACGTTGGCGCGAGCGCTGGGGACGCGACGCTCAAAACGCTCAAAACGCCGACAACGCCGAAACGGCGACGCCGAGCGGAACGTCGCGAACGCCGACCGGAGAACGCCCGCCGGAGATTCCCGGGTTGACCGCCTCCGCCGCGCTGCGCGCGACCGTCGACGCTTACTCGAACGCGAAGTTTTACGCCGACGACGCTTACTTCGAAATCGTTTGCGACTTCGACGGCAAAGGACGCGACCGCCGAACGCTCCGCGTCCCCTGTTCGTTCGCGTTCGCCAAACCGAATTTCGTTCGAATGGAAGTCGGCTCCGGCGTCCTTTGGTCGGACGGCGAAACAATTCGCGCCGAAATCCTCGACGAAGCGCGCGCCGGTCGACGGCTCGAACTCCCGGCGCCGCTTTTGCTAACGTCGATCAAAGAGCTTTACCCGGATTCGGAACTCGCGAAAGCGATGGACTTGCGCGTCTCGCCGAGCGTTTTTTGGGCGCCGCCTCAAGCGATTTTGACGTTGGCGCAAGACCCGCTCCGAACGCTCGTCCCGGAAGGAGCGCGCGTCCGCCTCCTGCGCCCGGAATACCTCCGCTTCGTCGACGAAACGACCGACGCCGAAACGCTCGTCGCTTGCGACCGCGTCGAAATCGACGCCGAAGGAGGGGTTCGCGTCCTTTGGCTCGACCGCAAGACGAAAGGCCTCGTCCGCTTCGAGTTCCCGCTCGAACGGGTCGCCGTTCCGCAAGACGTCGACCGCGTCGCCGAGTTGCGACTCGAATTCCCCAACCAAATCCTTTCCGCCGTCGCGCCGTCCGACTTGTCCCGCTTCCGCGAACCGCCGCGCCGCCCGAACGAACCGAACGTTTCGCTCCGTCCGGAAACCGACGCGCATTCGTCGCCGCTCGAAACGCTCGGAACGCCCGAAAACGACTCCCCCGCCGACTCCGCCGACTCCGCCGCAACGCCCGCCGTTCGCGTCGTCGACCGCTTTTTGCCTCCGGAACTCGCGACGCTCGGTCGCGCGTTTCCGCCGGTTCGCGCTCGGTCGCTCGTCTCCGGTTTCTCCGACGCGACGCTCGGCGGCAAGCGCGCCGACGGCAAAAAAACGCTCGTCTGTTTTTGGGGCTCCTCGACCGCCGACGCGCCGAACGCCGGAACCCTCTCCGGAAGCGCGCTTCGAGAATTCGAACAAGTCGCTCGATACGACGCCGACGACGCCCGACTCGCGTTCCTCGCCGTCAATTTCGACCCGGCGGAAAAATCGGACGACGCCGTCCGCGCCGAATACGGAGCCAAAAACGCGACCGCGCCGCTCTTTCGGCTCGACCGAGCCGCGCTCCGCGGCGTCGACTTCCCGGCGCCCGACGTTCCGTCCTTCGCGCTCCTCGACGAACGCGGAATCGTCCAAAAATATATTCGCGAACCGATTTCGTTCGTCGCGCTCCAACGCCTCCTCGTTCGCGCGCTCGACGGAGGCGACCTTTACAACGACGACTTCAACGCGCATTACGCCGCCGTCAAACGCTTCGTCGAGTCGCTCGAAGCCGCCGACGCGAACGACCGTTACCGCGTCGCGACGGAACAGCGCGAACCGACGCCCGCCTCGATCCCGCCGCGACGTTATCCGAAAACGTTCGGACTGCGCGAAATTTGGCGGTTCGACGAACTTTACGCGCCGACCAACCCGTTGGCCGTCTCCGCGTCCGACCCCGATTTCGACGCCGACCAAGCGTTCGAACGGCTCCCCGACGACGCGACGAACCGCGAAAACGCCGCCGACTCCGCCGCGTCGCCCAACGAAATCGGCGACAAAAACCCAAATAACGTTTCGGAACAAAAAAAATCAAACGCGCCCCCGACGACGCCGGCGCCCGACGCGTTCGTCCCGTTGGCCGTCGCCGACGCGCTCCCGGACGACCTCGTCGTCGTCCCCTGCGACGGCAACGCGCTCGCCCTCTTGACGGCGCAAGGTCGCCTCGTTCGCAAAACGACCCCCGCCGCGGCGGTCGGCGAACCGATTTCGTTCGTCCGAACGATTCGCTTCGACGGCGGTCGGCGTTACTACGTCGCGTCGTCTCGACTGCAATCGCAAAAAGCGCACCGCTTCGACGAAAACTTCAACGACCTCGGAACGCTCGACTTCGGCAAACTCCAAAACCAACGGGTCGGCGACGCTCGCTTCCTCGACGCGGACGGCGACGGGACGCCGGAACTCGCGCTCGGGCTCGTCGGCGCGCCGTCCTCGAACGCTCCGACGCCGCGCGGGCTTTACGTCGTCGAGTCGGAACGCCCGAAAATCCGTTGGAAAGACGAAAGCGTTCTCGACCCTTACCGGCTCGGCGTCCGACGACGCTCGAACGCGACGCCGCGTCAAACGCTGTTGGCGACGACGCGCTCCGGCGGTCTCGTCGGTTCGATCGTCGAAAACGACGCCGCGACCGGCGAACGCCTCGCCGAGTACCGCGCCGAAGACGGCGGCTCCTTCGTTTGGTTCGCGGTTTCGGACAAAACGCCGACCGGCGAGTCGAACGTCGTCGCGATCGTCTCCGGCGACTCTTCCCAAGCCTCCTATTTTATCGGATTAGGCGCCGACGGCTCGACCCTTTGGAAGACGCCGATCGATTGGGAGGAAAGCGGACAAATGGAGCGCGTCGTCTCCGGCGACGTCGACGGCGACGGCGTCGACGAATGGTTGGTCGCGTCCCCGAACGGCGTCGTTCGGTTCTTCCGCGCGACCGGCGAACCGTTCGACGTTTTCCAATTCGGCGCCGAAATTTCCGGCGTCTGCGTCGTCCGTTGGAACGGCGTTCCGCACCTGATCGTCGCCGACGCGGAGAAAGTTTCCGCTTGGCGCGTCGAACCGCGAAACCGCCCGCGACGTTAACCCCGTCGCCGTCGACGAAACCAACGAAACCGCCGAAACCGACAAACCGACGCGACAAAATTACGCGTCGTTTTTCAACAAAATCAAAAACCGCATTTTCCCTTTTTCCCCTTCGTTCCCTTTAACCGCTCCTTTCCCCCTTTTTTAACGCCGGTCGTCCCCGCGACGCCCGCCTTTTCGACCGATGACGCCGCGCACCGCCTTTTCGTTTTTCGCTCGCCCGCTCCGCTCGCTCCGTTCGACGCTCGGCGTCGGCGTTTTGCTCGCGACGCTCGCCTCGCCCCTTTTCGCCTCCGACGCGCCGACGCAAACGCCGATTTCTCCGACGGTTCCGACGCCGCGAACGCCCGTCGCTCCGACGCCGACCGAACCGACGCGCTTCGTCCTAACGCGGTTGGACGCCGTTTGCGTCGGCGTCGTTCGCGACCGAGGCGACGTTCTGTCGATCGAGCTTCTCGACGGCGGCTCCGTCTCCGTCTCCAAACTCGACGTCCAATTTATCGGCGGAAGCCGCGACGAAGTTTTCGCCTTCAAAAAGAGCCGAACGCGGCTCGAAGACGTCGCCGAAACGCTCCGCTTAGCCGATTGGGCGAACCGCCGCCAACTCGCGCCGCAAGCGATCGCGCTGCTCGAAACGAAGCTCGCCGACCCCCTTTTATCCGACGGCGAACGTCGCGCGATCGACGCTAAATTGGAGGAATTGCGTCAAATAGAGAAATGGCGCGCCTCGGTCGCTCGAACGGTCGCCGCGCGCCAAAACGCCGCTTCCGACGCTTCCGCTCCGACGCCGACGACTTCCGCGTCCTCGGTCGCGCCGGAAGTCGCCGAAATCGAACGTTGGGCGAAAGAGGTTCCGCTCTCCGCGTTCGAACGGTTCTCTCGCCGCGCGCAGCCGATTCTCCAAAAGCGTTGCGCGACCGCCGGTTGCCACGACGGTTCGAACCCGAACTCGGCGTTCCGCGTTCGTCCGAAAGCGGTCGGCGCCCAAGCTCGACTCGCCCTTTACTTCAACTTGCGCGAAACGTTCGATTTTATCGATTTTAACGACCCGGCGCGGAGCCCGATTCTGAACCACCCGGCGGTCGCCGACGCTTGGGGAAAGCGCGTTTATCCGTTCGGAGAAGACCGCAATTCCGCGAAAGACTGCCAAACGTTCGTCTCTTGGATCGAATCGCTTAACGACGGCAAACTCGGACGTTACGTTCACCGCCCGAGCCGCGTTCGCGACGCGTCCGCCGCGACGCTCCGCCCGAACGCCGTTTCCCGATACGACGTCGTCGAAACGCCGAACGGTTACTCCGCATCGCCGAGCGGAAACCTCTCGACGCCGACGAACCCGAACCCGTTCGCCGGACTCTTCGACGCGTCGACGCCCCCCGCGTCGCCGACCGTTCCGAACTCGCCGACGAACGCCGCGACCGCCCCCGACGAATTCGTTCTCCGCTCCGGAACGCCCCGCGAAGCGCGCCAATATCTTCCGAACCCCGCCGACGACCCGAACTCGCCGGAAAACGTCCTCAAACGCGGCGGTTACGCGCCGAAACGGCAGTATCGCGACGAATACGACCCGGCGATCTTCAACGCCGCCGCGCCCGACGCTCCGGCCCGCTACTGACGCCGCCCGCTCGCCCCGAAAACCGACGCGCCGCTCGACGCAAGTCGCCGACGTTCGTCGGTTTTGGCGTTTCTTGCGTCTTCCCTATTTTACCCTTTCCATTTATCCCCTTTTCTCGGAATCGTCGGCGCCCCGTTTTTCGCAAAAATCGCGATTTCGTTCGGAGACGAACGCTCGACGGTCGACTATAGTATTAATGTCGAAACGGTTCGCGACCGCGTCTCGCCCCCGCCGTCGACCGCCTAAATCAAACAAAAACAACGACGTCGTTTCAAAAATATTTTATCGGAGTCTCGCTATGTCGCGCTCTTCTCGCTTCTTTTCCTTCGTCGCGATCTTCGCGCTCTTCGCCGCCGCGTCGGTCGACGCGTTCGCGCAAACCGCCCCGCCGCGTCGCGGCCCCGGCTCCCCTCCCGTCCGAACCGGAAGCCGCGAAGCCGGTCGCGCCGATATTCGCCCGATCCCATCCGACCGCTACTATCGCGGCGTCAAGTTGCTCGAAGAGGGCGACTTCACCAAAGCCGCGCTCTTTTACCAAGAGGAACTGCGCGACGCCGTCCGCCTCGGAACCGACCAATGGCTCGACTCCCTTTGCTATTACGCGATGCTCGGCGAAGCCTGTTACCAAGCGGGCGAACTCGACGACGCGCTGAAAAACTTCAACGCGGCCCTCGCCCTTTCGCTCCAATACCCGAAATGGCTCTCCCGCGTTACTTACGCAAGCGGCGTTTCGACGGTCGCGAAGCCGGCGTCCCCTTGGGGCGCGAGTCGGCGCGTCGTCCCGCTCGGCGTTTTCCCTCCTAAAGCGACGATCGTCGTCGGCGACAAAATCACTCAAGACCGCCTCAAAAAAGGGGGCGCGATGATGGAGCAGCGCGCCGTTTCGATCGACGCCGCCGAAATCATCCGTTGCACGATGCTCGCGACACGCCGTCGCGGCGAAATTTTGGGCCCGCTCGCGCCGTTCGACCCGAAGAGCGAAGAGATTCTTAATCTTTACGCGAAACGCTCCGTTCCGCCGAACCATTGGTCGATCACTTGGCTCGACGTTCTTTTCGGAATCGCGCTCGTTCAAAACGGTCGCGACGACGACGCGCGCCGCGTTCTCGGCGAAGCGCTCCTAATGAACGGTCAATACGACCATCAATTCACCGGCGTCGCGCTTTACGAACTCGGGAACCTTTACCTCGCCGCCGAAAAGCCGCGCGAAGCCGCCGAATGTTACTACGAAGCGTCGATTTCCGCGTTCCATTACGGCGACCGTTTGCTCGTCGAAGAGTCGCTCCGCCGTTACGCGAACGCCCGCCGCGCCGCCCGCGGAGGTTCCGGCGACCCCGACCCGGTTTTGCGCAACGCTTACCTTTGGGCGAAGTCGCACAAGCTCGCGCTCGAATCGACGTCGTTCGGCCTCGAAGTCGCGGAAGATATGTTCGCCGCCGGTCAAACGAAGGCGGCCGCGTCCGCGCTCGGCGCCCTCAACGCGACGATGAAAGCGACGACCGGTCGCGGTCTCCGCTCGAGCCGCGCCGCCGACCGTTGGAACTACCTGCAAGCGCTCGTTCATTACGCGAACGGCGACGTCGCCGCCGGGGACGCGGCCCTCAAAACCGTCGTCGAGGGCGAGCGCCTCCGTTCGACTTGGGCGCTCCAGCTCCGCCGTCTCGACCGTTACGTCGCGGGCGGTCTTTCGTCGAACGGCCCGATCACGCCGCGCAACGCCGCCGACCTTTACGCCGTCCTTCTCCGCGAGCCGACCGCCGTCGATTGGGGCTTCCGCCCGACCGAGTCGATCGCGATTCGTTCGATCGCGCCGCCGGAGGCTTACGAGCGTTGGTTCCGTCTCCTCTTCGAGCGCGACCTCAAAGACAAGGCGTTCGAAGTCGCCGAACGGATCCGCCGCGAACGTTTTTACGCGACGCAAAAATACGGCGGGCGCTTGGTTTCGCTCCGCTACCTCTTGACGGCGGACGACGCCCTTTTGACGACGGCGAACCAAACGGCGCGCCAAGCGATTCTCCTCCGTTATCCGGCGCTCGAAGCGTCGTTGAAAGCGTCGAAGGAAGTCGCCGCGGCGCTCGACGCGCTCCCGACCGTTCCCCGCGACGCCGACGGTCGCGACAGTCAAACGCAACTTTTCGCTCGGCTCGACAAACTCGCGACGGAGCAAGAAGCCGCGTTCCGTTGCGTCGTCGCCGGACGCGATTACATTCCGAACGTTTTCCCGCCGTCCCTTAGCGCCGCCGACGTTCAAAAACGCCTCCCGGAAGAAACGGCGATTTTGTCGTTCCTCGACGCGGAGGGGGAAACGTTCGGCTTTATGATCGGGAAAAACTGCCTCGACTCTTGGCGCGTCGGCCCGACCGACCGCGTCGGCGCCGCCGTTTCGACCTTCCTCCGCTCGCTCGGTTGCGTTGAGGGAACGCGTCAAGTCGTTTCCGCCGACCTGAAAGAGGCGCGCTGGAAGTCG
>JAFSDX010000220.1 GCA_017436025.1 Thermoguttaceae bacterium
AAGTCGAGCGTTTCTTTCGTCGTATCAAGGACTTCCGACGAATCGCGACGCGTTACGATAAACTCGACGTTATGTTTTCGGCGTTTTTAAACTTTGTAACAATCGTTATTTTACTTAAACGTTAATGACAACACGCCCTAAAAGACTTTACGACGCTCGTATCTCGGATAGGTTTTTCGAAGAAGTAGAATTCGACGCGGAGGAATCGGAATGAGAAACAAACCGGTCGCAATGTTTAACTTCAAGCCGGGGCGCGCGTTGCTGGAAGAGACGTCGTTTCTAGACGGATACACTCTTCAACTGTACGAGTCCGACGCGTCGCTCTTCCCTTCTTTCTCTTCTTACGCCTTTAACGAAACCGTCGGCGTCGTTGCGGAAGAAATCAATAAGTTCGCCAATGCGAGCGACGTTTTCACGCGAAGCTGGGCAAGGTTCTCCAACCCTTACGAGTTCATGCAAGAGATGAAGCGTCTCGGTTTCGTCGAGGAGTTTTCCGCATACGTTTACGACGACAAAGAAGACTATTGGGTGATTGAAGACGAATTCTTCAAATAAGAGGCGGAAATATGAACGAGAAGATTCGCGAAGTTTACATCGCGTTCAAGCCGACGGAATGTTGGCGTCGCTTGGCGCCGGAGTATGAAACTTGGTTCGCTTGGACGCAGGCGGACGGCGAATGGCAAGTCTTGCCGCGCGGTATTAAAACCGACGCGAGCTACGGACTCAAATTCGGGAGCGAAGTTTATTGTCCTTGGATTCTTGTCGGAGCGATCGAGGATTGGATGGAACGGCTGTTTAATAAGATGAAAAGAACGGAAGACGCGTCGGCAAAAGACGGTTTGAGTTTCTTTTGCGAACAACTCCTCGCGGCGGGCGTCGCTTCCGAGATCGTCGAGAAAAACGTTTGGACGTTTAAGGAATAAAACAAGGAGACGCAATGTTTAACAAAGTCGTTACGCGCGTTCGGCTCGACAACCTCGGGCCTTTGGATTATCTCGAATGGTCGAACGTCGGGTCGATCAATTTGATTATCGGGCGCAACGGAACCGGCAAAACTCTTTTGCTGAAAGCGATTTACGCGTCGTTAAAATCGCTCGAACGATTCAAGCGCGGCGCGGAACCGGACGCGTTGGAGGCGGTTTTAAGCGACCAACTCCGCCGAACGTTTCAAGGCGACAAGCTCGGCGACCTCGTTCGCAAAGGGGAAAAAGACGGATTGCGCGTCGCCGTCGACCTCGGCGAAGAACGATTGAGTTTTCAAATCGCCGCCAAAAGCGACGCGCTCAAAAGCGTTTCGCTTGTCGCCGACCGCAACGTCTACCAAGAAGATTCGATCTTTATCCCGGCGAAAGAAATCCTTACGCTCGGTCGTCTCATTCGGGAAACGCGCGAACGAGATTATCCTATTTGGTATGGATTCGGTTGAAGGTATTGCGATTTGGCGCAATACCTTCAACCGGCGCTCTTCGAAGAGTGTCCGCGAGAGATGAAAAAGATTTGCGCCGATTTAAAAAAGATTGCCGGAGGACAAGCGAAAATGTGCGTTAATTCGCATTCTTGGTATTTCTTCGATAAGAACGGTTGCCGTTATCCGCTTGAATTGGTCGGCGAAGGAACGAAGAAACTCGCGCTTCTTCGTTGGCTCTTATTGACGCGCGCTTTAAACTCGGGCCCGTCCTCCTTCTCGACGAATCGGAAGCCGGGATTTGCCCGTCCGACGTTTCGCGACTTTGGGATATTTTTTACCGTCTCGCCGAGTACGGAATTCAAATATTCGTCGCGACGCATTCCTATTTCACGATCAAGAAGGCGCAACTTCTCGCTCGCAAACACGGGCTCAATATTCCTATGTTGTCGCTCAATAACGACAGGTCGGTTTCGTCCGTCCCGTTTAAAATCGACGACTTAAAAGACGGGACGCCGACCAACGAGATTATCGACGAGTCGATTCGACTTTACAACGAAGAAATCGATTTAGTCTTTGGCGACGACGCGGAGACGATTTAATTTAGACTTAAACGCTTTTAACCGCAACGCCGATAAGAGTTTACACAAGAGCTTAAAACGGATTCTCGACTCTTTGTTAATAAGAAAGCGACCGCGCGATAGGAGGATATTGCGCGGTTGCGGTTTGCTTAAATTAATTCCGGGGGGAAACTCAAGCGGGCGACCGAGTTTCTTTTCGACGAACGCGATTTCCTCGTCGTAATCCATTCGGGCGAGTTCTTCCAAGGTTATACCGATACTTTTCTCCAAAAGAGCTTCCGTTTCTTTCCGCAATTCCATATATTCTCCCTTTCAATTCTATAAATCATTAAAACCGCTCGTCGAATTTGCCTATATTTTACCAATAAATTTCATAAAAACTCTTGCTTATCGTCGTAGAATCGATTAAAATAACATAGCTCGTATCGGAGAAATAACAAGGAGCCTTGCGTTATGTTGCTTCAATTTACGTTTCAGAATTTCAGGTCGTTTCGCGACGAGGCGACGCTCGACTTGACGGCGGCGGAGTTGCCGGAAGAAGCCGACGTCGAACGTTACGTTTCCGTCGACGGCGAAAAGGTTCTTCGCGCCGCCGCGATCTACGGCGCGAACGGCGGCGGCAAGTCGAACGTTGTTAAAGCGTTTCAGTCGATGGGATGGTACGTTTGCAATTCCCACAATTTTGAAGACGACGGCGAACATTTGCAAAGCCGAGTTTTTCCCCGCCCTTTCCTTTTCGACGCCGTCTCGAAAGACGTAAAAACGAGCTTTGAAGTTTACTTTCTTGTTTCCGGCGAACCGGGAAAAACTTACAACTATGGCTTTACCGTTGGAGAAGACGGAGTCGACGAGGAGTGGCTAAACGTCAAAAACGCGCCGGAAGACCAGTTTTGTCAAGTTTTCTATCGCAAAGGAAAATCCGTTGATTTAGACAGCTTCACAAAACCGACGCGCGATATGCTTGAGATTACGTTCCGAAAGGAAACGTTGGTTGTTTCGGCGGGCGCGAAGCTAAATATAGACCCCTTGAAAGTCGTCAGAGATTTTTTTAAATCGTCCGACGTTCTTTCTTTTGGACTGCCGGAAGAAAATTGGGTTTTGTCTCGCACTTTTCCGCGCTTTGAGCGAGACGAAGAGAGGGAAACCTTCTTCAAAGGGGTTGCGCCTTTCCTTCAAACCTTTGATCCGTCGATCGTTGCGACAAGATACGAAATAGTCAAAACGGAGAAAAAGGGAACGATTATCAACCTGTTCGCCGCCCACAAAACCGCCGGTTCCGACGAGTTAACTTTTATTCCAATGACGGAGGAATCGGACGGAACGCAAAAGATGCTTGCGCTTTATCGCTATCTCCGCGAAGTATTCGACAAAGGTTCCCTGCTTTTCATCGACGAACTTAACTCGCGGTTGCACCCGTTGTTACAGCGAAGCGTCTTGTTGTCGTTCCTCGACCCTCGTCAAAATCCTAACGGAGCGCAACTTGTTTTCACCACGCACGAACCCTGGCTCCTCGACTGTCATTTGCTTCATCGGGACGAAGTTTGGTTCGCCGAAAAAGACAAGTCGGGCGCGTCGACCCTTTATTCGTTAGCGGAATTTCAACAAGACGACCAACGCCCTAACTATCTTGAAAATTACCTGTACGGAAACTATGGAGCGATTCCCAGATTAACCGCGTTTCGTCCCGTCGAGCCAAAGGAGAACTCCGATGAGCATGAATAAGCGCAACGGCGATCGTCGCAGACCGCGCCGAACAAACGTTCGCCCCCAAGGAATGGACGCTTATTATATTATTACCGACGGAGAGCAAACGGAAGTTAATTATTTTGAAGGATTAAAAAGAACGTTGCCGCAACAAGTTCGGAGTTCGATTACAATTGCTAGCGTCGGAGCGCCGCAAAAACTTCTTCCCAAAGTTCAAGAGCTGCGCCAATCTCTCGATTTACGACGGTACTGGATTGTGTTCGACCGCGACGAAGTTCCTAACTTTGACGAAATTGTCGCCAACGCGGAAAGGCAAGGAATCGCCGTCGGTTGGTCGAATCCTTGTTTTGAATTTTGGCTCGCAGGATATTTTACCGCGGGTTCCGTTCCTAATTACGAATCCTCCAAGGAATGCGTCGCGGCGTTTGAGAAGTTGTTTAAAGGGCGCGCAAATTTTGAATACAAGAAAAACGTTCAAAACTTGTACGACGTTTTAAAAAACAAAGGCGACGAACGCGCGGCGTTGCAAAACGCCGAAACGAAACATCGCAACGAACGCGCCGTTAAAAGCAAACCGTCCGAGATGCGTTGCACGACAGTTTATCGCCTTGTTAAAGAGATTGTCGCGGCGCGGGACGGATTTTCCGCGCGGTAAACGTCCTTGCTCCCCGTTAAAACCACCCGCCGACGGCTTCTCTTGACGCGTCGGCGAAGCTGAACGTCGAAGCGTAACCCGATTGCGCGTCGTTCGACGGCGGCGGAGCGACGGTTGGTCGGCGGCGCGACTCGTTTTCCGCGTTAACGGCGGCTTGACTCGCTTCGGCGAAGGAGATCGTTCGTTGCGTTCGGTTGTTTGCGGCGTAAAATTCGGATCGGGTCGCGCCCAATTCGTTCGCGGCGACGGCGGCGCCGACCAAACCGTCGAACCAGCGCTTCCCTTTCTCGTTCGGCGCGACGGACACGCGATCGCGCCCGATCGTCGGCGTCCAAATCTCGCTCGAAAGGCGGCGGGCGAGGAGTTCGTGTTCTCTTACGTCGTTTCCGAAGATTTCCAACGACCCGGAGTCGCCGACGCTCGTCAAAATGCGGCGGTAAACGAACGTTTTCCAGTAATTCGCGTCGAAAAGTATGTACCTGACCGCGCGCTGGTTGCGGTTGTTCGGGTAATACCGCCCGCGCGCCTCCCCCGACTTTCGGTTCCGGACGCCGGCGGTTTGTGTTGCGCGCCCAAGAATTTCCCGTGCGACGGGGTTAAAATCGGCGAAAACTTCGATTCGCGGCAGAATTTGTCGACCGTCGCGGTCGATTCGCCCCAACTTGCGTCGATTAAGCGCTTGCCAACCCGCAAAATCGACCCGTCTTCCCGCTTGTACTCGCGTCCGAGGACCGTTTCCGACCAAATTTCGAACGCTTTGCGCAGTCGCGCCTCCAAACCGTCGCGCGGAAAGACGTCCGAGAGCTTCGGATTGAGCGCGTTCGACTCGAAATGGAGCCGTCTTTGCTTCGGAAACGTCTCGTAATCGAGCAACTGACCCGAAAAGTCGTCCGACCAAGCGCACACGACGTAATACAGCGCCTCTTTCTGCACGTCGACGAACGCCGTTACCTTGTTCGCGGCAATCGGAACCTCAAAACGCGGACGATTGTTCAGTTTCGCGAAGGTATGAGCGGGCGTCAACTGCTCGTCGCCGAGGTCGACCGTCTTCGGCTCCTGCTGAAACTCCGACATAAACGCCCATTCGTTCTCGAAATACTTGTTTATGCAGAATTGCAGCCCGGAAACCTCGTTTTTGCCGTATCGCTCCGGCCAAGAGACCTCCGCGCCCGCGTCTGTCGCCCGCCGCTTCCGTCGCCGTCTTCTTGGAATTCCTTGTTTGGCGTCTCGGAATAGGTCGTCCAAAGCTCCATATTGTCCGGAAAACGCTTAAGAGATTTGTCTTGATTCGCTCCCCTTTCCCCCAGGGACAAGCTTGCGGTCGAGGAGTTGGTCGGCTAAATCGTTGCGCTCGATGACCGTGCAAGGGCAAAAGACGGTAATTTCCTCTCCCGGACCCGGCAAATTAAGGATCGCCTTGAAGATATTGTTGAGACGCTTCTTGATTTGCTCGTCGCTCCGCGCCGATTCGTCCGTTTGAAGGTCGTCGACGACGCAAAGAGTCGGTCGCATGTTCTCGCCGGACGCCTTGTTTTTGAGTTTCATCCCGCGGATATGTCCCTCCTCGATACCGGCGTAGCGCAAAACCGAACCGGACGCGATATTATTCGGGGTCGTCGGAAGGACGGCGACGTCGTTGTTCCAAACGACGTCCGTGTGAACGCCGGAAACGCGCTGTCCGCCCGCTCGGTTCGCCGTCTTCCCGGAGCCGCGCGGCGTTGCTCCGGCGAATTTACCACCGTTGTTTGCCGCGTCCGGAATTTTGTCGAAAACGCTCAAATGGTCGGGGCGACCAAAAGGGCGATTGCAACGCTCCGGGCGCTACGTTCGCAAAAGAATTCGAACGACGTTCGCGCTCGACGCCGTCGCTTTTCGTTCGTTAGCGAAAGCCCGTTTTTCCGTCCGCGCCCGCGGCTCTCGCGCCTTGCCGACAACGCGGACGAGATTCTCCGCGTCATCTCTTGACATTCTCTCCGAGTATGCAATAATAACGTTGCAACTTACAAGGGCAGGTTTTGCAAGGCGCTCTTAAAACACCTTTTATGGGAGTTTGATTATGAAAGAACGCGCGTTTTACCGTTTCGAAGTTTTCGACGAACATTGCGACTTTGTCGCCCGAACCGCAGATCGCGAGTTAGCTAAGCTCGTCGTTCCGGAAGGAGGCGCCGTTTTTGACTGTTCCAAAACGGTAATGACTCGCCCGGACGGCGGTTTGCGAATCGTCGAAATCAAGGACGAACTTTTGTTCGAGGAATAACGTAAGTTCCAAGGTCGTCGACGTCCTTTCGGGCCCGGCGGCCTTCCCTTCTTTGCCAAGGAGATAAACAATGCCGATTAAAGAGTTACGCGAAAAATATGGAAACGTAAAATATTCGCAAGCGTTGAATCGCGCGATTCGCGAAGAGGCGCCGGGCGGCGAGGCTTTTTTGAACGCGTTGGCGTTGGCGGGCAAATATCGTTACTCGTCGCCGCAAATGGCGCAAATTTGGGACGAAATGACGGTCGCGCATAAAGCGATGCAAGATTACGTCGCGCGACTTTACGACCTCAAAACGACGCGAGGAGACGAACAAAAATGAACGCGATGGACCGTAAAGTTATCGCCGTAATGCGGCAAGATTACGACCTTTGCGACGGCGCCCTTCAAGCGCGTATCGACGCCGAGTGCGACCGCTACTTGGCAAGCGTCGGCGCTCCGGAACGCTTTTCGAAAGACGCGTCGGCCTACGAGAAAATCGAGGTTCGCAGTTTACGTAAGCGCCGTATTGTGATTAGTTACAACGACGACGAATACGCTCAAATTTTGGCGGCGGTCGACCCGGGGCGACCGTTGGCGGCGGAGATTCGCGAACTGTCGTTAAAGGCGGCGGTCGAAACGCTCGCGGCGAAACGTCGCGGTTGAAACGCGCTTCCGGGGTTAGCGGCTTTGAGACGGCTCGCGTTAGGGCCGCCTTTCTTTTTCGACGTTCGCTCCGTTTACCGCCGCCGTTAAACCGGAAACCTCGACGCCAACCGTTCCTCCGCTTCGACGCGCAACTCGCGACGCCCAAACGCTTCGCGCTCCAACTCTTGCGGCGGCGCCGTCGTTGCAACAATACGCCGAAACGCTCGCCGAAAACGTCGCTTAACTTCCGTTGGCGAAGAACGATCTTTCCGTCCGCGTTGCGTTCGGCGTCGCAGTAAACGAAGTTGCAATCCGCGGCTTGGCGAAGGCGGCTTGGTAAGCGGCGGCGGCAAATTCCGGATTGGTCGTCGTCGCGACGACGTTCTGTTGCGTATGGCTCAGAAGCCGAAAAAACGAACCGTAAGCGACCGGCGGCAAATAACGCTCGACGTCGGGATAGAACAGGTAGTTCGTCTTGCGGAAGGGCGTCGTTCGTCGCATATCGATTACCGACGCGAGAAACGCGAGGAACGCCAGTTCGCTCGGGCGGATTCCGCAAAGGTCGACCGGCTCCGCGCCGAGGAAGTCGACGACGGTCTCCTCGCCGAACTTCGTCTTGACGATCTCGATTTCCCGGAAGTCCGGGAAGACGCGTCGCATTTCGTCTTCGAGCGTTTCGCAACCGGTCAAACCCTCCCGTTTCTTCGCGGCGAGGAATTCCGCGAGGTTGTGAAAATTCTTATCTAACGCGACCCGTTCGTCCGCCCCGTCGCCGCGAAGGGCGCGACGAAAAAACAACGCCGCGCGAAGCGTCGTCGGCGATTCGAGATTGTAATACCGCTCGACATAATCGAGTTGCAGGTCGAGCAGTTTGTTCTCCGGCGGATTGTCGAACGTCGGGCGATGCTTGTCGCACAAAAGAAACTCAGCGGGGGCGGTCGAACGGAACGCCGCTTCCTTGTCTTCCTCTTCGTCGAACTCGCTGCCTTCGTAACCGTCGTAAGCCGTATGCTCCTCGAACTCGCCGGGGACGGCGTCAAGTCGAAGCTCGCAACCGCAGGCGAAACGAAGCGTCGCGCTTCCGCTTCGCGCCCAATCGCAGACCGGACTTGTCTCTCGCCGTTCAAGCGCTTCCTCGACAAGTCCGCACCCGCGGCGAATCGTATCG
>JAFSDX010000221.1 GCA_017436025.1 Thermoguttaceae bacterium
GAGTTGGTGGAGTTGGTTGGGTTGGTTGAGTTGGTTGAGTTGGTTGGGTTGGGTTGGTTGGGTTGGTTGAGGTGGTTGAGTTGGTTGAGTTGGTTGAGTTGGTTGAGTTGGTTGAGTTGGTTGAGTTGGTTGAGTTGGTTGGGTTGGTTGAGTTGGTTGAGTTGGTTGAGTTGGGAAGAGCGCGTAAAAAAGCCCTTTCGCGACGAACGAAAGGGCGAAGATTAAGGAAGAAGAACGGCGAAGCGGCGGACGGCGCGTCGTTAATCAGTCGACGTAACGCTTAACGTAAATCGCGGACGCTTGGCCGACGTTTTGGGCGCAAATTTTGACGAACGAATCGCCGGTCGGGCCGCCGAATTCGCGAACCGCCGAAACCGGGCAAGCCGGGTCTTGCTCTTCGAGGTTCGCGACCGGAACGAGCGCGTTGTTGCGAAGGGCTAAAATCGCCGCGACCGTTTGGATCGCGCCGGAACCGCAACCGGGGTTCCCGAGGAGTCCGGCCAACGCCGTCGTCGGGGTCGAGTCGAGCGCGTCGCCGAAAACTTCGCGCAACGCCGCCGCTTCCGCCGCGTCGAGCCGAACGTCGCCGCGAGCGTTCGCGTCGATGAAACCGACGTCGCTCGGAGAAATCCCGCACTTGCGGAAAAGCGCGCGGAGCGCCAAAACGATCGAGTCGCGAGCGTCTTCGAACGTTTGCGCGATTTGACAATCGTTCGACGTCCAACCGTCGACGTCGCGAGCGTGCCGGAACGAACCGCGTCCGACGCCGCCGACGACTTCGGCGTAAATCGTCGCGCCCCGTTGTTGCGCCGATTCGAGGGATTCGATAAAGAGCGCGGCGGAACCTTCGCCCGGAATCGCGCCGTCGCGGCGTTTGTCGAACGGGCGCGAAACGCTTTCGGTCGAGCGGTCGAGAAGGGACGCGCTCAATTCGCCTTCTTTCAAGAAGGCGGCGAGCCGAATCGATTCGAGACGCGAACCGGTCGCGCCGACGAGCATCGCGTCCGCTTTCCCGGCTTTGACGCGTTCGATCGCTTCGCCGAGCGCGACGCCGAACGACGCTTCGCGGTTGGTAACGTCGTGCGCCGACGCGTGAAGCTCGTTGTAAATGGTCATATGGCTCGCCGGCATATTGGTGAGATATTTCAGCTGCCAAAGGGGCGTCATTTTCGGCAAGCCGTCTTGCGGCCAACGCGGCGTCTCGAGCGAACCGTCGTCGGCGCGGCAGGCGAGGATTCCGTCGACCAACTCTTTCGACGTCGTATAAATATAGTCGGACGAGAAAGAAACGCCGACGCGACGCGGCGGAAAGAGCCCGGCTTCGCGCGCTTCGTCTAAACGGGCGTCGGCGAGGGCTTTTTGAGCGGCGGCGACGGCGAGCTGAATTTCGCGCGACATTAACTTGATCCCTTTGCGAATCGTTTTCTTTTTCGCGTCGGGGAGTTCGCCGAAATCTTGAATCTTGCCGGTGAATTGATCGACGGGCGCGACGTGCGAAACCGGATACGGCTCGTCGGCTTTCGTCGACCGAACGCCGGAGCGTCCTTCGCGGCAGCCGAGCCAAAGTTCTTCGAGAGTCGTTCCCAACGAACTGACGACGCCCATACCGGTAACGACGACGCGTCGCGGCGAATTTTGTTCAGTCATATCGATGCGCGTTTAAATCGAGAAAATAAGACGGCGGCGCCGCCGAGCGTCCGCCAACGTTCGCTCGGACGCCGCCTAATTTCATTTCTTTAGAGTATAGCGCGCTTTGCCGTTCGCGTAAAGGAGCGCTGAAAATTGTTTCGGCGTTTTAAGCCGCCTCGCCGTCCGGTATTGTCGATTTTGCGTCTTATCGGGGCTTTTTCGTTTCGTTCGCGGGGGCGGCGGAGGCCGCGACGATTTCGAGCGACCGCCGTCCGGAAGCGAGTCGGGCGCCGGTTGTCGCGTCGAGCAGTTCGAATTCCAGCTCGACGACGCCGGGGGCTTGGGCGGCGAGGTCGACGTTCAGTTCGAATTCGGAGCGCGGCGCCAATCGTTTGCCGAGTCGAAAGACGGCGCGGCGGTTCGATTCGACGTTCGCGGGGGCGTTTTGCGTCGGAGCGGAAGCGTCGGCGTTCGCGAACGCGAGTTCGGGCGGCAGGACGAGCGCGACGTCGAGTTCGTTCGGTTCGATCGCGAACTCCTCAAAGTTGCGAACGACCGCTCGATAAACGAACGGGACGCCGACGCGCGCTTTTTCGGTCGCGGCGCCGACGGAACCGTCCGAGCGACGTTCGGCGACCGGAAGTTTTTGCGGAAACAGGCTCGCGCTTTCCTCCGAAAGACGGGAAGACGGCGCGTTTTGGGCGGTTTGGGCGTCGGGGGCGATCGGCGCGTTTGGGGCGGTTTGGGCGTCGGGGGCGATCGGCGCGTTTGGGGCGGTTTGGGCGTCGGGGGCGATCGGCGCGTTTGGGGCGTTCTCGGAGGACGAGGCGTTCGCGGCGTTTTGCGCAGGTTGGGCGACCGTTATCGGGAGAACGTCGGTCGTTAACAGGTCGCCGTTTTCCCGAAACGCGTAAAAAACGAGCGCTTTCGGGCCCGGCGCGTCGGCGACGAGGCGAACTTTGTAAACGACGTCGGCGAGTTCGGCGAGCGGCGCGGCGGGATAAGCGACGTCGGCGCGCCGCGTTCCGTCCGGCAACAGGAGGTCGAGACCGGGGCGCGCGACGAGTTTGACGACGATCTTTTCTTCGTTCTTTTCCTCGTTGAGCGTTCGCGTTTTTTCTTGATCGCCGCGGTTCGGCGTCGTCAGCGCGAAGCGCGCTTCGAACGGCGTTCCGGCTTCCGGCGTCGCGGGAACGAGCGTCGCGTTTCCGTCGTCGCCGTTATTGTCGCCGTCGAGATTGGCGGAAACTTCGCGGAAGCGGGGCGTTTTTTCGGCGGCGTCGGAGGTCGGAAAGCGGAACGCGACCGTTTCGAGGGTCGGCGCGGACGCGTCGGCGATTTCGACGACGGCGCCGTCGATTTCGTCGGCGACCGGGGCGCTCGGGAGGGAAACGGCTCCGAGGGTCGGCGGTTGCGCGGCGGGGTCGGCGGGCGTCGGC
>JAFSDX010000222.1 GCA_017436025.1 Thermoguttaceae bacterium
CGCCGGTAACCGATTTAACGGAAAGCGCCGCGCCGCCGCGAGCGTCGCCGTCGAGCTTCGTCAAAATAACGCCGTCGAGTTCGAGCGCTTCGTTGAACGCTTTGGCGCTGTTGACCGCGTCTTGCCCGGTCATCGCGTCGACGACGAAGTAAACTTGGTCGGGCTGGACTTTGCGCTCGATTTGGTTCAGTTGCGCCATCAACTCTTCGTCGACGTGCAAGCGCCCGGCGGTGTCGAGGATAACGACGTCGACGCCCTTGTCCTTCGCCTCTTTCAGCGCGCGACGGCAAACGTCGACCGGGTCTTTCGATTCGCGATCGACGAAGACCGGAACGCCGAGCTGACCGCCCAAGACTTCCAGCTGGTCGATAGCGGCGGGACGCTGCAAGTCGGCGGCGACGAACATCGGTTTGCGACCGGCGGCCAAGAGGCGTTTCCCCAGTTTGCCGCAACTCGTCGTTTTACCCGACCCTTGCAACCCGCAAAGCATAATCGTCGCGAACGGCTTCTTTTCCGGAAGCGAATGGTCGACCGGGCCCATCAGCGCGATCAACTCGTCGTTGACGATCTTCAAAATTTGTTGCGTCGGGTTCAACGCGCGCGAAACTTCAAGCCCGAGAACCTTTTCTTGAACGGAATCGACGAACTTGCGCGTCGTTTCGACGTTCGCGTCCGCTTCGAGCAACGCTTGACGAACGAGGTTCATCCCCTCGCGAATATTCGATTCGGTAAGGCGACCTTGCCCCGTCATCGCGCGGAACGCGGCGCTTAATCGGTCGGTTAAGGACTCAAACATAGGACGACTCGACTCGTTTCGAAAGGGACGCGTCGGCTCTGCGCCGCGTCCGTTGACTTCGCTCGTTACTCAAAAACGACGCGCTATTAATATATATTGACAAAATCGACGTTTTCGAGAACGCGTCCGCTCCCGAAGCGTCTACTTGGGCGGGAAAGCGAGCTTTACGCAAGCCCGCTTCTAATCTTACCAATTTTACCCCCGAACGCAATAAGCGCAAGGAGGGGGCGTCAAATTTTCTCCTTTTTCTTCATTATTCGCGTCTTTATTCCCTTTTTTAACGTTTTTATCGCCGCGAAACGTCCGCCGCGCTTTATCCGAAACGCTTTAAACCTTTTACGCGAACAACCGTTTTTACCTATTTTAACTAAACAAAGTTTTTTAACGACCGTCAAAACGACTCCGCCGCGTAAAACAGGATGTTCGTCGCCAACCGAAACGCGCTTTTTTGCGTCAAACCGTCGAAATTCGCCGCGGCGACGTTTTCCAACGCGCAAGCGACGTCGTCCGGCGAGTAAAGCAAGACCCAACGTCCGTCGAGCGCGACGCCCTTCAAGCGCGGCGGCCCTTCGACGACGGTCGCCGTCGTTTTTCGTCCGTTTTCGACTTTTCGCGTTCGATATTGCAGCGTCTCGATCTTAAAACCGCCGTATCGCCCGGTAAAAATCGGGTCGTCCGCCGGAACGTCGACCAGTTCCGCGTTCGGCAAAATCGCCGCGATCTCCGCCAAAAACGCCTCCTCGAACTTTTTCGACGAACCGACGGCGTTCGCGAACAAAAATCCTCCGCGTTCGAAATAAAGCCTTAATCGTTCTCTTTCCTCTTTTCCGAACGAAAACGCGTTCCGCCCGTGCATAAAGAGGGTCGGATAATTGAACAAATCGTCGCGCTTGGCCGACGCTCGCGGAACGTAAAGTTGCGCCGGAATCCCCAAATTAACGCGAACCGCCTTCATCAGGTTCGGAATCGCCCGCGGAGCGCAGGAGGAGCCGCCCCCGCATTCGAGAATCGCCGCGAAAAGGCTGTTGCGGACGCCCTTCGTCTTCTCCAACTCGGCGGCGACGTCGGCGGGAATCTCCTCCTTAAACTTCATTTCGCGGTTCGTCGCATACGCGCAGACGTTCAGCCCGATCGCAAACGCCGTTTCGATCTCCGCCGCCGCGTTCGCCGAAATCGCCGTCGTTCCGCTTTCGCCGCCTTGCCCGTTCTCGGCATTTTGGCCGCTTTGGCTATTTTGGCTATTTTGCTCATTTTGGCCGTTTTGGCCGCTTTGACCATTCGCTAAAGCCCCCAAATCGCCCAAAGCGCCGTTTCCGCGACTCCGTTCGAACGGTTTCGACGCTTCCCAAAGACAAGACAACGACGGTCGGTCGTCGAAAACGCTCGGCGCTTCGCCGTTCGCTCCCGACGTCGGACGGTAAGCCGGAACGAAAACGACGCTCGTCCGACACCCGAAATCGAGTCCCCAAATCGGACGAGCCCGCTCCGGCGCGACGTTTTTTTCCGCCGTCCAAATCGGATGTTCCGGCTCGAGCAATCGCAATTCGCCGCCGTCTTGCGCCGCAATTTCCGCGATCAGTTCCCGAAAACCGCGCTCGAACGAAACGTCGCCGTCGATCGCTTCCGCGAAGATGAAGCCGCCTTGCTCCAAATAACCGCGCAACAATTCGATAAAGAGCCGCTTTTCCTCCGCGTCGTTTGGAAGGGGCGTTTCCGTTCCGCTAATCGATAAAATCGGCGTCTGCAACAAGTCGTCGAGCGTCGCCCTCCGAACGTCGATCGTTTGCCAAACGAGATTCGTCTTCCATTCCCGTTCGACGCGGCGCGTCAACCGGGCTAAGTCGTTCGGATGAGCGTTCCAGTTTTCCCCGTCCCCGTATTTTAACTTTGAAACGAGAACCGGCCAACGCCCCTTCGACAAGAAAAGGAGCGCGAACGACGTTGAAACGGCGTTGTTCCCGGCCAAATCTTTTTGAGCGTTCCAAAATTGCGAAAAAGTTCCCTTGCGCCGCAGGAGCGCGTCCGCCCCCTCGCGGTACCAGTCGCTGCGCCCGACGAAGCGGTTCGCGGTCAACCGCCCGATACGCTCGAGCCCGTACAAATAATAAAAAAAGTACGTGTCCGCTCCGGCGGCGCGACCGGGGTTCGTTCGCGCGCTAAAATGCTTCCCCAACCAGTTGAGCCCGGACGAAATCCGAACGGCGATCTCGTCCTCGACGTCTTGACAGCAAACGAAATCGTCCCCCTCGACGCGCGCTCGGGCCGCCTCGCGGACGCCGGAACACATCGCCAACGCCGCGATTCCGGCGCAGGTCATACTCCCGGTGCCGTATCCGCTCGGAAACCCCTCCGGATTGAGCGTCGAAGCGCGGTACCCCCAAGAGCCGTCGTCGTTTTGCATTCGGAGCCAATAATTTTCGGCGCGCTTCCAAACGGCCTCGTCGATCGCGACGCCGATTTGCTCCGCTTCGTAAAGCGCGAGGACGGCGAACTGCGAGTTCGAGTTGTCGGCTCGCTCCGACGCTTGGTCGATTCCGACGTAAGACCAGCCGCCGTCGTATTCGTTCGACGTTTTCAACTGCCGTTCGACGAGCCAAGCGACGTTCGCCTCGATTCGCGCCCGGTCGGTTTCGGGGTCGGCGAGACAAAAGACCATCGTCTGCAGCGAAATCGGGTACGTTTGATTTTGCTCTTTCGGCGAAAAACCGCGCAAAAATTCAAGCGCTTTCGCGACCGTCGGGTCGTCTTTGTCGAGCCCGGCGCTCAAGAGCGCGAGCGCGCAAAGGGCGGTCGTTCCCGGCCGATACCCCGGATACTCGTCCCATTCGCCGTTCGGTTTCTGCTTTTGACGCAAAAAAGCGATCGCGCCGTCGACGGCGGAGCGCACCGCTTCCGCGCTGAGTTCGCCGTCTCCCCCATTTTCCCCGTTTTCCTCGACCGCCGACTTTTCCTCGTTAACGCCGTCGACCTCGCTTGCCGAACTTAACGCGTTATTTTTTTCCGCAGTTTGCGCCGTTTGTCGAGTTTGCGCCGCCGACTTCGCCCCTCCCGTCGACGCGGTTTGCGCCGTTTGCCGAGTTTGCGCAGTCGACTTTATTCCTCCCGTCGACGCAGTTTGCGCCGTTTGTCGAGTTTGCGCCGCCGACTTCGCCCCTCCCGTCGACGTCGTTTGCGCCGTTTGCCGAGTTTGCGCCGCCGGTTTCGTCCCTCCCGTCGACGCAGTTTGCGCCGTTTGCCGAGTTTGCGCCGCCGATTTCATCCCTCCCGTCGACGCAGTTTGTGCCGTTTGCCGAGTTTGCGCCGCCGACCTCGTTCCTCCCGTCGACGCCGCTTGCGCTGTTTGCCGAGTTTGCGCAGTCGCCGTTGATTGAAACGCCGACCAGCCCCCCAACGCTCCGGCGACGACAAGCGCCAACGTCGCGATTCCTCGCCGCCAACCGTTTTTCGCCGCCGTTCGATTCGTTAAACTCGACGCGTTTTCCGCAATTTCGCGCATTTTCCCTCCCGACGCGATCGTCCGTTCGCCCTTTGCCCGTTTTAATCCAAAAAAATAAGAAACGCCGTCCGTTTGAACGCGCGTTTCTTAATTCTTGTCGTCTTTGTTTTTCAAACGAACGCTCGTCGTCCTAAAACGCCGACCAACGCCCGTTCCAAGCCGCGTTCGTCCGTTTTTTCGTTAAAAACGCGACGCAACCTGTCGTTATCCCGCTCAAACTTTTTCAATTTTAACGTTTTTTACAATTTTACGCAACGCCGCTCGAGCGCAAGTTTTGACTTAACGCCGTTTACCTTTGTCGCGCAACCGCTCCATTTTGCCTATCTTACGTCGTCTTTCATTACGATCGTTTCAAAATCGGCGTTTGTCGCGTCGCGCTCGTCGTTTTTCGCCGTTTCCTCCGCCGCGTCGCCAAGCCGATATGCTTCGGATTCTCTCGAAAGATAAAGCGTTTCGACCGCGTTTTCGCCGGACGGCGCGACCGACGGCTTTTTTCTCGCGCCGCGACCGTTCGCCGATTTTCCGCGTTTTCTCGTTTCTCCGCCGTCTTTCTCCGCTTCGGCTCCGCCGTCTTTCGTCGCCGCGCTTTTCGCCAAAATCTCGCTCCGATAAACGGCGACGTCGGCGGGCGCCTCGATTCCAATACGCGCTTTATCGCCCCGAACGTCGACGACGACGATCGTTATGTTCCCGTTAACGACGACGCTCTCGCCCTTTTTCCTCGAAAGCACCAACATTTGAATTTCCTTCCTCGAAACCGTTTCAAGCGACGTCAAACGCCGACTCCGACGACAATCGTTTTCCGCTCGCTTAATCGATTTCGGCGAAACTTTTCCTCTTTTCGCTCCGACGTTCTTTTTCCGTCGCTTTTAACCGGCGACGTTCCGGAAATCGCCGGCGCGTTCCTAACGCCGCGTCCAGTTTTCAAAAAAACGAAAATTTAGCAAAATTCGTTCGACGTTCGCCGCGCCGTTTATAATTTTAGCGCTTTGTCAAGCGCCTACCAGCCAACTGTAAAAGCAAAAACGCGAAAAAAAAAGAAAAAACAAAAAATTTTGAAAAATTTGACGGTTGTTCTTATTTTAACGCAACAACCGCCCGCGTCGCGTCGATTATTACCAACGACGGAACGTTCGGAAAACGCCGATTCTCCCGGTCGCGCCGGTTTTCCCGACCGTCGTTCGTCTTCCTCGTCGTTCCCCAACGTCGCTTTTTTTCCTTTTTTTCCCCTCCTTTCCCAAACGCCCCGTTTTACGCCGCATATGTCCGCGCCCGTTCGTTTTTTGCCCCTCGTCGACACGCACGCTCACCTGAATTTGGACGCTTTCGCCGCCGACCTCGACGACGTCGTCGACCGTTCGCGCTCGGGTCGTTTTCCGGAAATCCGCGGACGCCGGGTCGAAGACGCGCTTTTTCGCCCGTTTGTCGCGGCGGCGGTTTGCCCGGCGGTCGACCTCGAATCGTCGTTGCGTTCCCTCGAACTCTCGCGCCGATTCGACGTTCTTTTCGCCGCGGTCGGAATTCACCCGAATCACGCCGCGTTGGCGGAGCCGGGCGATTGGGAAGCGATCGAACGCCTAGCGCTCGCCGCCGTCAAATTCGACGCAAACAACGCGCTCACCCCAAACAACGCAAACAACGCAAACAACCCAAACAACGCAAACAACGCCGTTTCGCCTTCCCTCGACGGCGCCAAGCTCGTCGCGGTCGGCGAAACCGGGCTCGACCGTTATTGGGACGACGCGCCGTTCGACGTCCAGCTCGCCCTTTTTCTTAAGCATCTTGAACTCGGTCGGCGAACCGGGCTCCCGGTCTTGATTCACAGCCGCGACGCGAACGACGACTTGGACGCCGTTTTCCGCGATTTTTACGCCGACGCCGCGCCCGACGCTTCGCTCGTTCCCCCCAGTTTACCTATTTCACCCAACCTAACGTCCGACGCGCCGTCCCCCGGCGTCGTTCACTCGTTCAGCGGGACGCCGGAGCAAGCGCTCGCTTGGACGGAACGCGGGTTTTACCTCGGTTTCGGCGGGTTCGTTACTTACCCGAACCGCAAGTTCGCCGAAATCGCGGAGGCCGCCCGAGTCGCGCCGCTCGACCGAATCTTGCTCGAAACGGACGCGCCCTTTTTGACGCCGCATCCGCTTCGCGGGAAGCTCGAACGGAACGAACCGCTGACGACCGCGTTCGTCGCCAAGCGAATCGCCGAACTGCGCGGTCTCTCGGTCGCCGACGTCGTTCGTCAAACGACCGAAAACGCCGCCCGACTCCTCCGCCTCCCGACGCTCCCGACGGAGCCGTCCCCCCTTTAACGTCGCCGAACGCCCGTTTCCCCCAACCTCACCCAATCGCCCTGTTTAACGTCCTTCGTTTCACTCCTTCGACGCCGTTTCCTTCCCCCCTTGCGCTCGTCCGATCTTCGACTCGGTCGACGCGCCCGACGAACATTCAGGAGACTAATACAATGACGCATCGCGCTTTCCGTTCGACTCGACGCTCGTTCCGCCGCGCCGCCGTCGTCCTTCTTTCGACGACGATTCTCGGAACCGCCGCCCTTTGCGCGCCCGGCGACGCAACCGCTCAAAACGCCGACTCGAAACGCGGCTCCTTCGCCGAACGCGTCGGTTCCGCGCTCCGCAATCAAACGCCAAACGGCTCTCGAACGCAAAACTCCGCCGCGTCGCCCGCGAAGCGCAACCGCGCCGCCGCGCCGCCGACTCGCGCCGTTCCGTCGCCGCGTCCGCTCCCGTCGCAACGCCTCGCCGCCCAAGCGCCCGCGAAACGCGCCGCGTCGGCGCCGACGTCTTGCCTCCTGCAGTCGTCTCGCCAGGTCGGTTCGGCGGACGTCGTCGAAATTTCGCTCGAAGCGTCCGGCGACGTCGTTCAAACGACCTTTGACGGCAAAACCGAACGCGCGCCGATGGAGGTCGTCGCCGGCTTCAAATACGAAGAGCGATACGAGCGGTACGCGCCGGTCGGGCCGGTTCGCTCGATCCGTCAATACGAACAAGCCGGGATGAAGCGCAAGTTCGGCGCGAGCGTCGCCCGTCCGCTCCTCGACGCGTCGCGCAAGTTCATCGTCTCCGATTTCGACGGTAAGAAAACGACGATTTACTCCCCCGTCGGCGCGATGAAAAGCGAACAATATTCGCTCCTTAGCGAACTCCCGTTCAACACCGTCCTCCTCGACCGCCTCCTGCCGAACAAAACGGTCAAACTCGGCGAAGATTGGCGCGTCCCGAACGACGTTCTCGCGGCGCTTCTCGGCGTCGAAGCGATCGAAAACAACACGTTGCGGCTGACGTTGACGTCGATCGTCGACGATTTCGCCGAAGTCGAGCTTTACCTGCAAGGCGACCCGGACGCGCAAGGGAACCCGACGCCCAGCACGTTGGTTTGCGCGTCCGAAGGCGCGAGCGTCGCGATCGACCTCGAAGGCCGTTTCCAGTTCGACCTGAAAGCGCGCCGTTTGACTTGGTTCGGCGTCCGCGTCGACGAACGCCGTTCGGAGAGCGTCGCGGCGCCGGGGCTCGAATGGTCGGCGACCCTTCAAATCAACGTCGCGCCCCTTCCGGAACCGCAAAAGTTGACCGACGCCGTCGTCGCCGACCTCCGCGGCCCGGTCGAGCCGGAGTTGTTGCGCCTCTATTACAACGCTCAAAAGGGTTTTTGGCGCTTCCAACACTCCCGCGATTGGAAGATGACGCAAGACGGCGAAACGTCGGCGGCCCTTTGTTACGTCGTCGGCGGCGAAGCGATCGCGCAGTGCAACATCGCCGCGAACGGCAAAATCGACCTCGAATCGAAACCGTCGATCGACGGGTACAAAGCCGAAATTAAGAAAGGGCTCGGCGACCGTTTCGGCGCGTTCGTTCAAGACGAAGTTTACGCGGGCCCGTCCGGCGACTCGATTTATTACGTCGTCGTCGACGGCGCTTACGAAGACCTCCCGTTCCGTTGGGTTTACTACCTCGTTACCGACGAAGCCGGGAACCAAGCGACGTTGATGTTCGAAATCCGCGCCGACATGCTCGACAATTACGACGACTCCGGTCGCGAAATCGTCGAGACGTTCCGCATCGTCCCGCGCGTCGACCCCGCCGAAAGAGCCGCCGCCGAAAAAGCCGCTCGAGAAGCCGCCGCGAAAGCGAAAGCAAACGCCGCCGACGCGCCGAAAGCGCCGGAAGGTCGCGGTATCGACGCCGAAAAAGCCGACGACGCCGAACTCGAACGCGCGCCGTCGCCGGAAAAATAACCGCTCGCCGACGCAAGCAAGACGAAGAAAGGAACGCTCAATGTCCGCCGCGTCCGCTAAAAAAACGCCCGCCGACGACGCCAAGCCGGTCAAAAAGCGAACTTGCAAGAAAACGGAAAAAACGCCGAAAGTCGAAACGACCGCCGACGCAACCTCCGTCAAAAAGCGAACTTGCAAGAAAACGGAAAAAACGCCGAAAGTCGAAACGACCGCCGACGCAACCTCCGTCAAAAAGCGCGCTTGCAAGAAAGCGACGGCGAAGAAAACCGCCGCCGCGACGCCGGAAAACGCTTCGCCGTCGACGCTTTCTCCGACGGAGCGCCGCCGACTCGCCGACCGCGTTTTCGCGACGTTGGCCGAACGTTACCCGAACCCGAGTTGCGCGCTCGACCATATGTCGCCGTTTCAGCTTCTCGTCGCGACGATTCTTTCGGCGCAATGCACCGACAAGCGCGTCAACGCCGTTACGCCCGCCCTTTTCGAGCGGTTTCCGACGGCGGAAGCGTTCGCCGACGCGCCGGTCGAAGCGATCGAAGAGCTGATCAAGAGTTGCGGTTTTTACCGAGCGAAAGCGGCGAACATTGCGCAAGCGAGCCGCGCGATCGTCGAACGGTTCGGCGGCTCCGTCCCGGCGACGCTCGAAGAACTCGTTCAACTTCCCGGCGTCGGGCGCAAAACGGCGAACGTCGTTCTCGGGAACGCGTTCGGAATCGCGTCCGGCTTCGTCGTCGACACGCACGTTCTGCGGTTGAGTCGCAAAATCGGCCTTTCCGACGAAGAGACGCCGGAAAAAGTCGAGCGCGACCTCAACGAACTCGTTCCGCAAAGCGATTGGGTCGACGGGAGCCACCGCCTCATTTACTTGGGACGCGAGTATTGCGTCGCCCGCCGCCCGCAGTGCGACGTTTGCCCGCTCGGCGCGTTTTGCTTGAAGCGGCCTTAACCGCGAACGCCGCCCGCTTCGTCGTTTTCGCCAATTTAGCCGATTCGGCCAATTTAGCCAATTTATCGAACCCAACCAATTTCGCCAGCCCGCCCGTTTTAACCAATTTAGCGAACCGCGCCCAATTTGGCGTTTTGCGCGGTTCGCGTTATTTCTTCATTTTTCCCCAACCGACTATTTCGCGCCGTTCGCCGATTCCCCCGCGATATTTCACGGGACGCGCCGAAGCGCCGCGCTTTGATTTTTAGAAAACAATGCCAATTTTCATTACTGTCCTCCTTTTAATCTGTTCGAACGCCTTTATGACGTTCGCTTGGTACGGGCACCTTTCGACGCTTAAAGGCAAGTGTTGGCTCGTCGCCGCGTTGGTCAGTTGGGGAATCGCGTTTTTCGAGTATATGCTGCAAGTCCCGGCGAACCGCATCGGCTCGACGGCGATGACGCTTCCGCAGTTAAAAATTTTACAGGAGGCGATTTCGCTGTCGGTGTTCGTCCCGTTCGCGATCCTTTTCGCCAAGCAGGAAGTCGGCCTAAACTACCTTTGGGCCGGACTTTGCATCGCCGGCGCCGTCTTCTTCATCTTCCGCGGTTGAGCGGAGCGAAACGAAGCGTCCGCCGCGTCGCCGCCGTTTTTATCCCGAGCGTCGACGCGGCGTTTCTGTTTTTCTCGTCGATTTTCGGCGACGGCGAGCGTTTCGTCTTCCCTCGCGCCGCGCCGTTTTCGCCGATTTTTAAACGTCGCCGCGCAATTCGCTCCCGCGTCGGCGGCGCCGAGTTTCAAACGATTCCGCGCAACTTGAACTGCTTGATTTTGTTGTAAATCGTCTTCTCGCTAACGCCAAGTTTGCGCGCCGACTGCGCTCGGTTCCCGCCGCAAGCGTTAATCGTCTCGATAATCGCGCGACGTTCGATTTCCGCCATCGTCAGCCCGGCCAACCCCATCGCGCCGTCCGGCGAGCGGGAGTCTTTAATCATCGTATCGAACGAAATGTCGTTTTCCGACACGACGACGTCCGGCGCGGTCTCCATCGCCTTTTGCAGCACCGACTCGAGTTCGCGCACGTTGTACGGCCAAGAGTATTGCCGCAATTTGTTCAGCGCCGACGTCGACAAAATCGACAGATTCCGGTCGTTCGCTCGAGCGACGCGGCTCATAATCTCGCGGGAAAGCGCCGGAATGTCCTCCACTCGGTCGCGGAGCGGCGGCACGTTGAGCGTCAGCGCGTTCAGCCGGAAATAAAGTTCGTCGCGAAACCGGCCTTGAACGCAGGCGATCGCCAAGTCGCAACTTGTCGAGGCGACGACGCGGGCGTCGATTCGGCGCGTTTCGGTCGAGCCGACCCGGCGCGTCGTCTTGTCTTGAATGAATTGGAAAATCCGCTTTTGGAGCGACGGCGACAAATCTTCGACGTGATCGAGAAAAACCGTTCCGCCGCGCGCCAGCTCCAACCGACCGGGCCGATCGCAGGCGACGCCGGGAATCGCGCCTTTGGCGACGCCGAACAAATCGGCTTCGAGCGTTTCCGGCGGGAGCGCGTTGCACGAAACGACGACGAACGGAAAACGCGCCCGCGGCCCGGCTTGGTGAATCTGTTGAGCGACGACGCTCTTCCCGACGCCGCGTTCGCCGGAGATCAGAATCGTCGCGTCGAGCCGTCCGAACGCTTCGATCTGTTTGCGCAACGTTTGAATCGGCGTCGAGACGCCCGCCATCGTCGCGGGAAGCGCCGGCGTTCCAACCGTTTGGCGCAAGGAGCGGTTTTCGCGCGCCATCCGATTCAACTTCAAGACTTGGCGCGTCGCCTGCAGGAGCGCTTGGCGTTCGCAGGGCTTGACGATGTACGAGTGAACGAACTTGCTCAATCGTTTGCGGCGCTCGGCGTCGCCGGTCGGCTCGTCCATAAAGATGATCGGCGCGTCCGGGTATTTGTCGACCAATTGACGGCAAAGCGTTTCCGGCGACGCGTCCAACGTCGCGGAGTCGATCAGGAACCCGGCGGCGTCTCCGAGCGCGAGCCCGGAAAGCGTTTCGGGAGAAGCCGCTTCGACGACGCCGACGTTTTCGACTTCGAGACAGCGACGCATCGCCGCCCGCGAACCGGCGTCCCCGCAAAGAACGACGATCGAGTCGGCCGCGATCGAAGCGACCGAACGTTCGCCGGTCGAGCGACGCTCTTCGACGGCGGCGGCGAAAAACGCGCCGTCGTCGTTCCGGGGCTCGACGGTCGAAGCGCCGAAGTCGGAGGTCGCCAAACGGTCGACGGATTGATTTTGTTGTTCCAACGAATAATAAGACGCGCTGCTCATTCGAGTTCCTTTTCTTTCTTCAAACGTTTTAACGCTTAGTCGACGCCGTTAAACGCCGCGTTAATATATAATGCAAACAAAATCGACGATAAACGATTTTCCTTTTCCGACGAAGCCGTTTCGGGCGAACGCGAAATCGACGCGATCGGCGCGATTCGCGGAAAGCCTTTCGACTCTCGGGCCGCCGAGCCGTTAGGAAGGAACGTCGCGAACGTTTTCGCGTCCGGCGTTCCTTCGCGCGCTCCTTTGCGGCGACGTCGACATTTTACAACGAAATTCCGATTCCTTACAGACTATAAATGCCTTTATCGCAAGATTTTAAAACAAATTCGTCTAGAAATTTTACACGCGAAAAAACGCCGCTAAAACTTACCGAAAAATCGGAAATAAATACCGAAACGGGTCGCCGCGTTTCCCGCAAAGCGCCTAGATTCGCTTTTCGCGTCGCAACCGACGCGGCGCAAAAAATCGCGTCGACCGTAAAAATCGGCGCCGTCCGACGCAGATTTTGCGCTTGCCGCCCTTGCGTCGACGACGCGACGCGCAAAAACGGCGCCGGAACCGCGCAAAAGTCGACGCGAAAACGACCGAAACAAGAAGAAAAAAGAGGAAGGCGGCCCCCGAAAACGCTCGCTCGAAAAAGAACCGCGTTTAAAAATACGCGAAACGACGCGAAGAAAGCGGAAAAGAAAACGACGAATAAGAGAAAATCGACGTAAAAAAACGACGCGCCGTCAAGACGCGCCGCTTTTAACGGTTTTAACGCCGCCCTAAACGCCGACGCCTTTAACGCTTTAGACTTTTTAACGGCGCCAAGTTTCCTCGGAAAGCCGGTCGCGAACTTCCGTCGATTCGACCGGCGCCGCGGATTGAAGTTTTTCCCAAAATCAAGCCGACGGAGTCGCCCCGACTCGACCGGGCGTTACCGGTCGAAGTTTTTCCGAAACGCAAGTCGCCGATTCAGTCGTTGAGCAACTTCAAAAACGCGCCGTGCAGCTCGGCGTTGGCGGTCGCGAGAAGCGGTTTAATCGCCAAATCAAACGGACGACCGTCGGCGTTGGTCGCGACGCCCCCCGCTTCCAAAACGAGCAAAACCCCGGCGGCGACGTCCCAAGGGTGCGCGCATTGGCAGATTTTCGCGTCGAACCGCCCGGCGGCGACGTACGCCAAATTCAGCGCGGTCGACCCGGTGCGGCGCATCGCTTGACAGACCGGAACGCAGCGCTGAAACGCCAAATAATCGGGCGAATCCGGTTTCGTTTGCGTCGGAAAAGAAACCGCCGTCAGCGCTTGCGTCGGTCGGGTAAAGTCGCTCGTTCGGAGCCGTTCGCCGTTAAGAAACGCTCCGGCGCCCCGTTCGGCGGTAAAAAGTTCGTCGGCGCTCGGGTCGTAAACGACGCCGCAAAGGATCTCGTTCCCCCGCGTCAGCGCGATCGACGTTCCGAAAAACGGGACGCGGTGAACGAAGTTCGTCGTTCCGTCGAGCGGGTCGACGATCCAAGTAAAGGGCAAATCCGCCGGAGCGCCGCTTCCGCACTCCTCTTCGCGCAAGACGTTTTTCAAGCGCGGCGCGTCCGGGCCGAGCGAACTTTGCGGCTCTTCGCCGATGAAATAATGTTCCGGAAACGCCGTCGACACAATCTCCGCGATCTTCGCCTGCGCCGCGACGTCGGCTTCGGTTACTAAGTCGGCCGGATTTTTCTCGCGAAACCCGACTTTCCCCAGTTTTTCCTTCAAAATCGCGCCCGCTTCAAGCGCCGCTCGAACCGCGACGTCCAAATATTCGGACATTTTCGCCCTTCCTTTCTTTAACCATCTCTCCTATCCTTACCAATCTAACAATATAATACTCGTTCCAAGGCGCCAAACGCCGCCGCTCCCGCCGCCCGACGTTCGCCCGTTTCGCCGAGTCCGGTTCGCGCGACCGCCGCTTCGTCTCGCCTAATTCGCCTATTCCCGCTATCTTAACATTCGCCGCGAATCTTTTTCCAATCTTGAACCGCAAGTTCGTCGCAACGCTCGTTCTCCGGACGCCCGGAGCGCCCCTTAATCTTCTCAAATTGAACGGAAGGCGGCTCGATCGTTTTACCCAACTCGTCTATTTTTGTTATCTTAACGTTCGCCGCGAATCTTTTTCCAATCTTGAACCGCAAGTTCGTCGCAACGCTCGTTCTCCGGACGCCCGGAGCGCCCCTTAATCTTCTCAAATTGAACGGAATGCGGCTCGACCTTTTTACCCAACTCGCCTATTTCCGCTATCTTAACGTTCACCGCGAATCTTTTTCCATTCTTGAACCGCCAGTTCGTCGCAACGCTCGTTCTCCGGATGTCCGGAATGCCCCTTAATCTTCTCAAATTGAACGGAATGCGACGCGGTCAGCTCGTCGAGCTTTTTCCAAAGGTCGAGATTTTTTACCTCGGCCCAACCGCTCTTTTCGCGCCGCCGCCAACCGTTCCGCTTCCAGTTCGCAATCCAGCTCGACAGCCCGTTCAGGACGTAAGCGCTGTCGCTGACGATTCTTACCGTCGTCCGACGCTTCAACGCCGCAAGCCCTTCGACGACCGCTTGCAACTCCATTCGGTTGTTCGTCGTTTCGCGCTCGCCGCCGGAGCGTTCGATTTCCTTCCCGGTCGGCAAGTGCCGCATCACGAACGCCCAGCCGCCGGGCCCGGGGTTCCCGCTGCACGCGCCGTCGGTGTACAAAACGACTTCCGGTTCGCCGCTCGTCGCTCCCATCGCTCCTCCGCTTTCGATATTTCTGCTCTTTTTACTTGATTTTGGTTTAATTTTCTTCCGTTTTTTGATTTTTTTTTTATCGACCGCCGCCGTCAAATCGACGATTCGCAAGTCGCGCGCCGTTTCGAACCGCCGCAATCTCCGCAAACGTCGGCGACGCAAGGCTCGGCGCAGACGGAATCGCAAGTCGACGCGACGCAAGGTTCGACGTCAACGCCTTCGCCCGTCTCGACTTCCGCCGCCTCGACGAACGCCTCGTTCGGCTCCGGCGCGCTCGGCTCCCAATCGCTTTCGGTCGTTTCGCTTCCCAACGCTTCGAACGTCAACCGCTCGTTCCAACGGCTCCAAGCGTCCTCAAAAGAAAACCGGTTCCAACGCGCCGCGTCTTCGTCGTTCCAACCGAAATCGGGTCGTCCGCCGCGTTCCCCTTGGGCGTCGACGTTCGGTCGCCCGTTCGGCCCGCCGCGACCTTGCGCTCCGTTCGCGTTCGGCCCGCCGCGACCTTGCGCTCCGTTCGCGTTCGGCCCGCCGCGACCTTGCGCTCCGTTCGCGTTCGGCCCGCCGCGACCCTGTTTCCCGTTCGCGTTCGGCCCGCCGCCAAACCCGCGCGGCCCGACAAACTCCGTTCGCTTCCTAACGATCGCCTCCGTTTTACCCAACGCGAACTCCGTCAAGCGGTCGTATTCGGTCGCCCGCGCCGTTCGCAATTCCGAAATCGTCGCGACCGCCGCGTTCAAGTCGCCGTCGAGCGCGGCGCACCAAGCGAGCCCGGCCAACCCGAACGGCTCCGCGTCGCGCCCGGCGCCCGGATTCGCCGCGATTCGTTCGAAAATCGCCTTCGCCTCCGCGACGTTTTTCTCGTCGAGATACGCCAACGCCAACTGCCGCTCCGCTCGGCTCGCCCAATAAACGTCGTTCGGGAAATACTCGGCGACGCTCCGCCAAGCGTCGACCGTCCCGGTGTGCAGCGCGAACACCCATTGCTCTTCGACCGAATCGAAACGGCGAATCGTCGACGGCGGCTCCGTCGTTCGCGCCGCGATCCAACGATTCTTCGCCGCCGTCGCCGCCGCGCCGCAAAGGAACGCTCCGATAAACGCCGCTCCCGTCAACGCGACGCCGCGTCGCGTCCAACGTTTCGCCGACTCGACCCGCAACGTTCGCAACTTCGCGCGGTTCGTTTGCCAAATTTGCGAAAGATTCGTCGTTTCGAGCGCTCGCTCAAATTCGGCGCGTTCGCTTTCCGACTGAAAAAACCCGGTCGCGACGGCGGAACCGGCTTCCGCGACGCCGACGTTCTCCGGTTCGCGCTTGCTCTCTCGCTTATTTTCTCGCTCGTTTTCTCGCTCGTTTTCGTCGAGCGTCGCCAACTCGAACGCCGTTTGCGTCGACGCGCCGCTTCCTTCGCCTTCGTTCCGCTCGAACTCCCGCCGCGCTTGGCGCAACGCGTCGAGCAAAACGTCGGGCGACTCCGGACGGTCGCTCGGTTTCTTTTCGAGCATTCGCCCAATCAGCGCGACCAACGCCGGCGGCGCGTCCGGACGCAGTTCCTCGATCGGACGCGGTCGCTCGTTCAAGTGTTTCAAGATAACGGCCAACGGCGCGTCGCCTCTAAAAGGCGCGCCCCCGGTTAGCATTCGATACGCGACAATTCCAAGCGAATAAATATCGGAACGAGAATCGATTTTTCCGCCGCGCGCCTGTTCCGGACTCATATAAAGGGGCGTTCCCATCGCGACCCCGGTTCGCGTCAGCGTCGCCATTGTCGCGCCGACGTTCCCGTCGAGCCGCGCCAAGCCGAAGTCGACGACCTTAATCGTTCCGTTCGCGTCGAGCAGGACGTTCTCCGGTTTGACGTCGCGATGAACGACGCCCGCGTCCGCCGCCCGCTTGAGCGCCGCCGCGATCTGTTCGAGCGCCGAAAACGTTTGCGAAATCGACGCTCGCGCGCCGCCGCGCAAGAACCGTTGCAAACTCATTCCGTCGACGTATTCTTGCGCGATGAAGCGATACGTCTTCGCCGACGCGCCGCGCCGCCGACGACGTTCGCCGAAAAATCGCGATTTTCTCGTTTTCGCGCCGACGTTCGCCCCGTCCGCCGCGTCGGAGCCGAGCGTTTCGACGGTAAAATCGCGCCGCGTTTCCCCGCCGAGCGTCGCCGCGCCGACTTCGTAAACGCGAACGATGTTCGGGTGTTCCAGCCGCGCCGCCGCTCGCGCTTCCTGCAGAAACCGCTTCAAATACGTCTCGTCGCGCGCCAGTTCGTCTTTCAATATTTTCAACGCGACCGGACGTCCGAGCGAAAGTTGCGTCGCCAAAAAGACGTCCGACGTCGCGCCGCCGCCGACGCGCCGTTCGATTCGGTAATCGCCGAGCGTTCGCCCGCAAAGTTCCTCGCGACGTTCGGAAGCGTTCGCGTCGGTCGTCGGTCGTTCGGTCATTTTGCTCTTTCCTTTTTTCGCTTTCGTTTTCTCGGTCGTTCGGTTCGGACGCGCCGGTTCTTTCCTTTATTATACCGCCGCCCTCGACCTTTTCAACGGGGACGTTCGGGCGCCGCCGTCGAGCGCCGCTCTTCCTATAAACGACGCGCCGCCAAGTCGGTTCCGCGCCGCTCGCGTTTCGTTCGAGAAAATCGCAAGAAACGCCCCAAGCGACGCCCGGTTTCGGCGAAACGTCCGCTTTTCTCCGCCGTTTCGCCGCCGAGCGCCGCCTCTCTCGTCTCGCTCCGTTTCGCCGTCGAAACGTTAGAACGTCATCTTAATAAGGCCGTCTTTCGAAACGTAATGCTTGTCGACGCCCATTTCCTCCATCCAAGCGCGGACTTCGAGCGTCTTCCAAGGCCCGCTGTTCTTGCCTTTCCCTCCGGCGTTGTTGTCCCAAAGCCAGTCCGGCGTCGGCCAAAGGCAAACGGTCGGCGACGCGACTTCGTAAAACTCCTTCGTAACGCCCTGCTGCCCGTGATGCGCCATCTGGACGAAGTCCGCGTCGATCTTTTCCTTCGGAACGTTTTTCAAAATCCGGTTTCCGCCCTCGACGCCCAAGTCGCCCAACATCAAGAGCGACTTGCCGGCGACGTCCAAACGGAAGATAATCGTCGAGTTGTTGATCGCGTTCATCGTCAGCGACTCGTCGAAGTCGTTCAGCGTTTCGATCGTCAGCGCGTCGCCGAATTTCAGAACGTCGCCCGGTTGCGGCGTTATCGTTTCGCCCTTGAAGAGTTTATGCGCGGCGAAGAAGCGGGCGGTCGACTTTTGGCAGTACGCTTCGTATTGGTCGAGCCAACTTTGCGCCGGGAAGTTGAAGTAGAGCTTCTTAATATCGAGCGCGTCCGGGTTCGTCTCCATTACGCGGCAAAACGCGCCGAAATGGTCGTCGTGCGCGTGCGACATAATCCAAGCGTCGACTTTTCCGCCGCAATGCTTTTTGAGAAGCGCGGTTAAGTAATCCGCGTCGCCGAACGTTCCGCCGTCGAAAACGACCGTTTCGCCCCCTTCGGTTCGGAAAATATACCCCATCATCTGCGACCCGGTTTGACGCGGCGTCTGCCAAAGCGTTACCTTCGGCGCGCTCGGGTCGGCGGCGAACGAAACCTCGATCGCGTTATCCTCGGCGCAGAACGCCCATTTCGGCGAAACCAACCCCGACTTCAACGCCAACGGAGCCGCCAGCCCCAACGCCAAAAAA
>JAFSDX010000223.1 GCA_017436025.1 Thermoguttaceae bacterium
CGGGGCCTTGCGTTTGCGTCGTCGGGGCGACTTGGGCGGGGCCTTGCGTTTGCGTCGTCGGGGCGACTTGGACGGAGTCTTGCGTTTGCGTCGTCGGGGCGACTTGGGCGGGGCCTTGCGTTTGCGTCGTCGGGGCGACTTGGGCGGGGCCTTGCGTTTGCGTCGTCGGGGCGACTTGGACGGAGTCTTGCGTTTGCGTCGTCGGGGCGACTTGGGCGGAGTCTTGCGTTTGCGTCGTCGGGGCGACTTGGGCGGGGCCTTGCGTTTGGGCGACCGGGGCGCTTTGCGCCGGGTTTTGTGTTTGAGCGACCGGGGCGCTTTGGGTCGGGTTTTGCGTTTGCACGACCGGGGCGCTTTGGGTCGGGTTTTGCGGTTGGGCGGTCGACGCGAAAGCCGGTTTGTTCGGGAACGCCGGGACGGGACGACCGAGACGCGCGGCGATTTGCGTCGTTTGCGATTCCCAAGCGGCGGCGTTTTCGGTTTCGCCGAGCGCGTAATATTTGTCCGTCAAGAGCGCGGCGGCTTCCAGTTCGCCGACCGCTTTCGTCAACGGAGCGATCGCCTCGGCGCGACGCGTTCCTTCGAGGAGCGTTAGCCCGTAATAATATTGCGCTTGCGGATAGTTCGGATTTTGCGCGATCAACGCCGAAAACGCCGCGTCGGCGGTCGCGTAATCGGCGCCGTCGAACGCCGATTTGCCTAAATCGAAACGATATTGCTGATTTTGCGGTTCGTAACGGAGCGCGATTTCGAACTCCCGCTTCGCTTCCGCAAAATTCAGTTTTTTGCGCGCGACGACGGCGATTCGATAATGCGCTTGACCCAAAACGGTCGGCGGCGCGGTCGCGGCTTCCGACGTCGCGAGGTACTTTTGGTAAAGACGCGACGAATCGTGAAATTTGCCCTGTTCGAAATAAGCGTTCGCTTGAAGCAAAAGGCGATCCGGCGATTCCTTGAACGGCGCGCCCAACGGAGAAACGATCGCCGAGCGTTTTGGCGGCGTCGGCGGAGCGTTGGGGTCGGGAAGGTTGTCGACGTCTTGGCTCAATTCGCCCGCGACGTAATCGGACGAAGAAGACGAAAACCAATCGGTCGCGCAACCCGGCGCCGTCAACGCGGCCCCTAAGGCTAAGGCAATCAGGTTTAATTTGCGAGCGAACGTCTGCATAATGCGTCTCCTTCGACGGATAAAAAAATAAGGACGGACGTTCCAAGAAAAAATAAACGTCCGGTCGTATTGAAAATATCGACTGTAACGAAGCGCGCGTTTAACTTTTTTGAAAAAAACGCCAAAAAGAACTGAATTTTTGCGCGAAAGCGACCGATTCGCGGAAGATTTTGGAAGAAAAAAGGCGCGAGACGGCGACGCAAATTTAGTTTCGGCGCCAAAATTAAAAAAAAGAGGAAAATAGAGGAAAGGAAAATTAAGGAAAAAGGGAAAGCGGCGGCGGTAACGCGACGGTCGAACGAAACGACGCTAAAGAAATAAGGGGGAGAAAAACGAAAAACGACGCGCCGCCGAAAGAAACGAACGTCGCGTCGTCGCGAGCAAGACGCCGAAGAGCGCGCTCGGGTTATTTTCTCCGCGGACGGCGGTTCGGGGCGGTCGGTTTGACGTTGTTGAACTTGGTAAAATCGGCGAAATCGGCAAAGTCGACCTCGTCGAGTTCCGGAACGTCGTCGAATTTGGGGGGCGCGACCGGTTTGCTCGGCGTTTTTTGACCGCGTCCGTTGTTTTTGCCGAAACGGCGTCCGGAGGAACCGCCCGACGTTTTTTGGTTTTTGGAACGTTTCGCGAAATCGGCGCCGCAAATTTCGCGCAATTCCGCTTCAAGGCCGGCGTCCAACGCGTCGACGTCGAAATTCGCGTCGATTTTCTCTTGGAATTGACCGGCGAACTCGACTTGCGACGCGGCGCGGAGGGCGGCGTCGGCTTCGTCGTCGAGCGCTTTCGGGTCGAACGCCTCGTCGTCGTCGACGCCGATCGGGGAGAGCGGGATTTCGGCCAACACGTCGTATTTCGGGCCGCCGCGTTCGAGTTCGCTCGAGTAAACGAGAACCGCGTCGACCGGCGACGAGCCGAAAAAGACGTTCGAACGTTCGAAAATCATCCGTCCGAGACCGCCGTCGACGCCCGATTCCCGGTCTTTTTGACGGGCGCGACCAAGCGTCAAGTGCGGCGTAAACTCGCGATTTTCCGGCGGATAACCGATTTCGGCGAGTTCCGCTTCGATTCGGCGGGCGAGTTCGCGAATTTCCCGGGTTCCCTCGCGGACGCCGATCCAAATCGAACGGGGCGCGTCCGCGTTCGGGAAGGCGCCGACGCCTTCGAAAACGAGGTCGAACTGCTCGAACTTGCGGCAGCCGCGCTCGACCGCCGCGACGACGCGGTGAAGATCGACCGTCGGGACGGTTCCGAGGAATTTTAGGGTAACGTGAAAGTTTTCCTCTTCGACCCATTTTACGTTCGGATAGGCTTCCATCACCGGGCGGAGCGTTTTGCGCGCTTCGGTTCGAATCGACGGGGAAATTTCAACGGCGATAAAGGCGCGAACGGTCGGTTTCATCGGAGCGGTTCCTTGCGAACGGAGGTTGAGTAAATTGCGGGGAATGCGGAAATTGCGAGGGGCGCAAAAAATGCGGGAAAGGGGGAAGTCGCGGCGAATAGGGGGAAACGCGGCGGCGTTCAATCGTCTAAAAATTCGGCGTTGGTTTGAATATTGTCGCGGTGAACGATTTCGTCGTAAGGACAAAAACCGAGAATATCGGCGATCTCCGACGCGCGGCGGCCCCGAATCATCGCGACTTCTTTATGTCCGTAATTGGCGAGTCCGCGGGCGATTTCGCGGTTTTCGCGATCGACGATCGAAACGACGTCGCCCTTTTTGAAACGCCCGAAACAGTTTAAAACGCCGATCGGCAGGAGGCTTTTCCCTTGCGTTTCGAGCGCTTTAGCGGCGCCGTCGTCGACGACGAGACTTCCGCTCGGCACCGGCGCGAACCGCACCCAACGCTTGCGAGCGGGGAGTCGGCGGCGCGGAAAGAAAACCGTTCCGTATTCTTCGCCGGTGTAAATTTTCGTCAAAATTTCCGGGTCGTCGCCGTTGGCGATCATCATACACCCGCCGGCGCTCGTAACGGTTTGCGCGGCGCGGAGCTTGCTCGACATTCCGCCTTTGCTGCGGCTCGAACGTTTTTCGGCGACCATTCGCATCAGGTCGGGCGTCCAGCGGTCGACGACGGAAACGAGCTTCGACTCCGGCAAACTCGGGTCGCCGTCGTAAAGACCGTCGACGTCGGTCAACAGAATCAGGAGCGATTCCGGGAAGATGTTCGCGACGAGGGACGCGAGCCGGTCGTTGTCGCCGAAAGTCGAGTCGAGTTCGGCGGTGCTGACCGCGTCGTTCTCGTTGACGATCGGGAGGGCGCCGAATTTCAGGAGCGATTTGAAGGTGTTGCAAGCGTTCAAATAACGGTCGCGACGCGCCAAATCGTCGGCGGTCAGGAGGACTTGCGCCGCGAGAACGCCCCGAGCGTCGAGTTCCTGTTCGTAAAATTGGATAAGCGTTCCTTGCCCGACCGCGGCGACCGCCTGCAGTTCCGGGTGCGATTTCGGACGCTTCGACAAGCCGAGCCGCCCCATTCCGGCTCCGACCGCCCCGGAGCTGACGAGGATCACCTCGACGCCGCGTTCGCGAATGGCGCAAATTTCGGCGACCAACGAACGAATCCGGTCGCGATTGAGGAGACCGTCGCGCGTCGTTAAGACGTTGGTGCCGACTTTAACGATTAAATGACGGGTCGTTTGAACGATTTCTTGTCTGCTTAAGCTGATCATCTCGGCAAAGGGCGCAAAGTAGGGGAAAAGCGCAAAATATAAGGCGCGGCGTCGAAAACCGGCGTCGACGAAAACGCGTCTTTTATTGTTGGCGCAAAAACGATTTTTGTCAATATCGTTCTTCGACTTTCCGCCGTTTTCGCGCCGCTTTTTCGCGTTTCTTGGAAAATTTTCGCGTTCGAGCCGTTTTCTTTCAATATATCTATAGAGAAAAAAGTAAATTATTGGAGCGCGTCGACGAACGTCGGTTGAATTTAGACGGTTTGGCGAAAACGGTTAAAATTTGCGGGTTGGGCGCGACGAAGCGCGAAGCGAAAACGGGGGAGCGCGGTTTTTCGTCGGCGCCCGCTCTTTTCGAAAAATAAAATTAGGTTAAAATAAGAAAGGAGAGGTTCGACGGCGGTTCCGTCCCTTGCGTCGGGCGACATCCGTTTGCGCTCCGATTTTCGAACGGCGACGTTAATTAACGCGAGACGTTGAAATTAAATAACGACAAAATTGGTTTTGGGGAACGAAAAATGCAAATTTGGCCGGCGATCGATATTCGCGGCGGGCGTTGCGTCCGTCTTTGTCAAGGCGATTACGGACGGGAAACGGTGTACGGCGATTCTCCGGCGGAAACGGCCGATTTTTGGCGTTCGAAGGGCGCGCGTCGCTTGCACTTGGTCGATCTCGACGGCGCGAAGGACGGAACGACGGCGAATTTCGACGCGGTTAAGAAAGTCGTCGAAACGACGGCGCCGTTCGGCGTCGAGTGCGAACTCGGCGGCGGCGTCCGCTCGGAGGAAACGATTCGCCGTCTGCTCGATCTCGGCCTTTCGCGCCTCGTCGTCGGGACGCTCGCGCTGAAAAAGCCGGAATGGTTCCTCGAAATGTGCGAAAAATTCCCGAACAAACTCGTTCTCGGAATCGACGCTCGCGGCGGGATGGTCGCGACCGACGGCTGGCTCGAAACGAGTTCGACGCGGGCCGTCGACTTGGCGAAACGCTTCGACGGCGCCCCGATCGCCGCGTTGGTTTACACCGACGTCGCGACCGACGGAATGATGAAGGGCCCGAACGTCGCGGAAACGGTCGCGATGAAGGACGCCGTTTCGATTCAAGTCGTCGCGTCCGGCGGAATTTCGAATATCGACGACGTTAAAAAACTTTGCGACGCGAAAATCGAAGCGTGCATCATCGGGCGCGCGCTGTACGAAAAGACGGTCGCCCTCGAAGACGCGCTGAAGTTCGAGGACTGACGCGGCGAGCGAAAAGCGAACCGACGCGCCGAACGATAAAACGGCGAAAATAACGAAGTCGGGCAAGATTGCGGCGACGGTTGAAACGAGTAAAACGGTTAAGTCGGATAAACAACGGAAAATAGCGAAACGAGGGAAGTTGGCAATGCGCGAAGAGGAACGCATCGTGATCACCGGCGTCGGGTTGGCGGCGCCGAACGGTTCGAATTTGACCGAGTACCGCCGCGCGATTTTGAACGGCGTTAGCGGCGTCGTCCCTTACGAAATCCGCTATTTCGGCCCGACGGTCGCCGGCGTCTGCAACTGCGACGTGTTGAAATGGCAGTCGCGCCGCGAACTGCGCCGAGGAACTCGCGCCGGGAGCCTCTCGATTTACTGCGTCGGGGAAGCGATCGCCGATTCCGGTCTCGACTGGGAAAACGTCCGCAAAGACGCGGTCGGCGTTTATATCGGCGTTACCGAACACGGCAACGTCGAGACGGAAAACGAAATTTACCAAATCAAGCAATACGACTACGACTGCGCGTATTGGTCGCACCACCACAACCCGCGCACCGTCGCGAACAACCCGGCGGGCGAAGTAACGCTTCGATACGGAATCACCGGGCCGCATTATACGCTCGGGGCCGCTTGCGCCGCGGGGAACGCCGGGATTATTCAGGGCGTCCAACAGCTTCGACTCGGCGAAGTCGACGTCGCGCTGGCCGGGGGCGTTTCGGAAAGTATCCATACGTTCGGGATTTTCGCGGCGTTCAACGCTCAAAACGCGCTGGCGAAACACGACGACCCGACGAAAGCGTCGCGCCCGTTCGACGTCGACCGAAACGGCATCGTCGTCGCGGAGGGCGGTTGCGTTTACGTCCTCGAACGCCTCTCGGACGCGAAAAAACGGGGCGCGAAAATTTACGGCGAAATCGTCGGGTACGCGATGAACAGCGACTCGACCGACTTCGTCCTCCCGAACGCCGAGCGTCAAGCGCAATGCGTTTCGAAGGCGTTGGCGCGCGCCGGGTTGGCACCGGAGGAAATCGATATCGTCAACACGCACGCGACCGCGACGCACGCCGGCGACATTATCGAAGTCGAAGCGCTGCGCAACGTTTTCGGCGCGTCGAAAAAGACGTATATTAATAATACGAAGAGTTTCATCGGACACGCGATGGGCGCGGCGGGCGTCCTCGAGTTGGCCGGGAACCTGCCGGCGTTCGACGACGGAGTCGTTCACCCGACGATCAACGTCGACGTCCTCGACCCGGAATGCGAAATCGCGAATCTCGTCCTCAACGAGCCGAAGGAAATCGGTTCCGTCCGTTACATTTTGAACAATTCGTTCGGAATGGTCGGAATTAACGCGGTCGTGATCGTCGGAAAATACGACGAATGATCGCGGCGTAAAACGATTGCGCGCAATTTGGAGAAAATAAGTAGAATAGGCAAGATCGGCGGCTCCGGGTTTACGAACTCGCGGCGACGGTCTCAACGACAACGATAAAAAACGGCTCCGCTTTCGAGCGCGGTCGGATGGTAAGGAGTCTCATTATGACGACGGCTGAAATTAGAGAAACGATCATCGGCATTCTTTCGGACATC
>JAFSDX010000224.1 GCA_017436025.1 Thermoguttaceae bacterium
GCGTCTCGCCGAGTACGCGCCGGACGGAATCACGACGCATTACGGCCCGAAAATGGGCGTCGTCGACGGCCCGGACGGCGTCAAAACCCCTTGGCGCCCGATGAATTTCGACCTCGCCGACCCGGTTTCCGGCGCTAATATTATTTTGGGCGACGTCCGCAAGAATAGAGGCGTTCAATTCAATATTTACCGGACGATTCTTTGGTCGCCGAGCAAGGTGAAAACGCTCTTCGAGAACGTCAAAGCGGACGCCGACCGCGGCGCTCGCGTCGAATTCGTCGATATGTATACTTTTTGGCTCCTTTTGCGTTTGGAGATGGAGCGGCTCGGCGTCGACGAAACCGACGTTCGCCTTTGACGTCCGATTCGCCGCCGTCCGATTTTAACGGTCGCGTCGACGTTAACGTCTAACGCCGACGCGACCGACGCCCGTTTTACGCCGGCTTCCCCCGATTTCGCCGTTTTTCAAAAAATTTTAAGAAAAATCGGCGAAAACCGGGAAAACCCCCTTCCCGAAACCAAAACGCGGCGTATAATAAAGACAGAATCGGATGGGAGGCGGTTTCAATGCCTTTTCCTTCGACTCGCTTAATTGAGCGAATTACAAGACGACTTTCAACGAGGGCCCCTGCAATGGGAGCCTGTGAACCTGGTCAGGCGAGAGATCGAGCAGCCATAAGCGGTAACTTTCATGTGCCGGGGTTCTCGTTGAAAGCCGTCTTTTTTCGCGCCCCGACGTTCCGGTTTTTCCGAATATTCCCTTTTTTCCGCTTCTCGCGTCGCCGTCCTTAGGCGTCGTCGTTTTTTCCTATTTTTCTTCTCTCGCCTATTTTCCCCGCGTTCTTTTTTCGTCGTTTTTTCTATTTCTCCCGTTTTATCGTTTTTACCTTAAAAGGTTCTTTTTTTCCGAAAAATTTTGTCGAATTTGCGAAAAAATCGGGTAAAATCGCGCCGCGCCGATTGTTTTACCGCGTCTTTCGTTTAAAATAAAGTTAGCGACCGTCGCGCTCGTTCGTTTTGAGCGCCTTTTCGTTATTTTTGCAACGTTAATAAGGTTTTCCCGTGCCCCGCAATCGTTCCGACGCCGCGCCTTCCGAACCGTCTTCCGCCCCGCCCTCCCTCTTCGGCGATTTCACCGAGCAAACGGCCGCCGACGCGTCCGCCGCCGAAACGCCGAAAAAGAGCGCGAAAAAAGGAACGAAAACGACGAAAAAACCGCGTTCGTCCGCCAAAAAATCGGAACAACCGGAAAAATCGGACGCGCCGTCCCTCGTCGACGCGGCGCCGGGTCTCGATCTTTTCGGCGCGTTAGCGGCCTCCCCCGCAGAAACCGCCCAACCGCAAGAAACGGCGAAAACGGAAGCGACCGTCGAAATCGACCAACCGGAGGATCCCGCGCAAACGGAAGCGACTGCCGAAATCGCTCAATCCCAAGAACCGGCGCAAACGGAAGCGACCGTCGAAATCGACCAACCGGAGGATCCCGCGCAAACGGAAGCGACTGCCGAAATCGCCCAACCGCAAGAAACGGCGCAAACCGAAACGCTCGCCGAAATCGACCAACCGGAGGCCCCCGCGCAAACGGAAACGACCGTCGAAATCGACCAACCGGAGGCCCCCGCGCAAACGGAAGCGACCGCCGAAATCGACCAACCGGAGGTCCCCGCGCAAACCGAAACGCTTGCCGAAATCGACCAACCGGAGGCCCCCGCGCAAACGGAAGCGACCGCTGAAACTGTCCAACCGCAAGACCCCGCGCAAGCCGAAGCGACCGCCCAAACCGCTCCTTCCGCCCCCCAAAAGTCGACGCAACCCGCGCAAACCGCCCCCGCAAAATCGGAAAAATCGGAAAAAACCGCGTCTTCGCCGTCCGCGACCGCTTACCAAGTCGTCGCCCGCCGTTACCGTCCGCAAGCGTTTGGCGAACTTATCGGTCAAGAAACGGTCGCGCGGGCCCTTTCGAACGCGATCGAAACGAACCGCGTCGGACACGCCTACCTCTTCACCGGGGCGCGCGGCGTCGGCAAAACCTCCTGCGCTCGCATTTTCGCCAAAGCGCTCAACTGCGTCGACGGCCCGACCGTCCGCCCTTGCCTCGTTTGCGACAGCTGCGTCGCGGTTTCGACCGGGGACGACGTCGACGTCATCGAAATCGACGGCGCCAGCAACCGCGGCGTCGACGAAATTCGGCAACTGCGCCAAAACGCGACGATCGCTCCAAGTCGTTCGCTTTACAAGATTTACATCATCGACGAAGTGCATATGTTGACGCGGGAAGCGTTCAACGCGCTCCTGAAAACGCTCGAAGAGCCGCCGGCTCGCGTCAAATTCATCTTCTGTACGACGGAGCCGAACAAGATTCCGATCACCATCTTGTCGCGTTGCCAACGGTTCGACTTTTCAGGGATCGCGTCCGGTTCGATCGCGGAGCGGTTGGCGCAAATCGCCGCTCAAGAAGGAGCGGAGGCGGAGGACGGCGTTTTCGAAATTCTCGCGCGACGGGCGAACGGCTCGATGCGCGACGCGCAATCCCTTCTCGAGCAACTCCTTTCGTTCGCGCCGACGTACATTTCGCAAGCCGACGCTCGCGGGATGCTCGGTTCGGTCGACGACAAAAAGCTCTTCGACCTGCTCGACGCGACGGTCGCCGGAAACTGCGCTCGCGTCTTCGAGATCGTCGCCGACGCCGCCGCGCAAGGGGTCGATTTCGGCGTCCTCGTCGAGCAAACGCTCGGCGTCTACCGCGACCTAATGGTCGTCGCCAACGGTTGCGGCGCCCGCGAGCTGATGTATTCGCCGGTCGCGCGCCTTCCGGAGTTGCAAGAAATCGCCGCCGCGTTCGGAATCCGCCGAATTTTGGCGTCGCTCCAAATTCTCGACCAAACGGCGCAACGGATGCGGTTCAGCGCGCAAAGTCGGATTTTAGCGGAACTTGCGTTCGCCCGGCTTTGCCTCCTCGACTCATTCCAAGCGCTCGAAACGTTGATCGACCGCCTCCGCGCCGGGGGCCTCCCCGAACTCGGCGCGCCTTCCGCCGGGCCGTCTTCCGCCGCCGCGCTCTCGCCCGTTTCTTCCGAAACGGACGACAAAAAAAAAAATAACGTCTTAACGCCGCCGGTTGAAACGCCGCGTCGAGTCGGCGCCGTCGAGCGTTCGACGGTCGCGCCCGTTCGCCCCGACGTCGTCGAGCGTCCCGCCGTCGCGCCCTCGCGCTTCGTTCCGATTCCGATTCCGACCGAACGTCCCGCCGTCGCGGCGACGCCGAACGCTCCGACAACGTCCCCCGCGACGCCGCCGTCTCGCTCGGCGCGCCCCGCCGTCGACGCGCCGCCTCGCTCGGTTCCGGTTCCGGTTCCGATCGTCCGCCCCGCCGCCGTCGCGCCTTCGACTCCGGACGCGCCGCCGGTCGACGAAGAGCCCCCTTATTTTCTCGCCGACGACGGTTCCTTCGAAACGGAAGTCGACGTTTCGGACGCTTTTCCAACGCCCAACCGTCCGCAATTTTCGGTTGATTCGGCGCCCCCGCGTTCCTTCCAAGCGCCCGCGCTCGTCGGTCGCGCTCTTCCGTCGCGTCCAACTTATCGCGACGCAAACGTCGACGCCGCGCAATCGCCTAAAAATCGCGACAAAAACGCCGAAGCGTCGCGGGATTCGGTCGCCGACGCCCCTTGGCTCGCCCTTTCCCCCCAAGAACTCGCCGCCGCTTGGCTCGACGCGACGCGCGGGCTCGGTTGCATTTTGCCGACGCAAGCGGCGACGTTTTGCTCCGTCGCGACCGAGGCGCCGAACGCTTTTATCGTTTCTTTCCCAGGTTCCAAGCGCCGAGAACGCGATTACTGCGAGAGCGCCAAAGAAAAAATCGGCGCGTCCCTCGCCCAACGTCTCGGGACGCCCGTTTCGGTTCGCTGTTTGCTCGACCCGTCGAAAACGGACGCGAATACGTTCGTTCCCGTTTCCGAGCGCGGCGATTTTAACGGTTCCAACAATTACGACGATTTCAACGGCGCCGGTCGTTCCCCGCGTCCGACCGACCGGCGCCCCGCCCCGCCCGCGCCCGGCGGTCGCGATCTTTACCGTCGACTCGCGCAGAACGAAGCGATCGTCGAACTTCGCGAACTCTTCGAAGCGGAGCTGACCGAAATCAAACCGCCGCGACCGACCGACCGGCGCCCCGGTTTCGCGCCGCCTCCGATTCCCGTCGTCGACGCCGTCGACGATCCGGACGATTCCGACGACGATTGACGCCGCGTTCGCGCCTCGTCCGCCCCTCGCGTTCGTCGGAGCCGCTTTGCCGTCCTTGCGCCCTTCCCCCAACCGCCCCATTTTAACATTCAACACCCGATTTCGACGTCCAACACTCGACGTTCGCCGCCCAACCATTCCCCCCAACCGCCCCATTTTAACGTTCAACACCCGATTTCGACGTCCAACGCTCGACGTTCGCCGTCCCACCATTTTCCCCAACCGCCCCATTTTAACGTTCAACACCCGGTTTCGACGTCCGACGCTCGACGTTCGCCGTCCCACCATTTCCCCCAACCGCCCCATTTTAACGTTCAATGCCAGATTTCGACGTCCGCCGCCTCCTATTAATCCCCGAAATCGTCGGGCTCGACGCTCGCTCGTCCCTCGTTCGGATTCCGCCGGAACTCGACGTTCCGCTGACGCCGCGCGTTCGCCGTCTCGTCGACTCCCGCGTTTTTCGGCGGTTGACTCGCGTTTCGCAACTCGGTTTCGTTCGGCTCGTTTACCCGGGCGCGACGCATTCGCGGTTCGAGCATTCGCTCGGCGTTTATCGGGTCGCCCTATTAATATTGAAACGACTCGCGCACGACGAGCGGTTCGCGGCCCTCGTTCGAGCGGAGGAAGCGGAGATTTTGATTCTCGCCGCGCTTTTGCACGACGTCGGTCATTTCCCCTTTTGCCATCTCCTCGAAGACCTCAAACTTCCCGGGCTCGTCCCGCACGAGGAGGCCGCCGCCTCTTACCTTCTCGGCGAGTTGGCTCCGACGATTCGCGCCGATTGGAACGTCGACCCGGCCGACGTTTGCGCCGTTTTAGGCAAGCGCGCCCCGAAACGCCGCTCGACCGACTCCGACGCCGAATTTTCCCGTCGGTCGACCGTTTTTCGCCTCCTCGCGAGCGTTCTTTCCGGCCCGATCGACGTCGACAAGACCGATTACCTCCTCCGCGACAGTTGCGCGGCGGGCGTCCCTTACGGCAAAAATTACGACGTCGAGCGGCTTATCGGGAGCGTTTGCCTCAACAAACGCGGCGACGGAATCGCGATCTCGACGAAAGGAAAAACCGCCGCCGAGCTGATGGTGTTCGCCCGTTACGTTATGTTCAGCGAAGTTTATTGGCATCACGCGTCCCGTTCGGCGACCGTTATGTTTCAGCGCGCCGTCGATTTGATCGCGCAAGACGTCCCGACGGAACGCCTAATCGCCGACTTTCGCCGTCTTTCCGACGCCGAAATCGCGACCTATCTCCTCCGACTTACCCAACCGTCAAACTCGCCCCCGTTCACCGAAGCCGCCGAAACCTCTTCGTTTTCCGCCGACGCGTTCTTCTTCGGTGCCGATTTTAACAATTGCGCTGATTTTAACGATGAAAACGCGTCCCTCTCCCCCGCCGACGCTCGCCGACGCGACGCCCGTCGCCTCCTTCTCGGTCTCTTCGGGCCGGAGCGCCGCCTTTTCAAGCGCGTCCGTCAGTTCAGCGTAATGGAGGAGCCGGCCCTTTACCCGCGTTTGGCCGGGCGGCCTTACTCCGAATTGCGCGAAATTTCGGAGCGTTTCGCGATCGCGCTCGGCGTCCCGGGTCGTCTTCTCGTCGACGCGCCGCCGGTCGATAAGGAAGTCGAGTTTAAAATCGACGTTTTTTACCCGGACGAAAACGTTTACCGCCCCCTTTCGACCGTTTCGCCGGTCGTTCGAGCGTTGGCGCAAGAGCAGTTCGACGATTACGTCAAGCGCGTTCGCGTTTTCGCCGCTCCGGAAGTCGCCGCGACGTTGCGTCTCCTCCCCGACTTCAACGCCCGGTTCGCCCGCGCCGTCGACGAGTTCGAAGCCGACGTCCGGCGTTAAAATCGTTAAAGTCGCCCCAACTTCACCGACGCCGCCCAACGCGACCGTCAAAATCGTTTTTATCGCAATTTCCTCCCCCAACCGCCGCGTCCCCCTTTCTTGCCCTCTTCCCCTTTTTTACCCTCTTCACTCTTCTTGTTCTCTTCTCCCTTCTTACTCTCTTCCCCCTTTTCGCCCTCTTCACTCTTCTTGCTCTCTTCTCCCTTCTTACTCTCTTCCCCCTTTTCACTCTCTTCCCTCTCTCTTCCCTTTCACCGTCTTTGCCGCCGTTCCCGCCGCCCTTCGCCGATCTTCAAGCGCGCCGTTAAAACCGCTATAATCGGCGGAAAAAGAGCGCAAAAACTCCGTCCCGTCCGCCGACGCGCCCTTGGAAAAGCGAAAATATCGATTAAAATAATTGCGAGGCGGAGCGCGTTTTCTCCGAAACGCCGTTTCGCTCCGACGTCCCGCAAAACGGTCGAACGCGGCGCCGACGCCCAAATCGAACCGTTTTCCGAAATCCGTTTCCGTTTCCCAATTTCGTCGAGCAAAAGGCACCCCAATGGGCGAAGGTTCTTCCAACAACCAAACTCGGTCGTATTTGATGCAGCGTTTTGAAACGCTCGGCATTCACCCGCGCGGCAAACTCGGCCAAAACTTCCTCATCGACTTGAACCTTCTGCACTTGTTGCACGAGTCGGCGCAACTCGACAAAAACGACGTCGTTCTCGAAGTCGGCACCGGCACCGGCTCGCTGACCGGCGCGATGGCGCTCGAAGCCGGGCGCGTCGTTACGGTCGAAGTCGACCCGACGATGCACGAAATGGCGAAACAAGAACATTGGGACAAAGACAATATTCGATTTTTGTTCGCCGATATTCTCGAAAATAAGAACCGCCTCAACCGCGACGTCCTCGACGTTTTGCGCGAAGAGTTGGCGAACAACCCCGGTTTCCGCTTCAAACTTTGCGCCAACCTGCCTTATCAAATCGCGACGCCGTTGATGTCGAACCTCCTTTTGACGGACATTCCGCCGCATTCGATGACGGTAACGATTCAAAAGGAAGTCGGCGACCGCATCGTCGCGCGCCCCAGCGCCAAAGATTACGGCGCACTCGCCGTTTGGATGCAAGCGCAATGCGACTGCCGAATCGTCCGCATTATGCCGCCGAGCGTCTTTTGGCCGCGTCCGAAAGTCGACTCCGCGATCGTCCAATGCGTTTACAACGAGAAAAAACGGGCGAAGATTCCGAACTTGAAGTTTTTTCACGAGTTCGTCCGCGCGCTCTTTTTCCATCGCCGCAAGTTCATCCGTTCCGTCCTTTGCAGCGCGTTCAAGGGCCGCGTCGAGAAGGAGACGGTCGACCGGATTTTGGCCGAAATGAACCTCGAAGGGGAAATCCGCGCCGAAACGTTGTCGGTGAAGACGATTTTAGCGTTGAGCGAAAAATTCCGCGTCCTCTTCCCGCCGGAAGAAGCGTTCGTGTTGCGTTAAAATTCGACCTTTGCGCCGCCGTCCGACCGGGAAACGAATACGGAGCGGCGCGGGCGAGTTGCGTTAAATCCAACCTTTGCGCCGCCGTTCGACAGTTTCGCGGCGACGTTTTATCGCTGTCGCGTTGCCGACGGCGCCGGTTTTAACAATTTTAACGCTTCAAAAACCGTTCGTTTATTTTTCGGCGTTTCGTTTTTCGTTGAAAAGGATTCGACGCGCGTCGTAAAACTCGCCGTTTTCCGCGAAATTGGAAAAATTTCGAAGAAATTCGAAAAATTGGTTGAAGTTCGCGACAATTTCGGTTATAATACTTACAAGTTAGTCGAAGGCGAGCCCGCTCCGGGTCGTCCTCGCGTTTCCCTAAGCAGCTTGCGGTCGTCGGACGCGTTCCGTTCGACCGGCGCGACGTTCGCGTCGCGTTGTCGACGACGTTTTCGACCCGTTTATATTAATCGAAAGGTTCCGTTATGTCCTTTGAACTGTTCGCCCTCCCCGGTTCCCCTATCCAACTGATCATCATCGCGGCGATCGCCTTCCTTCTGTTCGGCAATCGTCTTCCGTCGGTGATGCGTTCGCTCGGCCGCAGTGTTACGGAATTCAAAAAAGGCGTCGCGGGCATTGAAGAAGAAGTCGACGCCGCGGTGAACGCCGAACCGGCGAAAAAGACGTCCTCGAAAGACGCCGCGGACGACAAAACGGAAGAATAATCGCCGATTCTCCGCTTGTTGAAGCGCAAACGCTTTCCGACGGCGCGGCGTTGTTCCAACGTTGCGCCGTTTTCTTTTCTCAACTTTGGCGATTCCGCCGTTTTAACGCGTTGGCGCCGCCGTTAATCTCACTCTAACCGTTAATCTCACTCTAACCGTTAATCTCACTCTAACCGTTAATCTTGTCTTAACCGTCAATCTCGCCGTTTTTTCTTTAAATCGCCTTTCCCTCTTCCCGCTTCGTTTTCTTTAAATCGTCTTCTCTTTCCCGTTTCGTTTCCAAAGTCGATTCGTTCTCTCGGCAATTCGCGTCAAAACGACGAACAGAACCGGCGTTATCAAGATTCCGACGAACGTTTCGGTCAGCATTCCGCCGCAAACCGCCGTTCCGATCGCCCGCCGACTCGCCGCCCCGGCCCCGGTCGCGATCGCCAACGGAACGACGCCGAGAATGAACGCCAGCGACGTCGTCGCGATCGGGCGCAACCGCGTTTTTCCGGCGATTCGCGCCGCCTCGACGATTCCCCTACCTTCCTTCAAGCGGAGTTCGCGCGCAAACTCGACGATCAAAATCGCGTTTTTCGCCGAGAGCGCGACCATCAGCGTCAGCCCGATCTGCGTAAAAAGGTTGACGTCGAGCCCGGCTAACGCGACCGCCCCGAGCGCGCCCGAAACGCCGAGCGGAACCGCCGTCATTACGATCAGCGGCGCCGACCAGCTCTCGTACTGCGCCGCCAACGCCAAAAAACCGAAGAGCGTCGCCGCCGCGAAAATCCAATACACTACCGCCCCGGTCTTCTTTTCTTGATACGACGCGCCGACCCAATCGACCGCAACCCCAACGGGCAGACGACCTTCCAGCGTTTCGAGCGTTCGCATTCCTTCCCCGGTCGAAACGTCGGGCGCGAGAACGCCGGTCATAAAGATCGCGGGCGACATATTAAAACGATTCAAATATCTCGGCGCCGTCGTCTTTTTCAACGTCGCGACGCTTTTCAGCGGAAACGTTTCGCCGCGAGCGCCGACGACCGGCAAGTCGAGCGCCTCCTCCTCGTTTTGCCGAAACGCCCCGTCCGCTTGCGCGACGACGCGAAAAACTCTCCCAAAACGGTTGAAATCGTTCACATACGTCGACCCGAGAAGCGTTCGCAACGTCGCGAAGAGTTCGTCCAAATCGACCCCCATCCGTTTCGCCTTTTCGCGGTCGACGTCGAGAAAATATTTCGGCGACGCGGGATTAAAAGACGACGCGACCGTTAAAAACCGCCCGCTTTCGCTAGCTTTCGCCGTCAAAGTTTGCCCCGCTTCCCAAAGCGCGACCGAACCGGCGGCGCGACGGTCGAGCAACTCGAATTCGAGTCCGCCGGACGTCCCGACGCCTTGAATCGGCGGGGGCGAAAAGACGAGCGTTCGCGCTTCCGGAACGCGCTTCGCCAACTCCGCCGTCAGCCGCGCCTTCAACGTTTCGGCGCTCTCCTCCGGCCCGCGCTCCTTCCAATCTTTCAGCGTCAAGACGGCCAACGCGAGGTTCGGCGCCGCGACGCCCTCGATCATCGAGTACCCGCCGACCGCGATCGTCCCCTCGCCCGCCGGAATTTCCCGCAAAATTTGCTCAATTTCACTCAGCGTCGCGTCCGTCCGCTCCGCCGAAGCGCCGTCCGGCAGGCGAACGTCGACGAACAAAACGCCTTGATCTTCGTTCGGCAAAAAGCCGGTCGGGAGCGTTCGGACGCCGACGACAAACGCCGCGATCGTCGCCCCCCAAAAGAACGTTCCAAAGAGCGGAAAGCGCGTCGCGAACCGAAGCGCCCGCTCGTAAAGGGCCGCGAACGTCCCGAACGTCGCGTTAAAAAGCCCCAAAACGACAAAACGCGCCCAACCGCCCAAAAGCCAAAATTTCGCCCAATCTCTCCAACTCGCCCAACCGTTTTCCTTTCGCCGTTCGCCGTCCGCGCTTCTTACGCCGTTTGCCGAAAGCGCCGCGTTTTCTTTTTCTCTATTTTTTTTGTTTTCCCTTCTTTCATCGGAATCGACAGAATTAACAGAATCGCCAAATCCCCCCGCAACGGCGCCGCTTTTCCCCCTTTCCCCCTTATTTTTCAAAAAGAGCGCGCAAAGGGCCGGCGACAGGGTCAGCGCGCAAACCGACGACAACACGGTCGAACACGCGATCGTCAGCGCGAACTGCGAATACATCCGCCCGGTCGTCCCGCTAACGAACGTCGTCGGCAAAAAAACGGCGACGACGACGCAAGTGGTCGCGACGATCGGCCCGAACACCTGTTTAATCGACCGTTTCGCCGCCTCTTTTGGCGTTAAATTCGGATTTTCCGCTAAAACCCGATTGGTGTTTTCAACGACGACGATCGCGTCGTCGACGACGATTCCGACGGCCAACACCAAGCCGAAAAGGGTCAGCGAGTTCAGCGAAAAGCCGAGCGCCGCCATCGGGCCGAAACAGCCGACGAGCGAAATCGGAAGCGTCGTCGCCGGAATCAGCGCCGCGCGCCAATCTTGCAAAAAGAAATAAACGACGCCGACGACGATTAAAACGGCGAAAATCAACGTTTCCTCCACTTCGTCGACCGACGCTTTCACGAACCGCGTCGAGTCGTACCCGACGACCAGCTCGAGCCCGTTTTCGTCGAGTTCCGGCTTCATCGCGTCGAGTTCGGAGCGCACCCGGGCCATCGTTCGCAACGCGTTCGCGCCCGGCGTTTGATAAATCGCAAGCGTCGCCGACGGAAAACCGTTAAAACGCGAAAATTTAGAATAATCGTACTTTCCCAACTCGACGCGAGCGACGTCGCGCAACTTCAAAACCCGTCCGTTCGCGTCCGTTCGAATCGCCGCCGCGCCGAACTCCTCCGGCGTTTCGAGCCGTCCCCGCGTCGAGACGTTCAGCGTTTCGACCTGACCCCGCGGAACCGGCTCCGCCCCGAGCGACCCGGCGGCGACCTGCGCGTTTTGCGCTTGCAACGCCCGCAAAACCTCCTGAACCGACACGTTCCGCAACGCCAGCAAATTCGGGTCGAGCCAAACGCGCATCCCGAAATCCCGCTCGTCCATCGGCGACGCGTCCCCGACGCCCGGAACCCGCGACAGTCGCTCCTCGATGAAAATCGTCGCGTAATTACTCAAATACAAGTCGTCGCGAGTCGGCGGCAAGACGCGCCCGGCCTCGTCGCGCCGCTCTTTTTCCCGCAACGAACAGAGCGCGAGCAGGTTCGTCGACTTCTTTTTGACGACGACGCCGAGCCGCCGAACCTCCTCCGGCAAGCTCGGCTCGGCCAGCGCGACGCGGTTTTGCACGAAGACGGTCGCCATATCCGGGTCGGTTCCGACTTCGAAAAAGACGTTCAGCGAGTACGTTCCGTCGGCGCCGCAGGTCGACGACATATAAATCGAGCCGCCGACGCCGTTGACTTCCCGCTCGATCGGAATCGCGATCGACTCCGCGACCGTCTCCGCGTCGGCGCCGGGAAAACTCGCCCTTACGTTGACGACCGGCGGCGTTACGTCCGGGAACTGCGCGACCGGAAGCCGAACGAACGCGATCGCTCCGAGCGCGAAAATCGTCAGCGAAACTACCGTCGCGAAGATCGGTCGATCGATAAAAAACCAAGAAAACATCGCCGTTTTTTCCTCCGCGTTCTTTCGCTATTCTTCCTAATCCGCCTTAATTCTCAAAAGCCGGTAAAATCCGACGCCGTTATTTTCCCTTCGACCCGTTTAACCGGCGCCGCTTTGTTAGCTTCTCAAACCGCGCCTTCGACAAAATAGCTTTTTTTGTCAAAAAAGGGGGCAAATCGCGAAAAAAAACGCCTCCGAGGGGAAAATTGGGGTATTACAAAACGGACAAATAGTATATAATGAGGACGATTCCTTATCTTGGAGCCGACGCGCGGGAGTAAGACGCCCCGGTCGCCTCCGACGCTCGGCCCCGACGTCGACGCGCTTCGCCTCCGCTTGCGGCGCCGGCGATTCGTCGTTTCGTCCGACGCCGCGTTCCGAATCGTTCGTTCGCTCGCACCTTCGAGTTGAACCGATTCTTCCGAACCCGCCGTCCCCGCCCGAGCCGCGACGATAAAAGAGCAAAAATCAAACCGACCTTTGGAGGCGTTTAATGGCCAATTACTTTAGCGACAACCAAGATATTAAATTTCTTCTCGACTACTTCGACCTGAAAGAAATCGCGGCGATTCAAGAGCGCGAAACGCCGAACGGCGACGCCGACTACGCTCCGCGCGACCTCGACGACGCCGTCGACAACTATCGCCGCGTCTTGGAGATCGTCGGCGAAATTTCCGCCGAAACGCTCGCGAAAAACGCCGAAAAAGTCGACGAAGAAGGCAATACGCTCAACGCGAACCAAACGGTTACCCTTCACCCGCTCGTCCAAGAAAACCTCGACAAGATGAGCCGCGCCGACCTGCAAGGCTTCACGTTGCCGCGCAAATACGGCGGGATCAACTGCCCGACGCTGATTTACACGATGGCGACCGAAATCGTCGCGCGCGGCGACTGCTCCTTCATGAACATGTTCGGGCTCCAAGGGATCGCCGACACCATTTACGCCTTCGCGTCGGACGAAATTAAGGACGAATACCTCCCGAAATTCGCGTCCGGCGAAGTGACCGGCGCGATGGTTTTGACCGAGCCGGACGCCGGTTCCGACCTGCAAGCCGTCCGCCTCCGCGCCGAGCAAGACGAAAACGGGAACTGGTTCCTCAACGGCGTTAAACGCTTCATTACCAACGGTTGCGGCGAAGTCCTCCTCGTCTTGGCGCGGAGCGAAGCGCAAATCGCCGACGGTCGCGGTTTGAGCCTCTTCATCGCCGACCGCGGCCCGACCGTTAAGGTTCGCCACCTCGAACACAAGCTCGGGATTCACGGCTCGCCGACCTGCGAACTCGTTTTCAACAACACCCCTTGCCGTCTGATCGGCGAACGCCAGCGCGGCCTCATCACTTACGTTTTGGCGTTGATGAACGGCGCCCGCCTCGGCATCGCGGCGCAATCGCTCGGCGTCGCGGAAGCGGCGGCCCGCTTGGCTCGCGACTACGCCAACTCCCGCGAACAATTCGGCGCGCCGATCGAACAACTCGCTCCGGTCGCCGAAATGGTTCTCGATTCTCGCGTTAAGATCGAAGCGGCCCGCGCGCTCGCTTACGAAACGGCCCGCGTTTGCGACTTCGAAAACAATACGAACCGCCTCCTCGAACGCAACGCCGACGCGTTGACCGCCGAAGAGAAGAAGTCGTTCAAGCAAAAGGCCCGCGCGTACAAGAAGTTGAACGCGATGCTCACCCCGATGAGCAAGTATTACTGCAGCGAAATGTCGATTTCCGTCGCGACCGACTCGATTCAAGTCCTCGGCGGGAGCGGTTATATGAAGGACTACGCGGCGGAACGCTACCTCCGCGACGCCCGCATCACGACTATTTACGAAGGGACGTCGCAACTGCAAGTCGTCGCGGCGATTCGCGGCTTAACTTCCGGCGTTTTCCAAGGTTACGTCGCGGAATTTGAAGCGAAAGACCTCGGCGACGAAACGCTCGAAGCGTTGAAAGAAAAGCTGATCGCCGTTCGCGCGGAACTCGACGACGCGATCGCTTACGCCCGCGGTCTCGGCGCCTCTTACGTCGACCTCCGCGCCCGCAAGCTCGTCGACGCCGGGATCGCGATCCTCGTCGGCCACTACCTCCTGTCGCAAGCGACGAAATGCGACCGCAAAAAGAAGGTCGTCGATTACTTTGTCGCGAAAGAACTTCCGCTGATTCGCGCCGCGATCGCGACGGTTCAAAACGGTTCGACGCGGGTTTTGGACGACTACCTCGAGTTCGTCGGCCCGGTTTCCGCCGACGCTTGATTCCGAAGTTCGCGCTAAACCTTAGGAGCGTTCGACCATTTTAACTCGTTTGTTCCCAAGACGTTAAATTGCGCCGCGTTTTTAGCTAAAAAGGACTCGAACGCCGTTTCGAGTCCTTTTTTCGTCCCGCGCGACGCCGTTTTTCCGCCTTCCGCTCTCGCCCGGCCTTCCTTCTCCTTTTTCCCTTTCCCCGCTTTTTAGTTTTCCGGAGTTTCCCTAATGCAAGACGAATGCTTGATTTGCGGCGCGCCGTTAGAATACTTGCTCGAAGACGTCGAGATGAAATGCGCGATTTGCGGCGCGGTCGAGCGTTCGAAAACTCGTTGCGTCGCCGGCTGTTACGTTTGCGACGCTTGCCATTCGTCCGGCGTCGACGCGATTTTCGGCGTCTGTTTGGCGGAAACGTCCCCCGACCCGCTCGCGATTTTCCGGCGGCTGACGACGCTTCCGTTCTGCAACCTACACGGCCCGGAACATCATATTATCGTCGCGGCGACCCTTTTGACGGCTTATCGCAACTCGGGCGGTCGTCTCGACTTACGTTCGGCTCTTGTCGAAGCGCGCAACCGCGGCGGACGCGTCCCGGGCGGCGTTTGCGGTTTTTGGGGCGCTTGCGGAGCGGGCGTTTCGGTCGGCATTTTCGTTTCGATCGCGACCGGTTCGACGCCGCTCGCCGGTCGAGAGTTCGGGCTCGCCAACCTCGCGACGTCGAAAGCTTTAGGCGAAATCGGCGCGGTCGGCGGCCCCCGCTGTTGCAAGCGCGACTCTTACTTGGCAATTCTCGCGGCGGTCGAATTTTCCCGCGAAAACCTCGGCGTCGCAATGCCAATCGCCGCCTCGCTCCCGGTCGTTTGCGCCCATTCGACGCGCAACAACCAATGCCTCGGCGCCCATTGCCCATTTTTCCCGCAAAACCCTTAAACTCCGTCGCTTAACGCGTTCCTTCCGACGCCGCGTTCCTTAATTCGACGTTGTTTAACGGTTTGCGCCGTTCCTTTTTTCGCCGACTTCCGCCGTTTCGCCCGTCGACGCCGCGACTTTAACGATCGCGACGATTATTCAATCGCCGTCGCTTCCGTCGCCGTCGCTCCCGTCGCCGTCGTTCGTCCCGTCGAACGCCGCCTCCGCGTCGCCCGCGACGGTCTCCGCGTTCGGCTTTTTCTCGTCGCCCTCAAACGCGGCGCAGAAAAACGCGACCGCCGCCGCCCAAAGAACGGCGATAACGGGAACCGCCATTAAGAACGCCCAACTTCCGCCGGCGCTTATCGCGCAACCCAAGCAGAGCGCCGTTTCTAGGAACGTCGCCAAAATAAACGTCGCGACGAGCCGACCGCGATAACGCCGGAGCGTTTCCCGGCGCGCCGGTCGCCGCAATCGCGCCCAAAACCAAACGCCGTAAAGAAGCGCCGGGCCGAAGAAAAGCGCCAACGCGCCCCCGCCCTCCGGAATCAACCCTAAAATCGTCCCTCCCCAAACGACGGGAAACAACGCCGCCGAAAAGAGAAACGACGTCGCCAAGTCGCGCGACCGCCTCCGCCCCGTCCCGCAAAGGTCGACGCAAAAGGCCGGAAGCCAAACCGCCAACGCAGGGAACCAAACGGGAAATCCCAGAAAGTTCGTTATAAAGTCGTTCTCTTTGCGAAACGCCCAAGCCGTCGAAATCGCCGCCGCCAACGCCAAAATCGCCGCGACGTAAAGGCCGAGCCCGACCAGTTTCGCCGTTTTTTCCAACGTTTTCGTTTCCATATCTCGTTTCCTTTCAAGAGTTTACTCCGACGCCGCCAAGTCGAGCGTTTCGACGTTTCGCTCGACGTCGCGTCGCCGCTTGGGACAAAAGACGACGGCGCCCAACGCGCCCCAATGGAAGGCGATCAGGGGCATAATCCCAAGTCCGACGGTCAGCGAGCAGTAAAAATGTTCTTCGCCGGCCGCCGCTCGGAAGAAGAGCGCGGTTTCGACGAGCGCCAACGCTCCGACGGCCGCCGCCGTCCGCCAACGCCGGAACGCCGAAGGTTCGCCCAACCTCGCTCGCGCGACCGCCGCCAGCCAAACGCCGAAAAGCGTCGCCGCGATAAGTCCCGCGATCGCGGGAGTAAAGACGCAATAGCAAACCGCCAAGGGAACCAACGCCGACGAGATCGCGAACGAAAGGGGCCAATCGCGCCAAAGCCTTCGGTCGCCGAACGTTACGCAGAAAAACGGGAAGTTCCAAAGAAGCCCCAAACAGAGCCAAAAGCCGTCGTCGAGCCCTTCTCGAACCCCAAACGCGAGCGCCGCAAACGCCAAAACCGCCGCGAAGTAAGCGCCGAGTCCGACTTGACGCGGCTCTTTCGGCTCGACCGCGACGCTCGAAACGCCGCCGTCGCCAACTTCGCCGTCGCTTTCGCAAGTCGTTTCCGCGTCGACGTTTGCCGTCTTAAACGCAACCAACGCGAACGCGAGCGCCGCCGTCGCGTAAAAAACGGCGAACGCTCCGAGAATCGCGCGATAACCGAGTTCCGTCTCGACCGAAGCGACGTTCCCAACGACCGCGCAAGCCGCCGCGAGCCAAAGCGCCGTCGCGACGAGCGCCGTCAAAATCCGTCCCGAAAAGCGCTGAAGCGTCGGGCCGAGCGCCGTCGTTTTCCCCTTGAGCGCAAACCAAACGAGTATAAAAAGGGGCGCCGCCCAATAAAGTCCCAAGACGCCCCCCAAGACCGTTCCGACGAACCCCGCTCCGAGAATCCGGCTCGCGTTCGCCCCGAATTCGCCTAAGGAGCGCGAACGGCAAATTTCAACCGCCAAGAACGGCCCGCTCAAAATAAGCGCGCCCAACGCGAAAACGGCGATTCCTCCCCAAGGGTAAGAGGCGCCAAGCTCGCTTGCCCGAACGACGCCCAAGGCAAACGCGAGCGTCCAAAACGCCAAAACCGCCGCCCAATACAGTCCGAACCGACCGGTTCCGCCGTTTTTTTCAGCGTTTTTTTCCAGTTTTTTCGTTTTCATATCTCGTTCCCTTCCAAGAGTTTACTCCGACGCCGCCGAGCCGAGCGTTTCGGCTCTTCCGCCGCCGACGTTATCTTCCGAAATCCGACGATAAAATTCCCCCCAATCGCGCGGCTCGTTTTTTCCGGCGTCGTCGTTGCGGCGACGAGGCCAAAGCGCGAGAACGCCCAGCGCGCTCCAATGCAAAACAAGGGTCGGCGTCTCGAAAAGAGCGACGCCCAGCGAACAAAAGTAATGCTCCTCGCCGATCGCCCCGCCGACGAAAAACGCGGTTTCGACAAGCGCAAAAATCCCGACCGCCGTCAAAATCCGACCGCGCCGACGCGCCAACGTCTCGCCCGCCGTCTCGCCCGGCGCCGTTTTCAGCGTCGACGCCAACCAAACGCCGAAAAGCGTCGCCGCGACGCCCGCGCCGATCAAAGCCGCAAAATAAGCGATCAAAACGTTTAGCGATTCCATCCCGGCGCCGAGCCCAAACGCCATAGCGCCCGCCTGAAGAAACGCGACGCTCGCCCAAACGCACCCCAACGCCAAAATCGGGATGAAAACCGTCGCGACCAACGAAAGGGGCCAAGCGCGCCAAAGCCTTCGGTCGCAAAGCGTTACGCAAAAGAACGGAGCGTTGGCAAGAAGCCAAACGCTCAAAAAGTTGCCCGCGAACCGCAAGCTCAACGCGAGCGCTAAAAACGCCGAAACCGCCGCGAAGTAAAAGCCGAGCCCGATTTCGCGCGGCGCCGCCGTTTTCCCGCTCTCCCCGCCTTCGTCCGCGCCGTCGTTGTTTACGCAAGTCGTTTCCGCGTCGACGTTTGCCGTCTTAAACGCAACAAACCCGAACGCGAGCGCCGCCAGCGCGTAAAAAACGGCGAGCGTCAAGAAAAGCGCGCCGCAACCGATTCGAATCCCAAACGCGCCGCCCGGCGCGACGTTCCCGACAAGCGAGCAAGCCGCCAAAAGAAACGCCGTCGCGACCGTCGCCGTCAAAATTTGCCCGCCCCGACTCCGGAGTCGCGAGCCGAGCGCCGTCGTTTTACGTCGCGTCGCAAACCAAACGCCCCAAAATCCCGGAATCGCCCAATAAAGCCCCGAAATCGCGACCAACGTCCCGACGAATCCCGTTCCCAAAATCGGGCCCGCGTTTTGCCAAAACCGCTCGGTCGTCGGCGAATCGCAAAGTTCGACGAACAAAAACGGCCCGCCCAAAAGAAGCGCGCCCAAAACGAAAAAAGCGCACCCGCCCAAAAGCTCGTCGTCGACCGCCAAAATCCCGGTCAACGCAAGCGCGAGTCCCCAAAACGTCAAAACCGCCGCGAAATAGGCCGCGAGCCCCTTCCGCTTTTCCCGTTCCTTCGTTTCCATAATCCGTTTCCTCTCAACCAATTAAGAACGCCGAAGAGCAACCGAGAACGACAAAGCGCCGCCGCCCGTTTTCTACGTTATATACGACTCGACGTCGAAAGTCAAGCGACGTCGCGCGATTTTTTTCACGTTTTTTCCCTTTTTAAATTTTTGTCGTTTTTAACGCTCGCCCCTCCTCCGCCCCGTTCGTTCCCGCGTTTCCGCGAAAAAAATCGGAAAAAACGTTTGCAATCGCGCCCGCGAACTGGTATAATCGACGTTAAATCGACGGCGGCGCTTCGCGTTTTGCGTCGACGTTTCAAGACGGCGCGACGCCGTTTCGCGTCCCGTCAAACAACGCCAACCCCTTAAACGACAAGGAGAAACGACTTGGGCAGAATCGGAATCGGACTGAATTTGGAAGCGGTGCGGACGTCGCACAAGTCGTTCGAACAAGGAATCGCGTTCGCCGCCGAACTCGGGTACGAGTACGTCGAGCCGATGGTTCACTGGGGCCGCGAACTCCTCAGCGAAGCGCGCTATTTTCACAGCGTTTCGATGCTCGACGACCCGTTCCGGATTCGCGACGCGGTCGAGAAGCACGGCCTCAAACTTTCGGCGTTTTCGTCGCACAGCCAACTGTCGAAACCGGAGATCGCCGTCGAATACCTAAAGCAAGCCGCGCGTTTTGCTTACGAATGCGGCGCGCCGATTATTAACACGCACGAAGGGCACAAGCAGCCTTGGACGACCGCCGAGGAGGACTTCGTTCTCATCAAGTATTCGATCAAAGAGGCGGCGAAGGTTTGCGAGCGGCGCGGAATCAAAATCGGCCTCGAAACGCACCAAACTTACTCCCTTAGTTTGGAGGGTTACGACCGCATCTTGAACCTCGTCGACTCCCCCTGCGTCGGCGCGAACTTCGACACGGGGAACGCGCACCTCGGCGGTCTCGATCCGGTCTCTTGGCTGGAACGAGTCAAAGATCGCGTTATCCATATGCACGCCAAGGACATATCGTTCGAGCAGTCGGCGGCGGAGCGCGGCAAGGTGATGGGGACGGCGGTCGGTTGCGCTTGCGGCGACGGCGTCGTCGATTGGGAAAAAATCGTCGCGATTTTGCGAACCGTCCCGCAAGACGTCGTTTTGAGCGTCGAATGCGGCACGATGGAGCAAGCGGCGCGCTCGATCGAATATTTACGCAAAGTCGTTGGAAAATAACCGTTTACGCGGCGCCGAACGCGATATCGAAACGCCGTCTTCCTTTCCCGGGAACGCGCCGCTTTGATTTTCTCGTTTTAGCGCCGTTTATCGAACTTTGATTTAAACAAAATCGCCCGAAATTCAAACGTCGCCCGACGCGGCGTTGCGCTCGGCTTTTTTCGCCTTCCTACGCGGAGTTTCCCGCAACGATCCGACTCAATTTCATTTGGTTTAATCCGTTATTTTTCAGGAGGTTATCCCAATGCGTTCGACAAGACGAGACTTTCTCAAATCGGCGGCTTCCGCGGCGTTGGTCGCGGGCGTCGCTTCCCCGACGTTGATTCCCCGCTCCGCGCTGGCCGACGGAACTCGTCCCGGCGCCAACGACCGCGTCGGCGTCGCGGGTATCGGCGTCGGGCGTCGCGGCTCCGAAATTTTCGCGAGCGCGGCCCGCAACCCGAAAGCGCAGGCGATTTGCGTCGCCGACGTTTGGCTCCCGCGCGCCGAAAACATCGCGAAAAAACACAAGTGCGACGCCGCGTACCAAGATTACCGCCGCGTCCTCGACCGCAAAGACGTCGACGCCGTTCTCACCGCGACGCCGGAGCATTGGCGCGGGCTCGTTTGCATCAACGCATGTCTCGCCGGGAAGCACGTTTACGGCGAAAAACCGATCACGCTGACGATCTCCGAAGGCGCCCTGATGGAGAAGGCGGCGCGCAAAAACAACGTCGTTTTCCAAACCGGGAGCCAGCAGCGTTCGCAACGTCAAAATTACGTCGGTTGCGAGTTCATCCGCAACGGCGGGCTCGGCCAAATTAAGGAAGTTATCGCCGCAAACTACGAGAGTCCTTGGCTTTGCGACTTGCCGGCGCAACCGATTCCGGACGGGCTCGACTGGGAAACTTGGTGCGGCCCGACGCCGGTCGTCCCGTACAACATCGACCTTTTCACGCCCCGCGCGAAACCGGGTTGGCTCTCGTTCCGCCCCTACTCCGGCGGCGAAATGACCGGTTGGGGAACGCACGGCTTCGACCAAATCCAGTGCGCGCTCGGAACCGACCTCACTATGCCGACGGAAATTATCGTCGAAGAAGGCGCCGAAAAGCTGATTCCGCCGGTCTACTCGAAGGCCGAGGACGCCAAGCGCGGGAACGAAATTTGCTCGAAACCGCGACTCGCCTATAAATACGCAAACGGTATTATCGTTCGACTTGGGAACGCCAATCGCGGCGGCGGAATCTTTATCGGCGAGAAAGGCAAGATGGAGATTTTCCGCGGGAACCTCAAGTCGAACCCACCGGAAATCGCCGAAGAACTCCTCAAGAGCGAGCGTCGCGACCAAGACCACGTCGACAACTGGCTCTCCTGCATTTTGACCGGCGAACGCCCGATTTCCGACATTGCGATCGGACGTCGCAGCGCCGCGATTTGCCACCTCCTCAACATCGCCCGCTACTTGGGTCGTTCCCTCAAATGGGACCCGGACAAGGAAGTCTTCATCGGCGACGACGAGGCCAACACCTACCTAAGTCGCGAACCGCGCAAAGGTTACGAACTCCCGACGGTTTAACGTTTCCCCGTTTTCAACCGTTGACGCGGCGGCGTCGTTTCCCTTCGACGACGCCGCGTCAAGTTCCCCCGACATAAAAACGGCGGCGCTTCCGTTCTCGCGACGTCTTGACGCAAAAACGGCGACGTTTCGAGTTTTTCGCCCTCAACGCCGCCGTTCGTCTTTTTTTTCGCCGCCTTTTGTTTTTCAAACGTTTTTCAACGTTTTCAAACCGCCGCGCTTATCTTACTTTCTCAGCCGTTTTCGGCGGCTTTAAGTCCCGCGTTTTCAACGGTTGCCGACGCTTCCGCCGTTTCCGACTCGCGGTTCGTTTTACGTCGGGCCCGGTAAACAACGAGAGCGAAGACGCCGTAAATCGCCGTCGACGCTCCGAGCGCGATAAACGCCGGACGCGTTAACACAGGAAAATAAAAGAGCGTTAAAACGAGAAAGAAGCCCGTCGTCCCGGCGCTCAAGAGCGGGTTGGGATTGAACTCCAAAGCGCGAAGCGCGCCCCAAGCGAGCAAGACCAAGAGCGTCGGAACGACCGTCGCCGCGCAAATCGCGCCGCTCAAACGACGCGCCGAGTCGCAAACGTTTTTATTTCGCAATTTAGCGACAAGCCAAAGAACGTAAACGAGCGTAACGCCCCAAACGACGCATCGCTCCCGCCAACCGCATATCACCCCGCGCTTAAGATCGATTTTAGGGCCGTAAGTCGTTATCGCCCAAAACGCAAGGGACGCGCAAAAGAAAGACGCGAGCGTCGCAAGAACCGGACGCGGCTTCAAGACGTCGACGCAAAACGCCGGAAAGAGCCAAACGGCCAAGCAAGTCGCGCCAAACGCGCAATGCGTCAAGCCAAGGGGCAAGGAGTTCGCAAACGCCTCCGGCTTAATCGTCGCCTCTCCGACGCCTAAACACAACGCGACGAACAAGATAACGACGCCCCAAAACGCGAAAATTCGCTTAAAGTACCCGCCGACGCCGATTTCTTTCTTCGCTTTTTTTCGTTCTTCGCTCATTTTTGCCTCCGTTTGATCGTTGAGAACGTCGCGCGCCCGTTTTCGCGACGCTCCGCCGTTCTTTGGTTCCTTGCCCTAAATAAGATAATAAACGACGCCGCGTCAAAAAGCAAGAAAAAAAACGAAAAAAGTCAAAAATATCAAGAACGCCGCCGCGGCGTCGCGCCTCTTCGCAAGAGCGTCCCGTTTCGAAGGTTGCAAAGGGCGACGGCTTGATTCCAAGAAACGTCCGCGTTTGGCGGCGCTCCGCTCCCGAGAAACGCCGCGCGACCGTTTGCGTTGGGCGCTTCTCCAACTTTCAAGATGCGTTCGCAAACGTCGCCCTCCGCAAAATTCGCGTTGGGCGACGTTCAACTTTTAAGAAACGTTCGCGCTTGCGGCGTTCCAATTCCAAGAAACGTCCGCGACCGTTGTTTCTCGATCTTCGAAATCTTCGCGTTGGCGGCGTCCCGATCTTCAAAGACGCCCGCGAAGGCCGCTTTTTCGGAACGGCGCAAGATAAAGAATCGCGCCCAACGACAAGAAACGACAAAAAACGTCAAGAAACAAAAAAAGCTCGAAAACTTACGTTTCCGAGCTTTTCAAGTGGAGAGTATGGGAGTCGAACCCACGACCTCAACATTGCGAACGTTGCGCTCTCCCAACTGAGCTAACTCCCCAATCTTTTTAAGCCGCCTAAGCGACCGTCAACCGGTTTCAACCGCTCGCTTAACTTCGCTTCGTTA
>JAFSDX010000225.1 GCA_017436025.1 Thermoguttaceae bacterium
AGTAGCGCGGGCCCGGAGCGCCCGGCGGCGCCGCCGAGTCTGAAAACTCGACGTCTTTTCTTGTTTACCCCCGTTGGGCTAAAAAGTTAAGCGACAACGGAGCGAAGAAACCGAACTCGCGCGGTAGCGCGGATAAAACCGCCTTCGGCGGGCGCGGTAGCGCGGGCCCGGAGCGCCCGGCGGCGCCGCCGAGTCTGAAAACTCGACGTCTTTCTTGTTTACCCCCGTTGGGCTAAAAAGTCAAGCGACAACGGAGAACTTGAGAGCGGGCGACTACTTGGTGTAATCCTTGACGGCGCCTTTGCTTTTGTCCGGGTCGGCCGGGCGTTGCGGATAGCGTTTCGGGTCTTTTTCGAGTTCTTTAAGAAGCTCTTCGATCCCGCGTTCGAGTTGCGGGTCGCGACCTTCGAGCATCGCTTTCGGGTCTTGCCAAACTTCGATATCCGGGTCGACGCCGTGTCCTTCGATGACGTAAGCGCCGGTTTCGTCGTTCGTCGCGGTGAGCGGAACCGAGACCGCGCCGCCGTCCGTCAGCGGGCCGCGACCGGAAATCCCGACGACGCCGCCCCAACTGCGCTTCCCGATCAGCTTGCCGAGACCGGACTTGCGGAAGTAGTGCGGGAAAATGTCGCCGTCCGACGCGCTCGTTTCGTTGATCAAGCAGACCAACTTGGCGTCGCAGGCGATCGTCGGATAGGTCGTCGGCGTTTCGCGAACTTGCGCGAAGCGGGAGCCGAGCAACTTTTGGTTCAGCCGCATAATGATCCAAGGCGAAATGTTGCCGCCGCCGTTGTTGCGGTCGTCGATAACGATCCCTTCCTTGCCGATTTGCGGATAGTACCACTTGATGAACTCGTAAGCGCCTTCGCCGCTCATGTTCGGGACGTGAACGTAACCGAGGCGACCGCCGCTCGCTTCCTCGACGCGCTTTTTGCGTTCGAGAACGAAGTCGAGGTAACGGAGGTTGTCTTCCGACGCCAACGGAACGTAAACGGTCGTCCAAGCGTTTTCTTCGGAACCGTCTTTGCTGAGCGTCAGCGTAACTTGGCCCGATTTGTGTTGCAGGAGACGATACGGGTTGTCGCCGCCGACGAGTTTTTCGCCGTCGATCGCCAAGACGTAATCGCCTTCCGACGCGTTGACGCCGACTTCCGTCAGCGGGGAACGGTATTTCGGCTCTTCGTTTTGACCGCGGAAAATCTTCGCCAAACGGTAAAGATTCTTTTCGCCGTCGAGTTCGAAGAGAGCGCCCGGGAGCGCGCAGACCGGACGTTCCGGAACGACGTAGTCGCCGCCTTCGACGTAGGTGTGCCCGATGTTCAGCTCGCCGATCATTTCGGTGAGGATGTACGTCAGGTCGCTGCGGTGCGAAACGTGCGGGAGGAGCGAGCGGTATTGGTCGCCGACCGCGTTCCAGTCGAGGCCGTGCATATTGCGGACGTAGAAGTAGTCGCGGAAACGGCGCCAAACTTCTTCAAAAATTTCGTTCCATTCTTCGCGCGGATTCAGGTCGACCGCCAAGCCGTTCGTCGAGAACGTTTTCGCGGAACCGGCGGTCGGCGCGACGTCGTACATCTTGTAGCCGCCTTGCGAAACGAGGATTTTCGAACCGTCCGCCGAAAGGGCGTAACCGCCGATTCCGGTCGCGAAATCGTTGACTTTCAACGTTTTCAGGTCGAACGATTTCAAGACGGAACGCCCGTCCGTGCCGCGACCGTAATACGAGGCGGTCGTTTGGACGAAGAAGAGAACGTCTTTGCCGGCGCTCAAACCGCCGTAGTTTTCGGACGAAATCGGGAGGCGAACGACGCGGCTTTGAATGCCGTCGAAGTCGATTTCTTTCGCGTCGGCGGTTTCGGCGTCTTTCGTTTCGCCGTCGCCGTCTTTAGCGTCGGCGTTTTCGTCGGTTTTCGCTTCTTCCGCTTGTTCCGCTTCTTTCACTTCGGCTTCGTCGCTCTTCGGCGCGAAGATGTTTTTGACGTCTTTGCGCAGCGCCATCGCGAAAATACCGTCGAAACGGTCGCCCGCGAAGTTCCATTCGATCGAGCTAAATTGCGGATAGTACTCGCGTTGACCGATAAAGAAGAGCCAGTCGCCGTCTTGCGACCAAGCCGGGGAGCCGTTGTCGAACATCGGGTCGGTAACGCGAACCGATTCGCTCTTTTCCTTGTCCCAAACGTAAATCGCGCGGTACTCGTTTTCCGATTTGATCGCGTAAGCGAGGTAGCGACCGCAAGGCGACCAAACGGCGTCCGGGAAACCGGCGTACTTGTCGCGAGCGACTTCGACGAGCTTGTCGCGGCTCGGCGTTCCGTCGTCTTCCGCGCGGAGAAGGAGCGCCCAAAGATGGTTGCGCGCGTCGCGGAACGAAAGCGCGGAACCGTTCGGCGCCCATTCGAGCGAGTCGAGCTTGCAGGTCAGCGAGTCGGTGAGTTGGATTTTGCCCTTTTCGCCCTTTTGGTCGACGAGGTAAACTTGGTCTTCGCCGGTTTCGTCGGAGAAGAACGCGACCCAGCGACCGTCCGGCGACCAAACGGCGCTCCGTTCGTGCGCGCCGGAGGTTTGCGTCAAGTTGCGAACGAGGCCGTTTTCTTGCGGAACGGTGAAGACGTCGCCGCGAGCGACGAAGAGCGCGCGTTCGCCTTTCGGGCTCAAACCGTAAGATTCGAGTTTATCCGAGACGGAAACGCGTTTCGGACGGGCGGCCAAACCGTCGTGCGGAACGACGATCGAAAGTTCGCGCGTTTCGCCGGTTTCGGCGTTGTAAACGCGGAGAAGCCCGCCGTATTCGTAAACGATTTGGCTCTTGCCGTCGCTCGACGCCCAGCGAACGTCCCAAGTCGTCGAGTCGGTCAACTTTTGAACCGGTTTTTCAACTTCTTCCGGGACGTATTTGTAAAGGTTGAGGGTGCCGTCGCGGTCCGAAACGAAGTAAACGCGGTCGCCGACCCACATCGGGTCGCGGTCGGTGCGCGGCGTCGTCGGGATTTCGGCGAACTCGTTCGTTTCGCGGTTGAAAATGAGGAGGTATTGCGCCCAACCGCCTTCGTAACGCTTCCAGTGGCGGAAGTCGCGGTAAAGCGGGGAGTAAACGAGGCGCTTGCCGTCCGGCGAGAGGTCGCCCGCGCCCGCGACCGGGGTTCCGATTTTCGTCGGAAGGCCGCCGTCGACCGAGACGAGGTAAATGTTCGTCAGCGAGTCGACCGAGTTCGAGTCGCGCTTCGAACGGAACATCACTTGCTTGCCGTCCGGCGTCCAGCCGAGCGTTTGCGCTTCGACGCCGCGACGCGGGGCCGCCGCGAACGGGGTCGGGTAGTACGTCAGTTGACGCGGTTCGCCGCCGGTCGACGGGATAACGTAAACTTGATCGTCGCCGTCGTATTGGCCGGTGAACGCGATCCATTTGCCGTCCGGCGAGAATTTCGGGAAGACTTCCTGCCCGGCGTGCGCGGTGAGGCGAACGACGTTGTTTCCGTCGAGGTCGCTCTTCCAAATGTCGCCGGCGTAGCAGAACGCGACTTGGTTTTCGAAGACGTCCGGGTAACGCAGCAGTTTCGTCGGTTCCGGAGCCGGCGCGGCGTCGTCTTGCGCGAAGACCGGCGCCGACAGGGGCGCGGTCGCGAAGAGCGCGGCGGCCAGGAGCGACGAAGCGAACGAGCGTCGTTTCATACTGTTCTCCTTAAATAATATAAAAGGGGGAAATTTAAGTTTTCGTTATTTTACTCGAATATTTTACTAGTTTTCCGAATCGGCTTCCGAATCGGTTTCTTCGACGGGTTGCGTTGGCGCGACGTCCCAATCGCCGCCGAGCGCGCGGTAAAGGTCGACGACCGCGAGGGCGCGTCGCGTTTGGCTTTCGACGATTTGGAAGGCGAGCGTTTCCAAGCGTTTTTTCTTCGCGGAAACCGCGTCGGAATTCGAACGGGCTCCGGCTTCTCTCGCTTGCGACGCGAATTGAAGCGTTTGCGTCGTCGATTCGACCGCGTCGCCGAGCAGGTTAAGTTTTTCTTGTTCGCCGGCGTAAAGGGCGAGCGCGTCTTCGACTTCCCGTTGCGCTTCCAAAACGAGAGCGCGATATTGCGCCTCCGCCGCTTCTTTTTCAAAACCGACCGCTTCGACCTTAAATTGGTCGCCGACCGTTTGCAGGGTAACCGGCGCCGCGCCGCTTTGCGTTTTTTGGGCGTTGCGTCGCGCTTCGAGCGTCGCGAGCGCGACGCGAGCCGTCAGCGCGGCGACGCGTTGTTCCGACGCGCGAAGATCGGGACGACGACGCAATAAGTCCGCCGGAACGCCGACGCAAAGTTCTTGCGGCGCCTTCGGAACGCGATTCGCCTTCAGCCAAGCGTCTATAACGCCGACGAACTTGTCTTGACCGCCGTTCGTCAACGCGCCGAGGTCTTCCTTCGTCTGAAGCGCGCGATCGTCGAGCATTAACGAGTCGACGTAATCGTCGCCAACCGGGCGACCAAGGAGAGCGCAAAGGCGGTTAAGCGTTTGTTGGTATTGCGTTTTCAAGGCGGCGAGCGACATTTGAGTTTCGCGCGTCGGAACGAGCGCGCGGTCAACCTCGGCGGGCGCGGAGATACCGGCGTCGGCGTAGGAACGAGTCGCGGCGACGTCGCGTTCTTGAAGTAAGAGGAGGATTTGGGCGCCGCGAATCTGTTCTTGGCGCGAGCGCGCGACGATATACGTTTCGGCGACGTCGGCGACTAGGTTGACGTAAGCGTCGCGGTAAAGTTCGCGGCGACGATTGAGTTCGAACGTCGCGATTTCAACTTGAAGTTCAAGAACAGCCGGCGCCGAATCGGAAGCGCGTCCAACTTGCGCGGAAGACTTCGCGAAGGCGAGTTCTTTTTTCGTTTGTTTTAACTTGGCGCTCGCCGCTTGAACGTCGAAGAGCGCCGCTTGGAGCGTCCAGTTGTCCGAGACTGCGGTTTGCGTCAGTTGCGCCAACGTTGGGTCGACGATTTGCAACTTCCAAACCGAAATGTCCGCGCCGGTTTGGAGGCGGATTTGCCGCGCTTCTTTAGGCGCCGAGTACGAAGCGGCTACTTGCGCCGAAACGTCGGGGGCTTGATAGTCGAGCGACGACGGTTGAGCGGACGGCTTGCCGGGAAAGGGCGCGGAGTCTTGCGCGAACGCCGGCGCGGCGACGCTAAAAAACGACGCGAAAAATAATAAAACGAGACGATGCATAAAACGACCTTTCAAGGAATAAAGTTGCGTCGAAACGAGAGGCGCGGAGGGAATAAACGATAAATTTTCCGCCGGTTCAAACGAACGCGAACGTTCCGACTCTAACGATATTTTAAAATAAAACGATAAAAAAGAAAGGGTGGAAAATGAAAAATTGGTGAATTTTAACAAAATAACCGGTTTTGGCGCGTCGACGGGAGCGGGGTAAGCGGCGAAATATAAGTAGAATAGGTAGAATAAGGAAAAGCGAGAAAAAAACGCCGCCGAACGGTTCGCGCTGGGAACGTTCGGCGGCGTCGGGGATTTTGTTGCGGATTTTTGCTTCCGGCGCGTTATTCGAGCGGCGCGACGCTTAATCGGTCGACTTTCAACGCCGCGTCGCAAGCGCGGACGCCGACGCGACCCGAAACGAACGGGGCGTCGTCGACGCAACGCAACGCTTCGACGCCGTCGACGAAAACGACGATTTCCGCTCCGCGCGCTTCGATTCGCAGGTCGATTTTTTTGTTCGGCTCGAAACGGAACTCCTTGCGCGCCAACTCTTTCCAGTCGAACTCGTGTTTGCCCAAAACGACCGCGTTCCGAGCGAAACCGACGAAGTAGCCGCGGAAGAAATTCGTTCCTAATTTCGGCGAATTGTTCGGGCCGCCGAGCGCCGGGCTTTGGACGCGGAAAACGACGCCGCCGTTCGGACGCCCGTCGCGGAATTCGAGCGTCGCGTCGAGTCGGTAATCGCCCCAAGCCGCGTCGCCGTAAAGCCGCTTGCCGAACGGGTTTTTCCCCTTCGAAACGAGCGAACCGTCGACGACTTCCCAAGCGCCGTCGGAGTAAGCGGGCGCGTCGAAAACGGGCGCGAAATCGGTTTCGGTCGGAACGGCGGCGCTCGGCGTTAAGTCGAGGCGCGACAAGAGAAACGTCGAGCCGGGCGCGGCGGCGATTCGGAGGCGGGCCTTCCCCCGGGGTAAAGCGATTTGGCGGCGAAACGCGGTCGCGAACGCGGCGTCTTTTGTCGGAGCGAGGGGGATTTGGGCGGCTTGCGAACCGGCGATTTCTAACGTCGCTTGCGCCGGTTCGAGCGCCGAGTAACGGAACGCGGCGTCGTAAAGTCCGGTTTCCGCGACGTCGAGTTCAAGCTCGATCGCGTCGCCGCCGCGGAGTTCCGCGACGCGTCGGCGCTTGCCGTCCGGCGTTCGAACTTCGACGGGAGCGCGACCGTCGACCGTCGAGCGGTAAGCGAAGGAAAGGGCGCCTGGAACCGGCTCGGCGAGTCGGGCGGCGCTCCGGCCTTCGGTCGCGGCGGTCGCGCCGAGGAAGCCGAAAAGCGCGTCCGGCGTCGACGTAAAATAGCCGATTTTGCCGCTTCCGAGCGCGGCGTTCTCCAACTCGGCGAGCTTGCGGTCGTCGACGTAAAACGAGTAACGATAACCCGAACGCTCGACTTGAACCGAACGGAGCGACGCGAACGAAACGGGTTCGCCGAACGCGGGAAGCGGAGCGGTTTCGGTCGCCGTTTCCTTGCCGTCGACGGTAAAAACGACGCGAACGCCGTTTGTCGAACCGTCGATTTCGACGCGACCGAAATTTTGCGCGTCGCGGTAAGCGAAGAGGGCGCCCGCCTTGCCGGTTTGCGCCGGGAGCGCGACGTTGAACTCGGCGGTGAAGTCGGCGTCGAAAGCGGCGTCGCGCAAGAGGACGGCGGTTTCGGCTCCGAGGCGGAGGAAACCGTCGGCGAGACGCGGGGCGGCGTCCGGCGAGTTCGCGTCGGCGAGCGGGGCGAGGCGCGCGAGGTCGGCGTCGGCGTCGAACCAAGCGGCGACGTCCGGGAGCGGGAGCGTTTGCGGCGTCCGCGTCGGCCCGACGACCGTCAAAACGTCGCGGTTCAAGACGAGGCGATCGATTCGAGCGTCGCGAACCGGCCAACCGCGAACCTTGCCGCGTCCGAGGAGCGTGTGGTAAGCGAGGTAATATAGGTCGAGATTCGGGCCCTTGACGACCGAGTTGTGCCCGATTCCGACCGGCGCGGCTTCCGTCGAGACGAGAACCGGATTGTCCGGAACCGGCGTTAAGTCGAGCGGCGACGAACCGGAGGCCGCGTCGATTCGGTAACCGCGACTGAAGACGTGGTTGCCGCAGTACGTCGCGTAATAAACGCCGTCGACGCGGAAAACGTTCGGGCCCTCCGTCCAACCGCGCATATTCAGCTTCGTTGGGAGCGGCGCCGGGTCGACGACGTTCGGCGCCGTCGTTCGGTAAGCGCGAATCGCCGGGTCGGCGGCGGAGTAAAAATAAGCGTCGGCGGCGCCGGTTTCGGCGTTCGGTTCGTCGTCGATAAAAGCGGAACCGTCGATGCTAAGGCCGAAGTTCTCCGTAACGCGCTCGAACGGGCCGACCGGCGACGCGGCGCGGTAAATGTAATGGCCGCGTCCGGCGGGGGACGTAATCATATAGAACGCGTCGTTCCAACGGAAAACCTCCGGCGCGTAGGCGCCCTTCGAGGTCGGGTCGACGCAGCAGACGCCTTCGTAACGCCAGTTCGTCAAGTCGCGCGAACTCCAACAGCGGACGCCGATTTGATCGTCGCGAGTACTTGGGTAAAGATAATAACGACCGTTGAAGCGCAAAACGAACGGGTCGCCGAAGCCGTAATCGGGCCAAGCGTCGGGCGTCGCGGCGTCCGCGACCGGGTTGCGGTAAACGACGGAGGGGAACGGCGCGGCGGCGGAGTCGGGGGAAGGGGCGTCGGCGAACGTCGGGACGGCGGCGAGCGTCAAAATTGAAAGCGCGAAAAACGTTCGGAACATCGAAGAACCTCTTGCGGAAAACGAACGGGAAGAAAACGGCGGAAACATCGCGACCGGCGCGACTTTGTTCCGATTATACCGCCGATTTCGGTTTTGCGCAAGAACCGAAACGCGGCGAAAACGGAAGAACGGGAAAGAACGGGAAAAGCGGGAAAGAGCGGCGCGGCAAGAAACGTCGGAGAGCGGGAAAGAGCGGCGCGTCGGCGAGAAAGCAAGAAACGACGGCGCGTCGACGCGTTGAGAGCGGCCCGACTTCGGAAAGGCCGTCGCGGTTAACGGGAAACCGCCTCCGACAACGCGTCGACGAGTCGACGGAACAAAGGACGCAAAAGCGACGTTGAAAGAGACTCGCTCTCCGTTTTCGCGACGCTTAGGAACGTCGCGAAAAGCGGGGCGGGCCGGTCAAAGGTTGTTAATCAAAGGTTGCGTTTCAAAGGTTGCGAGTCAAGGATGAAATTTGGCGCGTTATTCCGCGATAAGGGCTTCGTCCGCGTAGGCGTCGTCGCCGAGCGCGTAAATCGGTTCGGCGAGTTCCGGCGTCGCTTCGAGGTCGTCGTCCGCGGCGATTTTGAAGTCGGCGTTTTCGACGACGGCGGCGGCGTCGTTCGTTTGCGCGACGGCCAACGCGTCGGCGATGCGCGCTTCGCTTTCGGTTTGGCGACGTTCCCAATCTTCTTTGGGGTCGTAATTGGAGGCGACCGTCGCGACCGTTTCGACCGGTTCGGCGGGCGCGCCGTCCCAATCGCCGCCGAGAGCGCGGTAAAGTCGGACGATCGAACTCGTTTGGTTGCCCTTACTTTGAACGAATTGGAGCCCGTTGCTGACGAGACCGGCGGCGGCTTCCAAAATCGGCTGAATGTCGCCGGCGCCCGCGCTCTTGATCACCAACGTTTTGTCGAGGACGTCGAGATACGCTTCGACGGCTTGTTCCAACTTCACGTTGCGACCGCTTTCGTTGGCGTAAGTAACCAACGCGTTGTCGACGTCTTCGGCGGCTTCCAAGACCGTTTGGCGATACGTCGCGATCAGCTCTTCTTGCATAAAGCGTTGCGCTTCGATGTTGAAACGGTATTTGCCGAAGTTGAGGATATTCCAACGGAAACCCGGGCCGACGCCGGCGGTAATCGCGTCGCTGTCGAACATATTCGAGAACGAATTCGCTTCGAGACCGAACGAACCGCTAAGCGTAAACATCGGGTAAAGGTCGGCGACGGCGACGCCGACGCGAGCGTTTTGCGCGATAATCCGTTGTTCCGCGGCGCGAACGTCCGGACGGCGACGGAGCAAGTCCGCAGGAATGCCGACGAGGAGCGTTTCCGGCGTCTTCGGAATGCGAAGGTCTTCCAAGAACAGGTTGCGCATAATGGCGACGAACTTTTCGCGATCCGCCTCTTGACCGCTGTTGACGAGCGCGTTAAGTTCTTCCATCGTCGGAAGCGCGCGGTCGTCGAGCAACGTCGAAGCGACGTAAGCGTCGCCGGTCGGGCGACCGAGGAGGATGCTCAAACGGTTCACCGCTTGTTGATATTGCGTTTCCAACGTCGAAAGCGTCGCTTCGGTGGTGCGCATCGGGGCGACCGCGCGGGAAATGTCGAGCGGCGCCATTCGCCCGGCGTCGACGTTGTTCTTAACGTAGTCGACAATGCATTGTTGTACCAAAATACTGATTTTCGCGCTGCGAATCTGGTCTTGGTACGAGCGCGCGTCGACGTAAGCCTGCGCGACGTCGGCGACGAGAATGACGTAAGCGTCGCGATAGAGCCAGCGTTGGACCTCCATGTCCGCGTTGGCCGCTTCGATCGAGCGTTGAATACGTCCGAAAACGTCGAGTTCCCAACTCATCGACGTCGCCGTCGAGAAGACGCTTTGCGAATGTCCGCCGTAAGTTTGGTGCGCGTAACCGCCGTCTTGCGCGAACTGCGGAAGGAGGTTCGAGTTCGTCGAACCGAGCGCCGCGCGCGCCGATTGGATGCGGAAGAGCGCTTCTTGGAGCGTCAGGTTGCCGGAGACCGCCTCTTGCGTTAGTTGCGCCAAGACGGGGTCGTTGATTTGACGCCACCAACTCGAAACGTCGTCGCCGGTTTGGAGGCTGACTTGCGCTTCTTCTTTAGTTTCCGAATACGAAGCGCTCACTTGCTTCGCGACGTCCGGCTTTTGATAGTCGGAACCGACCTTGCACCCGCCGCCGACGGCGAGAGCGAGGAGCGCGCCCAGCGCGATTCCGCGTTGAAAATAAGGTTTCATCCCTGATTACCTCTTTTTCCGTAATATGTGTAAAGTTGACCGAAGTCCTAAACGGTAACAGTATCGTAAATTTTTTTCGCGAGACTTTAACCGAATTTGAAGATTTTGCCGGTAAAGTTGGTCGGAGCGAACGTCGGGAAAGAGACGAAAGAAAGAAAGAAGACGGTCGGAACGGAAAGCGCGGTCGTTTCGATTGGACGCGTAAGAGGGAATGAAAGGATTGCGCGGAACGTAGGGACGGGAAAATTCGGCTTATATTCGGCGAAGCGCGGGGCGAACTTTGACTTTTTGGCGGAAAAAAGAGAAAAAAAAGAGCGCGTCGGCGGGCGGGCGGCGGAAAAATCGGAACTTTTTAAAAATTTTTTGATTTTCTTGAGAAAATCGCGTTGTTTTGAGAGCGTTTTTGCATACCGCCGAGAAACAACCCTCGACGAAGGCTCTCGACGCGAAAAAAAAGTGAAAAATTTTTCGATTTTTTTTCGTCGAGGAAGTCGGGCGAGGGGCGGAGGCGAACGGCGCGAAACGGCGGGAATCGTCGGGAAAAATAGACTCCGCGTCGCGTCGGCGGCGGAGGCGACCCGACTCGAGCGGTCGCGTCTATTAATACGTCATTAATAGATACGTCGTTTTTGCGTTCCGCGCCTCTTGCTCTTTTGGAAAACTCGGGTATCCTGTAAGACGAAACGAACTTTAAATTTTGACGGTCGGGACGGTTTCGCCGCCGTTCGACCGCCTCGGCGCTCAAAGGAACGCGAACCGCGACGAGCGCGCCGCCGTCGCTTGCGTCGATAAAAAATCGACGTTTAACGGGGTTCGCGTTCGAAGGAGAACACGTGTCAAAGTTATCGATAGTTAGCGGAGCGCTCTGCGGAGCGGTTCTTTTGGGGGCCTGCGCCGTCGCGCAAGCTCAGCCGGGGATGGGGCCGGCGGTGAAGGCGACGGTTGTCGCGGAACAAGCCGGGGAAGTTTACCCGGAAACGACGAAGAAGTACGTCGCTTCGGTCGAGCCGATCGAGCGAGCCGACTTGGTCGCTCGCGTTTCCGGGACGCTCTTGGCGCGTCAGCGCGGCGCGGGGCAAAAGCAGGTCGAAGACGGGGTCGCCGGGCGCTTCTCCGGTTCCGAACTCGTCGCGAACGCGCTGGAAAAAACGCTCCAAGATATGAGCGCCGTCGGGCTTTTGGAAGACTTGCCGGGCGTTAAAGCGGCGATGGAAGACTCGCTGGCGCGCTTGAAGGCGGCGGACGCGGCGCCGGACGAAACGTTCGTCGAAGGGGGCGTCGTCAAAGCCGGGCAAAAGCTCTTCTCCGTCGACAAAACGCGTTACCAAGCGAACGTCGGCGTCGCGATCGCGACCGTTCAAGAGTTGGTCGAGCGAATTAAATACGCGAAAACGAACTTCGAGCGCGTCAGCTCGCTTTACGCGAAAAACGCCGGGTCGCTCGACGACAAGCAAAAGGCCGAAACGGAACTCCGCAGCGTTCAAGCGCAACTCGGGCTCGCCGTCTCGCAACTGAAACTTTCGGTCGACGACCTTTATCACGCCGACGTTTATTCGCCGATCGACGGCCGCGTCGGCCGCGTCGAACGCACCACCGGGAACTACGTCTCCGCGAACGACGCGCTCGCGACCGTCGTCCAAACGAACCCGATGTACGTTCGGTTCTCGCTCAGCGAACGCGACTTCCTGACGATGTTCGGCGGCGACTTCGGCAAAATGCAAAAAGAAGCGAAAATCGCGCTGAAACTCTCCGACGGCTCCTATTATAAAAAGCAAGGAACCGACGAAATCTGTTACGGAACCGTCGCGATGCGCGACAACGTCGTCAAAACGACGACCGACACGGTGAAGATTTGGGCGTCGTTCGAGAATCCGGCGTCGGCGAACGGCGACGAACCGCTCGTTCCGGGGGGCGTCGTTACGGTCGAGCTGACGCGCAGCGAAAGCGAAATCGTTCCGGCGGTCAAACCGTCGGCGGTGATGTTCGACGGCGAAAGCTACTTCGTTTACGTCCTGACCGACGAAATTTCGGACGACGAACTTTACGAAGAAATCAAACGCGACGCCCGCTTCAAGGCGCAAGTCGAAGAAGTCGAAACCGGCGCCAAGACCCGCGACGAGTTCTTCGCCGAGTTCCTCAAGCGATACGAAACGAAAGATCAAAAAACCGGCGAAGTCGTTTCGGTCGACTTTAAAGACGGCAAGGTCGTCGACGGCGCCGACAAAGCCGGGAACGCGCTCGATTACAAGATGATTCTGCGCCGCGCGGTCGTTCCGGGCCCGACGCAAGGAAACGTCCAGGCGATTTACTCCGGGATCGAGACGGGCGACCTCGTCGTGATGGACGGGACGCACAAGGCGAAACCGTTCGAAATCGTCCGCCCGGTCGACGCCGCGTTCGCCGCCTCCGTCGCGCCGCAACCCGCCGAAGAAGCAGAAGCGACCGAAGACGCGCCCGCCGTCGAAACGGAAGCCGTCGAGGAAGCCGAAGCGCCGCAAGCCGCGTCGAGCGTCTTCACGAAGGAAAACGTCCGCTTTTTGGCGACCGGCGCCGTCGTCGCGTTCCCGCTTTTGGGGCTCGCGTTCTTCCGCGCTCGCCGTCGTTCCGTTAAGGACGGGGAGGCCGAACTCGAATGATTTCCGATATTTTTATCAAGCGCCCTAAACTGGCGATCGTCATCTCGTTGGTGATGATGCTCGCCGGGGCGATCTGCATTCCGATGCTTCCGGTCGCGGAGTATCCGGAGATCGCGCCGCCGACCGTTCGCGTCTCGACGAATTACGTCGGCGCCAGCGCGCAGGTCATCACCGAAACGATCGCCGCGCCGCTCGAAGAGCAGTTTAACGGGCTCGAACACTTGCTCTATTATTCGTCGACGAGCGACAACAGCGGCAACTACTCCTGCACGATCACCTTCGAATACGGAACCGACGCCGACATCGCGCAGGTCAACGTGCAGAACGCCGTCAAGCGCGCCGAAATGGTCCTTCCGCAAGAAGTCAAAAACCAAGGCGTTCAGGTGCAAAAACGCTCGAGCGACATCCTCTGCATGATCGCGTTTTTCACCGACCCGGAGGTCGCCCCGGAACGCTCCGTCAGCGACCTCAGCAACTATATCCGCACCAACGTGAAGGACGACTTGGGCCGCGTCGACGGCGTTAGCTCCGCCGACTTGATGGGCGGCTCGGTGTACAGTATGCGCGTTTGGTTGGATCCGCTCCGTATGTCCGCGATGGGGATTTCCGCGACCGACATTTCGAACGCGATCAAAACGCAAAACATTCAAGCCGCGGCCGGTTCGGTCGGCGTCGAGAAGTCGAACGACTTTATCCAGTTCAAAATCAACGTTCTCGGACGTTTGAAGACGCCGGAAGAGTTCGAAAAAATCGTCGTGCGCTCCGACGCGGACGGCGACGTTACGACGCTCGGCGACGTCGCCCGGGTCGAACTCGGCGACGAAAGCTACTCGGCGCACGCCGCGTCGAACGGCAAGGAGTGCTGCGGCCTCGGGATCAACCGCACGACCGACGCGAACGCGCTCGACACGATCGAAGCGGTGCGGGCGCGCTTGGCGGAGATTGAAAAGCGTTTCCCGGAAGGGATTTCGTATCAAATTGCTTACGACCCGACGCAATTCATTTTGTTGACGTTGAAGGAAGTCGTCGTTACGCTTCTGGAAGCGCTCTTCCTCGTCGTGTTGGTTACTTACCTCTTCCTGCAAAACTGGCGCGCGACGCTGATTCCGGCGATCGCGATTCCGGTTTCGCTGATCGGGACGTTCCCGATCATGATGGCGCTCGGGTACAGTATTAACCTCTTGACGATGTTCGGCTTGATTCTGGTCATCGGCTCGCTGGTCGACGACGCGATCGTCGTCGTCGAGAACGTGATGTCGAACGTCGAGAAGGGAATGAGCCCGCGCGAAGCGACGAGCTACGGGATGCGGCAGATCACCGGCGCCATTATCGCGACGACGTTGGTAACGCTCGCGGTTTACGTTCCGATTTGCTTCTACGGCGGGATGGTCGGTCAAATTTATATGCAGTTCGGCGTTACGATGTGCGTCGCGTTGCTCCTGTCGACCGTCAACGCGTTGACGTTGAGCCCGGCGCTCTGCGCGATGTTGATCAAACCGGCGAAGAAGCGTCGCTTCGACCCGTTCTTTTGGTTCAACGCGCCGCTCGAAGGGTCGCGTCGCGTTTATCTTTTCTCGGCGAAAATCTTGGTGCGTCGCGGTTTGATTACGGCGCTCCTCTTCGCGGGCGTCGTTTTCCTGAACTTTAAGTTGTACAATATGGTTCCGACGGCGTTCCTCCCGGACGAAGACAAAGGAACGATTATGTGCAACCTCGAGTTGCCGCCGGGCGCGACGCTCAAACGCACCGACGAAGTCGTGATGAAGATGAACAAAGCGCTCTTGGAAATCGAGGGCGTCGACAACGTGATGATCGTCAGCGGCTTCAGCTTCACCGGTGGGAACGGCGAAAACGCCGGGATGGCGATCGTCAAGTTGACCGACTGGGAACAACGCAAGACGCCGGAGTTGCAAATCGACGCGATTATGGCGAAAGTCCAAGCCGCGTGCGCCGACATTCCGCAAGCGAAGATTATGTGCATGAAGCCGCCGGCAATTATGGGGCTCGGGATGGGGACGCAGTTCGCGATCTGCATCACCGACGACTCGACGCCGCAAGACTTGTCGAACGCCGTTCACACCGCGACCGGGGAACTGATGAAGACGCCGGGAACGCTCTTCGCGTCGAGTTCGTACAACGCCGAAACGCCGCAGCTCGAGCTGGAAATCGACCGCGACAAAGCGGAGCGGATGGGCGTTCCGATCAACACGATCTTCACGACGCTCCAAAACAAGCTCGCGTCCTTTTACGTCAACGACTTCAACCTCTTGGGGTACGTCTTCAAGGTGAAGGTGCAGTCGAAGCGGGACGAGCGCGGGTCGATCGACGACATTTACAACTTGAACATTCCGAACAAATACGGCGAAATGGTTCCGTTTAGTTCGCTCGGGACGGTCAAGCACGTCGTCGGGCCGCAGTTGATTCAGCGGCACAACCAGCGCGTTTGCGCGAACGTTACGGCGGTTTCGATGGGCGTCAGCACCGGCGACTACATGAAGGCGATCGAAAACCTCGACATACCGAAGCAAAGTTATATGATCGAGTGGACGGGAATGAGCTTCCAAGAGCGGCAAAACCAAGGGAAGATCGGTTTCCTCTTGGCGCTGGCGTTCGCGTTCGCTTACCTGTTCCTCGTCGCGCAGTACGAGAGCTGGACGACGCCGATTCCGGTCGTTTTGTCGGTCGCGGTCGCGACGCTCGGCGCGATGCTCGGGCTGATGTGGGGCTTGATGACATACGGCGCCGCGCTGGCGTCGGTTTACTCGATGAGTATTTACGCGCAGTTGGGGCTGATTATGTTGATCGGTTTGGCGAGTAAAAACGCGATTTTGATGGTCGAGTTTTCGAAAGTCGAGCGCGAAAGCGGCGTCCCGATTCGTCAAGCGGCGCTCAACGGCGCGAGCCAACGTTTCCGCGCGGTTTTGATGACGGCGATTTCGTTCCTCTTCGGCGTCTTCCCGTTGGTTGTCGCGACCGGCGCCGGTTCCGGGAGCCGTCGAGCGATCGGAACGACGACGTTCGCCGGGATGTTGCTCGCGACGTGCGTCGGGATCGTTTTCGTTCCGGCGTTGTACGCGCTTGTCGAGCGAATCCGCGAAGGAACGGCGCTTCTTTTCGGCAAAAAGCCGAAGGAGTTGATCGCCGAAGAAAAATGGCGCGCCGAACGCCAAGCGGCGAAAGCCGCCGCGGCGCAAGCGCCGGAAGCCGATAAGTCCGAAAGCGCTTGACGCTAAACGCTCGACCGTCGACGACGCGGGGCCTCTTCCGCGCCGTCGGCGAGCCGAACAAACGAAAGCGCCCGTTTCGATTCGCGTCGAGGCGGGCGTTTTTGCGTTGAAGAGCGGGGAAGAAAAAAAGCGTTCGCGCTTTCCGGGGCTTGCGTCGGGAAGCGGAGAAAAGAAAAAAGGGTTCGCGTTCCAAAAAACGGAGCGCGAACCCTTTTAAAGGTCGACGTTTAACGACTTGCGCCGCGACGAAAAGAAGCGTTAGTCGACTTGGCGTTCGGCGAGGAACTCGTCGAGAATTTGCGCCGCTTGCGCGACCAATTCGGAGCAGGGGCGCTTTTTGTAATAGTCGGCGGTGCGTTTTTCCGGCGTCGGTTCGGACGTTTTTTCGCTCAGCCCGAGAAGTTCGCGGCAAACGATCGAGCCGTTCGACTCGCGGAAGCGGCGCGCCAACTCTTGAATATCGCGATATTGCGCCGTTTTCGCGTCGCTATTTTTCGGGTCGTCCGCGCCGTAAAGCGTTCCGAGAACGAGGAACATCCCGGAGACCGCCCCGCAAACTTCGCGCAGACGCCCCATTCCGCCGCCGAACGACGACGAAATCCGCGCCGCCGTCTTCTCGTCGAGCCCCGTTTCGTCGAGGAACGCGAGGAAAACCGCTTGAGCGCAGTTGTACCCTTGTTCGAAGAGAGCGCGAGCTTTAACGGCGCGCGGCGAGGCAAATTCGGACGGAGCGGAAGCGGTCGGCGTCGACATAACGGCGGTTCCTTTCGCGAAAAACGAGGAAAGCAAGGGGAACGGGAAACGGAAAATAAGGGAAACGCGGCGAGTTTAACGGCGGCGAAACCGGCGAAACCGGCGCCGCGACGTTAAACTCGGCGGAGTTTGCGGAATTTCGCGGCGTTACTTCGCGGCTTTTGCCTTTTCTTCGGCGTTCTTCAGAATCGCGTCGAAGAGTTCGTCGAATTGCGGCGCTTGAATCGACTCGATCTTCCCGGCGTCGCAAGCGGCGGCGATTTTCGGGTCGATCGGGAGCTTGACGACCGTTTCGATCCCGTACTCTTTCGCAATTTCGTCGATTTTGCTCTTGCCGAAAATTTCGAGCCGCTTGCCGCAGTCCGGGCAGTCGTAATACGACATATTTTCGACGAGCGCGAGAACCGGAACGTTCATCGTTTTCGCCATTTTGATCGCTTTTTCGACGATCAGCGAAACCAAGTCTTGAGGCGTCGCGACGACGACGATTCCTTGGAGCGGGAACGATTGGAAAACGGTCAACGGAACGTCGCCCGTCCCCGGCGGCATGTCGACGTACATAAAGTCGACGTCGCCCCAAATGAAGTCGGTCCAAAATTGCTTCACCGCGCCGGCGATCACCGGGCCGCGCCAGATGACCGGGTCGGTCGGGTTTTGCAGGAGCAGGTTGATCGACGCGGCGGAAATCCCGGTCGCCGTTTTGACCGGAAGGGCGCCGAACTCGTTCGCTTGAATCGGCTCCGTCAGCCCGAACGCTTTCGGAATCGACGGCCCGGTAATGTCGGCGTCGACGATCGCCGTTTCGAAGCCGCGACGACGCGTCGCGCAAGCGAGAAGCGCCGAAACGAGCGACTTCCCGACGCCGCCTTTGCCGCTGACGACGCCGACGACGTTGCGCACCGAACTCATCTCGTGCGGTTTGGCCAAGAACGATTGCGGTTCCTTGCGCGACGAGCAGTTTTCGCCGCACGAGCTGCAGTTATTGGAACATCCGCTCATTTTTTGTTTCCTTATGCTCTGGTTGTTGCGTTTATTGTTTTCTTGACGTTTATTTTTTGTCGGCGTCGGCGTCGGCTTCGTTCGGCGCGGCGCTTTGCTTCGCGACGAACGTTTGAATTTCGGCGATTAAACGTCGCGCGACGTCGGTTTTATCGCCGGAAATTTGCGCGAGCGTTTCGCCGGTCGCGTCCAAAATCTCGACGTTGGAAGTCGTTCCGTTGATCGAAGTCGGGTCGTTGACGACGATAAGATCGCAGTGTTTCCGTTGCAATTTTTGGAGGGCGCGGACGTGATGGTCGGACGTTTCGAGCGCGAACGCGACGAGCCATTGCCCGGACGGCGCGGTCGGGTCGGGCGAAAATTCCCGCTTCGTCGCGCCGAGCGACGCCATTATGTCCGGCGTTTCGCGCAGTCGCAACAGGAGTTCGCCGTTCGCTTCCGGGGAGCGAATGAAGTCGTTTTTCGACATTTTATCGGTCAAAACGGCGTCCGGGCGATAATCGCAAGGGGCGGCCGCGCCGATCGCGCCGACGCACTCCGGGTAAAGTTGCATCGCGGCGGTTCGCATTTCCTCGGTCGAAACGACGTCGACGACCCGCGCGCCGTTCGGGTATTTTACGTCGACCGGGCCGCTGACGACGACGACCTCGAACCCGGCGTCCAACGCCGCTTGCGCGAGCGCGGCGCCCATTCGACCGCTCGACGCGTTCGTCAGATAGCGGATCGGGTCGAGATACTGCCGCGTCGGGCCGGAGGTGATCAAAATTTTCGCCATATTTGTTTTTGTCGAGGACGCCGTTGGGCGCGTTATTAATATATAAGGAAGGTCGAAGCGCGAACGACCGCCGCGCGTCTCTTTTTCTTCAATATACTTCAATTAGCGAGAACGTCAAGAAGCGGCGCTTGGAGAGCGGGGGTTTTTATCGGAGTTCTCGGCGCGGATTCGAAAAATTCCGTCTTGCGTCGACGGGGAAAGATCGTTATAATCGTTGCGTTTTGCGCGACTATTGCATCGACTACAAACGGAACGCGGGACGGAGAAGAGAGCGGACGCCTAATAACAAAAAATCAGAGGAAACGCGGATAAAATGAAAGCCGGGAAATTGTTTTCTTGCGAACGAGGAATTTTGTATAAGGTTTTAACGATTTTGGGCGTTCGCTTTTGGCGGCGACGTAAAAACTTTGCGCGCGATCTTGAGCGAATCGTCGGACGCGTTAGCGAACATTACAATTTAGAAAAAGATTGCAATTTTCCGATTCTCGCCGCCAACGAAAGACGTATTTTTACCCTCGCGACGCAAAGCGAAGAGGAAAAAAAGCGTTCGTTTTACAGCGCGTTTCATATGAGCGACGTCGTCGGGCGCGAAAACGATTGCGTGCGACTCGGCGGCTCCAACGACGGCGGGTACGTGATGCTCGACGACTTTAAAGGCGGCGTCGCCTATTCGTTCGGCGTGCGCGACGACGTCGCGTGGGACGAGGAACTCGCGAAGCGCGGGTACGACGTTTACCTTTACGATCACACGATCGACGGTTTGCCGCAAGGGAAGGAAAACGAACGTTTCCACTTCTTCAAAACCGGGATTTGCGGCGCGGCGCCGGTCAAAGACTGCCGAACGCTCGGCGCGCTTATCGAAGCGAACGGACACGCCGACCGCGACGATATGATTTTAAAAATCGACGTCGAGGGCGCGGAATGGGATATGTTGGAGGAAGTCGACGAAGCGTTGCTGGCGCGCTTTTCGCAAATCGCGATCGAGCTGCACTTTTTGGACTGGCAAGATTGGGAGCGCCGCCGTCGACTGATTGAGAAACTGGAGCGGTCGCACGCGCCGATTTGGTTGCACGCGTGCAATTACGGGTCGCACTGCTTGGTCGACGGCGAGTGCCGATACGGTTCGGTCGAAGCGTGTTACGTGCGGCGGAGCGATTACGACTTGAAACCGTCGACGAAAATTTTCCCGACGCAATGGGACGCGCCGAACGACCCGAAGCGCCCGGACTACTTCCTCGGTCGCTGGGTTTGAACCGAGCGAACGCGGCTAATGAAAACGCCCTCCGCCGATTTCGCGTCGACGGAGGGCGATTTTGCGTCGGTCGTCTAACCGACGTTGTTTAAGCGGTTAACGGTAAGTCGCGACTAAAATTTCTTCGCGACGCCGAACGTCAGCTCGTGCGCGCTCGCCGTATTTTCGACGTAAGAGGTCGGAATCGCCGGGGAGAGTTCGCCGCGCGCCGAGTTTTCGAAAGCGTGCGCGTAAGCGACCGAGAACTGCCATTGATCCGGCGTCGTAACGGTGGCGCCGACGCTCGCGGTGTGTTGGATGATGAGCGGGCAGGGGACGTTCGTCAACGCGACTTCTTCGCTAATCGGGTTCGTGTTGAAGCAGTAGCCGCCGCGAATCGTCAGGTACGGGTTGATTTCCCGTTGAATCGCCGTCGCGACCGAGAAGACGCTGTCCCAACCGAGCCCCTTAATGCTGCCGTCCGGGTTGTAACCGTGATCTTTGAACCCTTTGGCGTTTTCGTAGTCGAAGTAACGGCAGTCGACGCCGACGATCGTGCGTTCGAAACCGTCGTAGGACATGCCGATCGAGTAAATCGACGGGTACTCGAGCTTGAACTTCGCGGTCTTCGGCATACCGTCGACGACGACGTTGTAGGTGAAGTCTTCGACGTATTGCTTGCTCTTGTACGAAATACCGTAATTGAAACCGTTGTTGCCTTTAATGTAAAGACCGCCTTGGAAGCCGCCGCCCCAAACGTAGCGCGTCCCGGCGCCTTTGCCCCAACCGTTTTCGTCTTGCGGGCCGAAGAACATCGGTTCGGCGATGAGGCGAGCGATGGCGACGGTCGGCGCGAACCCGATCGAAATTTGATCGGTCAGTTGGTACGCGACGGTCGGAGCCATTTGGAAGAGTTCGACTTTCGACGAAACGCGTCCGAGAACGGCTTCGCTGAGAACCAAGTTCGTCGGGTCGGACGCGTAGTTCGCTTGCGCGCCGCCGATCGCGCTCATGCTAAAGCCCAGCGTGAAAGGACTTTCCGGGTTCTTCATCACCATTCCCATATACGGCGCGGGGATGGTGCCGGCGTCGCTTTCGGTGCGACCGCTTACTTTGTCGCCGCCGAACGGCGTAAGGTCGTAACCGGAGGCGACGCTCGAGTCGGCCATAATGAGGCCGGAGCCGAACGACATACTCGACGAATCGAGGGCGCTGATCGTCGCCGGGTTCCATTGGAGGGCCCCGATCGCGTCGACCGGGGTCGCGGTCGCGACGCCCGACATACCGGCGTTGACGGCGCCGATTCCGCGAAGCGCGACTCCTTGCGCTTGGACGGACGACGCGGCGAGACAGGCGACGCCGAGCGCGGCGCCGAAAAGGAGGCGGCGGACGGCGCGGCGGCGCGAGTTGTTGCGTTGATTGCGTTGATTGCGTTGCATTGTTCTTATTTTCTAATCGTTTTGTTGGCGTTCGAAGAAACGCGACGCGGTTTAGGCGTCCGCTTTCTTTTTTCCTAACGGGAGGGAACGTCCAACGGGCGGCAAATGAAAAATAACGAAGCGTCGTCGAGTCGAAACGTCCGTGCGAGTCGAGCGCGTCGTCGAGGAACGGGCGGCGAGCGGCAAAATCGGCTTGCGGAGCGCGAAACTTTGCGAAAAGCGCGACGCGTCGCGGTCGAACGTCTTGATTTTTGCGCCGCGTTGGGAAATAATAAACGTCGACGCGGCGTTCGAGACCGCCGTTTCTCATCAAAGTTATCGGGTGTTAACCGAAGACAAAAACAGAAAAAATGTCAAGAAACGGCGCTTTTTATCGATTTCGCCGAAAATAATTAAGGGAAAATGGGGAAATGCGCAAAACAGATAAAATAGAAAAGGCGCGAAGCTCGACGCGAACGCGAAAACGCTTTATGACCGGAGCGGCGGTCGCGACGTTAACTTTGGGCGCCGCGTTCGCGAACCGAACCGTCGCGCAGTTGCCGCCGACGTCGAACCGAATCGCCGCCGTCGACAGCGCCGTCGACGCGAGCGCGCTTTTCGAGAGCGATTTCGTCGTCGACTCGTTCCGCCCGAACCTCGGAACCGCGATCGCGCCGAAGCGGAACTCCTTCGTCTTCCCGAGCGACGAAGCGCTGAACGCCCGCCCGTTCACCGTCGAATTTTGGGCGCGGCTCGACTCGAAGGACGGCTTTCATATCTTCTTGGCGAACGAGGAAAAGTCGTCGCCGCGACACTGGGAGCTGTACGCGTTCGCGGGCGTCGGCGATTTGTCGCTGTACGTCCCGGGGAACCCGAGCGGCGACACAATCCGCTCCGGCGTAACGCTCGCCGACGGGAAACCGCATTTCATCGGCCTAACGATGGACGTCGACGCGGCGGAACTCTTCGTCGACGGCGTTTCGGTCGCTCGCGGCAAGCTCGACCGTCCGCATTCGCCGACGCCGGAGGGCGTTCGCTTCGCCGTCGGTTCGCTCGTCGACCGTTCGATTTACTGCGACGGCGTGATCGACGACCTGCGGATTTCGCGCGGAATCCGGAAATTCTCGCCGGAAACCGTTCCGACGCAACCGCTTCCGCTCGACGACGAAACGCTCCTTTTGACGCGCTTCGACTTGGCCGGAATCGGTTCGTTAGCGGAAAGAAACGACGCGCTGCGCCGCCGTTTGGAGGAAAGCGTCCCGAACGACGCCGCGTCGCCGGTCGAGCGATTCGCCGACGTTCCGAAGTGGCTCGTCGCGTCGAAAGACCCGAACGCGCCGAACCAACTCCTTTCGTTTGAAGAACTTGGAACCGACGGTTGGCTCGCGACCGCGACCGCTCGCGTCGAAGGGGCCCTTGCCCCGAAACTCGGCGGGCAAATTGAAACGTCGACGCAAGCCGCGCTCGACTTCCTGTTCCCGACCGGCGGAATCGAGCCGACCGTCAAACCGGGCGAGAAACCGGCGAAAAATATCCCGATTCAAGCGGTCGACAAGGCGCGCTTCGACGCTCGCGTTCGGGAAATCGGCGTTAAGTCGTTCGATTCGAACGCGTTCCGAACCGGCGTTTTCGCCGCTTGGGGCGAGCGTTTTCTTGAACTCGAAAAGGAATTGAGCGGAGAGCGCAAGCCGCCGCGCGGGGCCGCCGAACAGGTTCTCGACGAAAATTCGCTCGTTTTTCCCGAAACCGAAAAGATTCCGGTTCAAGTCGTGTTGCGGCGAACGCGGGCGCTTCTCGACTCCGATCAGTTCGCGGTAAACGGCGAAACGGCGGAGTTTAAGACGCTCGTCGCCGACTTCGAACGCTTCGAGCGCGCCGTCGCCGAATCGCTAAAAACCGGCGACGCTTACCTTAACGACAAGGCGTCGACAATCGCCGATTACTTCGTCGCCTGCGCCTTCCGCCGTCAAATTATGTTCGCGCAAGACGACGTCGCCGACCTCGACCGGATTATGTTCCTGGCGCGCGGGTGTTACGCCGGGTCGCGCTTGACGAACGCCCGCAACACCGACCGAATCGGCGGGCATATGTCGACGCAAATTTACGGCTTCAACACGATCCAAGGCGGCGGAATCTTCGCGCTCTCCGATTGGAAGTCTAAAGACCCGCAAGTGAAGGACTTAATCGCCGGGAAAAAAGTCGCCGCGACGCCCCTATGCGACCGTCTCGCCGGTCGAGAGTTGAACTCCGGCTCGTTTTACAAACCGGAGCTAAGTTACGACGGTAAAACGATTTACTTCTCTTGGTGCAACGCGAAGGAACACCGTTGGATTTGGACGCCGGAAACGACGTGGAAAATCTTCAAAACGCCGGTCGACGGCGGCGCGATCGAACAGCTAACCGACGGTTCGTACAACGATTTTGACGTTTGCGAGCTTCCGTCGGGGCGGCTCGTGTTCTGTTCGGAGCGGCGCGGCGGCTTCATTCGTTGTTTCGGCGAAGGCGCGGCGCTCCGCGTAACGACGGCGGTGATGCACTCGATGAAACCGGACGGTTCCGATATTTACCCGATCAGTTACTTCGAAACGAGCGAGTGGCGCCCCGTCGTCGACAACAACGGCGCGCTGGTTTACTCGCGTTGGGATTACGTCGACCGCGAAAACTGCCTCGGCTCGACCTTTTGGACGTGCGCGCCGGACGGTCGCAACCCGCGTTCGCCGCAGGGAAATTACCCGTTTCCTTGGGACACGTTCGAAGACTGCGAACACGGCGACCATCGCTTCGGCGCCTGCGAGTGCGCGCCGTCGGGCCTTCCGATGACGCAAATGCAATTCCGCCCGATTCCGGACTCGCACCGTTATATTTTCACCGCCGCGCCGCATCACGGCGAGACGTTCGGGTCGTTGTGTATGCTCGACTTACGCGTCCCGAACGACAACCATATGAGCCAAATCCGCCGAATTACGCCCTTCGAAGCGTTTCCGGAGTCGGAGGGCCCCGACCGAGCGCAGTACCGTTACGGGGCGCCGTGGGCGTTGAGCGAAGACCTTTACCTCTGCAACTCTTGGGAAGACTTGGTTTTACTCGACCGTTACGGCAACGAGGAACTCCTCGTCGAGCGCGAAATTTTGCCGATAGGATACGACCCGCGTTTACGGTTGACGGAGCCGATACCGTTGCGCGCCCGTCCGAAACCGCCGGTCGTCGCGCAGCAAACGGCGCAAGGAGAAGACTTCGCGACCGCCGACAAGACGTCGACGATCGGCGTCGTCAATGTGAACCTGACCGACCGCCCGTTCCCGAAAGACCGACCGATTAAGAGTTTGCGCGTCCTTCAAGTAATTCCGAAGGCGAACCCCTGGATGGATACGCCGTTCATCGGGTACGCGACCGAGAACACGCCGCGGATTCCGCTCGGGACGGTTCCGGTCGAGGCCGACGGGAGCGCGTTTTTCGAAGCGCCGAGCGGCAAACAGTTGATTTTCCAAGCGTTGGACGAGAACGGAATGGCGGTGCAGACGATGCGTTCCGCCGCGTTCGTTCATCCGGGCGAAAATTTGGTCTGCGTCGGCTGTCACGAACCGGAGACGGAGAGCGTCGCGAACGACGCTAAGTCCGCGCAACCGTTGGCGTTCCGTCGCGCGCCGTCGAAACTCGAACCGGAGTGCGGCCCGGTCGAGCCGATCAACTATTACCGCCTGATCAAGCCGATCGTCGAAGAGCGTTGCGTCGGGTGTCATATCGAGAAAAACGCCGGGCCTAAGTCGATGGAACACGAGGACTTGCGGCCTTACGTCTACTACTATAGCGGCTCGATGCGCGGCGGGTTGACGACGACCGGCCCGCACGGCGGGTCGCGCTCCCGCCCGGGTCGCGTCGGCGCGTCGGAGTCGAAACTCGGCAAGATTTTGTTCGACGAAACGCACCGCGACGCCGTGTCGGACGCCGACCGTCGCGCCTTTATTATGTGGTTGGACGCGAACGCTTTACGACTCGGCGCGTTCCAAGACGAAGAGGCGCAAAAGCGCGGCGAACTCGTGTGGCCGCTTCTCGACGTCGAGCCGTGCGAGCAGTACGCGCCGTAACTCGTTGACCGCGGCCGCGGTTGACGCCGTTTAACAAAAGAAAACGCCGCCGCGTCTTCGAAACGCGACGGCGTTTTTTACTTCTTGTCGTCAATTGGCGTCGACGACGTAATTTTCGGTTTTATTCGACTTGCGCCGGAAATTCGACGACGATTCGCCGACCGTTCGTCGTTTCGAGAGTCGCTCGAACGAGGTAGGCGCCGGGACGCGGAAAGAACGGTCGCCCGTCGTTCGGCGAGAAGACGAAGTTCGCGCCTATCTCGTCCAGCGACCAAAAGTTAGGGTCGACGAGGAGGGAATCGCGAACGGTCGCCGCCGGAATTTCGACGTTGTGTCGCCAATAACTCCCGTCCGACCCGACGGCGAGGCGTTCGGCGCGCGTCGCTCCGAAATCGCGCGTTTCGAAGAGCGAGTAAGAGATTTCCGCAACTTCTTGCCGTTTCAGGAGTTCGCCGTTCGATTTTTTGGCGACGCGCGCCGCGAAGGTCGGGGTTTCATAAGCGCGACTTGGCGTCGTAATGAAGTTGATTTGCGACGTCGCGTCGAATCCGTCGGCGACGAGCCAAGGCGCGGCGGTCGTTTCGAGCCAAACGTTTTCCGGCGACGGCGTCCAAGAAACGCGATAAACGTATTCGTCGAACGTTGATGGCGCGTCGTTAAACTCGCCTCCGTCAAAGTTTTGCGCAAGAATCGTCGACGCGGCGTCGCTCTTGCGCGTTCGAGCGATCGACGCGTCGCGAACGCCGTCGAACCCTTCCGTGTAAACGAGTTCGAACGTCGTTCCGGCGGTCGCGTCGTCGTATCCCGATTTTTCGACGAGCGCGCTAAACGGTTGAACGGCGGTTGCTTGCGTCGACCATTTTTCGACGCCGCCGTAAATCGGCGCCGCGACGCGAACGCGCCAAGTCTTGGTTTTAAGCTCGTTTGCGTCGAGCCAACGGTTCGAGGCGGTCAACCCGGTCGCGGAGCCGTCGAGCGCTTCGACTCGGTAAAGCGTCGCGCCGTCGCATTGCTTCCAAAACCCGCTTGTTCCGCCCTTTCCGACGTAAAATTCGGGCGCGGCGGGCGTCGGAACGCCGACCGAAACGAGACGCGCTTCGGCGTCCGAAAGACGGCGGTTGTTGGAATTGTAAACGTCGACGACGGAAGGGAATACGACGAGCGTTTGAAGCGAGTCGTCGGGGAAATCGCGAAGGCGGGCCGAACGATTAACGACGAAAACGGCGCCTGCGCTCGTCGGCGCGCCTTCGAACTTCGCGACGCCGTCGTCGGTCAGCGCCCAGTCGGAAGTCTTTGTAAAAGAACCGGTTGCGCCGCCGCAATAATAATAGGTCGCTTCCGGTTCGTAATCGGCGTTCCAAAAGACGAAGTAGCGCGTCGTTTGTCCGTCGTGATAAATCTTGGCGCCGCCGAGGTTTGCGAATTTCGGGACTTCGACGCGGTAATAGTTCCAACCCGCTTCAGGCGTCGCGTGAACGACCGTTTTGAGCGTTTCGCCGTTCCAATCGAACGCGGTTTCGTAAACGGACGACGTCGCGTCGTCGACTGGTTGCGACGTGTCGTAAATCGTTCGATAATCGCCTTGCCCTTGGGCGTCGAATCCGTATTTTGAAAAAACGAACGGAAGCGTTCCAGCGTCGAGCGCTTCGGAAGTCCAGCGGCAAAAGCCGTCGTTAAAAGCGTTGCGAATTTCCGACGCGTCGAAACGACAAACGATTTTTATGTCGTTTGACGCGGCGTCGTAATCTTCCGCCGCGACGCCGTTTAACGTTGCGCCTTCGTTTGTCCAACGCCCGTTCGACGGGAATTCAACGCGTCCGCGACCGTCGAATCGAGAACCGTTTAACGACGTTAACGATTGAGTTTTAAGTTGCGCGCCTGAAAAGGTTAGCGACGAACCGGCTCCAACGCTAAACGTCGGCGACGTCAGGTCGCGGTCGGCGATTTTCGCGCTTCCTGTCAACGAAACGGCGGCGCCGGTCGGAGCGTCGCCGCAAACCGTTTGACCGCTTAGCGTTAGCGCGAGCGTTCCGGTTGTTCGCGCGTTCGAAACGTCGACGATAAAATCGTCGACGGAACCGACGCCGTCGACCGTCGCCGAACGACTCGGCGCGAAAACGATCGGAGTCGAGCCGTCGGCAAGTCCTTTAAAATCGGACGTTGCGTCCGTCGGCATTATCCATTTGAACTCGTTGCAAAAAACGCGCGCGGCCCCGGCGACGGCGAGTCGCGCGGTCGGCTTCAGAAAAGTAATGTAAACGCCGACGCATCCGGTCGAATCGCCTTCGAGCGTCGCGACGTCGCTAACTTGAAGGTTGTACGCGTTGTAAATCCCGTTATTGTAAAGTTTAACCGCCGAAACAACCGACGTAAATTTCGCCGTCGGCGCGATCGACAGCGCTTCCGCGTTGTTCCAAAAAAACAACGGCGCCGTGTAACAGTAATCGCCGAAACGACTTACGGCGCTCGGGTTCGATATTTGCAACCGCTGTTTGTCGGCGACGCGCAAAACGGTCGCGCCGACGCCGAGGTCGATTTGACCGACTCGCATATTTTGCGACGCGGCGCTCTCGGAGTCGTCGAGCGTAAGCGACGCGGCGCCGCCGACGGTCAGCTTTTTCAGTTGCAAAACGTTCGATTCCAAGACGATAGCGCCGTCGATAAAAACGGAGTCGCTCGATTGCGGCTCTTTGTCGCCCGAAACGGTCGCGAAGCGCGACGCGGCCCAGCCGTCCGACGCAAACCAAGACGGCGTTTCGACTTCCGCGCCGGTCGCGTCGCGTCCGATCCAAAACAAGTCGGCTTGAATCGTTTCATACGCGCCCGGGCTACACGACGTCGCGCCGTTTGTTTCGCGGCCTCGAAAACAACCCTGAAAGTCGTATTGCGACATAGCGCCGACGTCGCCCGAATCGCGGTAAGGCGACGGGTTCGGCGACATATCGTCGAGCAAGCGCAAGTCCCAGTTTTCCCAAGCGTTAGCGCCCCAATTGTCGACGCTTAAACCGTCCGGCGGCGACGCGACGAAACCGACGTTTGACGACGCGACGTCGACGACGGAGCCGAGGAACGTCGAGGGCGCCGTCGTCGTGTTGACGACGTTCCCCAAAATCGAGTTG
>JAFSDX010000226.1 GCA_017436025.1 Thermoguttaceae bacterium
CGCCTCTCGGACGCGAAAAAACGGGGCGCGAAAATTTACGGCGAAATCGTCGGATACGCGATGAATAGCGACTCGACCGACTTCGTCCTGCCGAACGCCGAGCGTCAAGCGCAATGCGTTTCGAAGGCGTTGGCGCGAGCCGGATTGGCGCCGGAGGAAATCGATATCGTCAACACGCACGCGACCGCGACGCACGCCGGCGACATTATCGAAGTCGAAGCGTTGCGCAACGTCTTCGGCGCGTCGAAAAAGACGTATATTAATAATACGAAGAGTTTTATCGGACACGCGATGGGCGCGGCGGGCGTTCTCGAGTTGGCCGGGAACCTCCCTTCGTTCGACGACGGCGTCGTTCACCCGACGATCAACGTCGACAATCTCGACCCGGAATGCGAAATCGCGAACCTCGTCCTCAACGAGCCGAAGGAAATCGGTTCCGTCCGTTACATCTTGAACAATTCGTTCGGGATGGTCGGAATCAACGCGGTCGTGATCGTCGGTAAATACGACGAATGACGCGGCGCCGGAAAGTCGTTTAGGACGAAAATAGGAAAAATAAGTAAAATGGGAAGATTGGCGGCGTCGGGTTGGTTAACTCGCGACGTCGGTCTCAACGACAACGATAAAAAACGGCTCCGCTTTCGAGCGCGGTCGGATGGTAAGGAGTCTCATTATGACGACGGCTGAAATTAGAGAAACGATCATCGGCATTCTTTCGGACATCGCGCCGGACGAAGATTTCGACTCGCTCAAAGACGAAGTTTCGTTCCGCGACCAACTCGGAATGGACAGTATGGATATGCTCGACGTCGTTCTCGAACTGCGTCGCAAGTTTAAGTTGCAAATTCCGGAATCGGATTATCCGCGTCTCGACTCGATGAACTCGACGCTCGAATACCTCGAACCGCTTCTCCAAGACCGTTAATCGAAGCGCGCTCGATTTTTCAAACCGCGACGCGTTCGCGGTTTTTTTGTCGTCCCGACGAGAAACGGCGAAAAACGCGGAAAAGGTCGGAATAAACGGCGTTTGAGCGAGCGAACGTTCGCCGTCGTCGCGTCGGCCCCCTTGCCGCGACGTAAAAAGACGTTATAATAGTGAAAATTTTAGGAGCGGTTCCCGATTAGGGCGCGCGTCGAATTTTCGGCGCGCCGGGGAGCGTTCGTCGAATCGATTGAAACGCCGACGACGTTCGGCGATGGGAGCGGTTTTTTGCCAACTCGACGTTTGCGCGACAAAAAACGGCCTCGCGACTTCCTCTTTGGTTCGCGCGCTTGGCTGAACCTTACGACGCCGCCTAGAGGGCGGCGTTAGGTTTCGTTTGCGAAATCGCGTATCGGTTTCGTAAAAACATTTCCGTTTGACGACGAAGTTTCCGTTTGAAAAGAGCGAGGCGCATTTCGAAAGCGGCCCGACGGAAACGAGCGCGTCGTCGAACGAATTTTAAGCGTCGCGGCGGCGTCCGTCGACGTTTCTTAGCGCGAAAAAGAAAGTAAAAAAGAGGTTGCGCAATGTCTTCCATTATTACGAACGCGTCCGAATCTTGCCGCAATATCGTTATTTTCGACACCACCTTGCGCGACGGCGAACAGTCGCCGGGCGCGAGTATGAATCTGCAAGAAAAGCTCGAAGTCGCGAAAGCGCTCGTCGAACTCGGCGTCGACGTGATCGAAGCCGGTTTCCCGATCGCGTCGCCGGGCGACTTCGAAGCGGTGCGCGAAATCGCTAAAATCGTTAAAGGTTCCTCCGTTTGCGGCCTCGCTCGTTGCGTTCCGGCGGATATCGACCGCGCTTGGGAAGCGTTGCGCGAAGCGGAAGACCCGCGGATTCACGTCTTTTTAGCGACGAGCGCCATTCACCGCGAGTTCAAACTCCGTATGACGGAAGACGAAATCGTCGCGCGCGCCGTCGAGGGCGTCAAACGGGCGAAGGGGTATTGCTCGAACGTCGAGTTTTCCCCGGAAGACGCTTGCCGCACCGAAATCGATTTCCTCTGTCGCGTCGTCGAAGCGACGATCGCCGCAGGCGCGACGACGGTCAATATTCCGGACACCGTCGGCTACACGACTCCGCCGGAAATGACCGAGCGGATCAAAACGCTGTTGAATCGCGTTCCGAATATCGACAAGGCGGTTATTAGCGTTCACTGCCACAACGACCTCGGAATGGCGGTCGCGAACTCGCTGTCGGCGGTCGCGGCGGGGGCCGGGCAGGTCGAGTGCGCGATCAACGGGCTCGGCGAACGGGCCGGGAACTGCGCTCTCGAAGAGATCGTGATGGCGTTGCGAACGCGCCGCGACGTTTTCAAAGCGGACACGCGGGTCGTTTCGCAACGTTTGGCGCCGACGAGCCGCTTGGTCTCGAAGGTTACCGGCTTGAAGGTGCCGCGCAACAAGGCGATCGTCGGGCAAAACGCGTTCGCGCACGAGTCCGGCGTCCACCAAGACGGCGTCCTGAAAGAGCGGACGACTTACGAGATTATGAGCGCCGAGAGCGTCGGGTTCGCGAAAAACGACCTCGTTCTCGGGAAGCACAGCGGGCGCGCCGCGTTGGCCGCTCGAATTAAATCGCTCGGATACGAGCTGGAACGCGAACAACTCGACGCCGCGTTCGAAGCGTTCAAGCGCTTGGCCGACCTGAAAAAAGACGTGTTCGACGCCGATATTATCGCGATCGTCGACCGTCAACTTTCCCCGAACGCGTCGAGCGACGGCGCGGGCGATTGGGAGGTCGTTTCGTATTCGCTCGGTTGCGCCTCCGGGAGCGAGTCGACGTTCGAGGTCGTTCTGTCGCAAGGCGGCGTCGAGAAAAAAGCGACCGGAACGCAAGAAAACGGCCCGGTCGACGCGATGTTCGCCGCCGTTCGTCAAATCGTCGGACTCCCGCTCGCGTTGAGCGATTTCAAAATCGAAGCGGTTTCCGGCGGCTCCGACGCGCAAGGAGAGGTCGTCGTCTTCTTGAACGACGACGCTTCGAAGACGACGATTCGCGGGCAGGCGACGTCGACCGACGTTTTCGAGGCGACGTTGCGCGCGCTCGTGAACGCCGTCAATCGCGTTCAAGCGTCGCGAGTCGGCGAAAAATGACGTTGAAAGGAACGACGTGTTAAAAACGCGGAACGCTCGGCGGTTTTTGGCGCCGGTTGTTCCGCGTTCGTTTTTGTAAAAAAGCGTCGACGTTTACGATATTGCGTACTTTTACGCGCGTTTTTATCGGTTTTTTTAAAGATTTTGACATTTTTACGGCGTCGGCGGGCGCAAACGGTCGATTAAAAGAAAGCGTCGCGCCTCGAGCTTGCGGAAAGCGTTGAAAACGGAACCGTCGCGCGATTGTCGAAGCGTTAAACGATTATTGGTATTGAGTGTAATTAGCGTTGGAGATTTTCCGTGCTTGACAATAAATCGCAGTCGTTTTTTGGGCCGTCCAACTTGGTCGATTTGGTGCGCTATCGCGCGTCGATTCAACCGGACGACTTAGCGTTCGTTTATCTAACGGACGGCGTCGGTTCGGAAATTCGTTTGACTTACGCCGAACTTGACCGGCGGTGCCGCGCGCTTGCGTCTTGGCTGCGTCGCAACAATATGCGCGGGAAGCGGGCGTTGCTCCTTTACCCGCCGGGGCTCGAGTTCATCGTCGCGTTTTACGGTTGCTTGTACGCCGGCGCGACCGCCGTTCCGGTTTATCCGCCGCGTCGCAACCGTTCGATGCTCCGCATTCAAGCGATCTCGGACAGCGCCGAAGCGAGTCTCGCGATGACGACCGGCGACGTGTTGAAGCGCGTCGCGACGATCGTCGACGAAACGCCGAATTTGAAGCAACTCCCTTGGATCGCGACCGACGAAATGGCGCCCGGTCTCGAAGACGAGTGGGTCGATCCGCAAATCGACCCGGAGGAATTCGCGTTCTTCCAATACACGTCCGGCTCGACAGGGACGCCGAAGGGCGTTATGTTGTCGCACTCGAATATGTTGCACAACTCGATGCTGATTCAAACCGGCTTCGAACACACGCGTTCGCGCAAAGGCGTTTTTTGGCTCCCGAGCTATCACGATATGGGCCTTATCGGCGGCGTCGTGCAACCGGTTTACTGCGGTTGCCCGAACATTATGATGTCGCCCCTCTCGTTCCTGCAAAAGCCGTATCGCTGGCTCGCGGCGATCTCGAAATATCGCGGCACGACGAGCGGCGGCCCGAACTTCGCCTACGACCTTTGCGTTAAGTCGATTAAAGACGAACAACTCGAAACGCTCGACTTGCGTTCCTGGAACGTCGCGTTCAACGGCGCCGAGCCGGTGCAAGCGGAGACGCTCGAGCAATTCGCGAAGAAATTCGAGCCGTGCGGTTTTAAGTACGAGTCGTTTTACCCGTGCTTCGGCTTGGCCGAAGGAACGCTTCTCGTTACCGGGGGCGCCGTCAACCAAGCGCCGGTTACCCGCGACGTCGACGCCGACGCCTTGGCCGCCGGGAAAGCGGTCGACGCGATTCCCGGAAGCGCCCGCGTCAAAACGCTCGTCTCGAGCGGACGAATGGTCGTCGACCAACGCGTCGTCGTCGTCGATCCGGAAACGCGGATCGAATGCCCGAACGGTCAAATCGGCGAAATTTGGACGAAAAGCGGCAGCGTCGCCAAAGGGTATTGGCGCAACGAAGCCGAAACGGAACGCTCGTTCCGCGCGTATATCGCCGATACCGGCGAGGGCCCGTTCCTCCGCACCGGCGACCTCGGCTTTATGGTCGACGGCGAACTCTTCGTTACCGGACGTATTAAAGACCTGATCATCATTCGCGGCGTCAACGTTTACCCGCAAGACGTCGAGCTGACGGCGCAACACGTTTCGCCGCTTCTGCGCCTCAACAACGGCGGCGCCTTTATGATCGGCGAGTTCCGGAAAGAAAAACTCGTTCTCGTGCAAGAAGTCGAGCGACGTTTCAAAAAGGAAGACGCGCCGCAAATTTTCAGCGAAATTCGCAAAGCGATCGCGCTCGAACACGAGATTCCGATCGACGCGATCGTTCTGATTCGCTCCGGAAGTTTGCCGAAAACGTCGAGCGGCAAGGTGCAGCGACACGCGTGTCGAGCGTCCTTCTTGGCCGGCGAACTCGAACCGATCGCGTCTTGGTCGCTTGAAGAGGCGACGCTCGCGGCGACCGCTCCGGCGCCCGGCGCGAAAACGGGGTTCGGCTCTTTCCGCGCCGAAGAAAACCCGCTTTACGTCGACGAACAAGGGAAATTCCGCGCCGACGAGAGCGACGACGCGCCGAGCGACGCCGCCGCCGGTTGGGAAGCGACGCGCCGCGATATGTCGAACGTCCTCTCCGTCGCCGGAAAAACGGGCGCGAAAACGGACGAAAAATCGACCGAACAAAGCGTCGAAAAAGGCGAAAACGCGCCTTGCGCTTGCGGCCCGGTCTCTTACGACGAAACGGTGAAAATCGTTCTCGACGAAGTTTACCGCGTCGCTAAAGAACGCGCTCGCAACCTTTCGATCGACTCCGATATCACCGAGCTGGGCCTCGACTCCCTCGAGCGAATGGAAATTTTGGCCGCGCTCGAAGACCGTTTCGGCGGACAGTTCCCGGAACACGTCTTGCCGACGCTCTTCACCGCGCGCGAAGTCGTCGACGCGGTGCGCAAACACCTCGGCGGCGGACGCGTGTTCGAAACCGAAGAAACGAAGAAAACGTATGAAATCGACGAATCGTGTTACGATTTCGCGAAATTCCCCGAATATCTCGCGATGCACGAAAAAGTCGAGTTGGCGAACCGCTTGGGCTTGAGCCACTTCTTCGAACCGCACGAAGACGCCGCCGGCGCGACGACGACGATTAAAGGTCGAGAGTATATCAACTTCTCGTCGTACAACTATATCGGCTCGTCCGGGCACCCGAGCGTCGTCGCGGCGGCGCAGGAAGCGGTCGCGACTTACGGAACGACCGCCGGAGCGAGCCGCATCGTCGCGGGCGAAATCCCGCTGCACCAAGAGTTGGAACGCGAAATTACGAAGTTCCTCGGCACGGAGGACACGATCGTTTTCGTCGGCGGGCACCAAACGAACGAAAGCGTCATCGGCCACCTGATGGGCGCCGAAGACCTAATTCTGCACGACTCGCTCGCGCACAACTCCATCGTTCAAGGCTGCATTCTCTCCGGCGCGCGCCGCCGACCGTTCCCGCACGGGGACTGGGACGCCGTCGACAAGATTTTGAGTCAACACCGCGGGAAATACCGCCGCGTCCTGATCGCGCTCGAAGGCGTCTACAGTATGGACGGCGACTACCCGGACTTGCCGGAATTTATCCGCGTTCGCAACAAATATAAGACGCTCCTGATGGTCGACGAAGCGCACTCGATCGGCGTTCTCGGCGAAACCGGGCGCGGCGTCGGCGAACACTTCGGCGTCGACCGTCGCGACGTCGACCTTTGGATGTGTACGCTGAGTAAAACGTTCGGAAGTTGCGGCGGTTACATTTCCGGGCGCAAGGAGTTGGTCGAGTACTTGAAGTACACCGCGCCGGCGTTTATGTTCAGCGTCGGGATGCCGCCGTCCGCCGCGGCCGCCGCCGTCGCGTCGTTGCGACTCCTGCAACGCGAGCCGGGCCGAGCCGCTAAGTTGCGCGAAAACAGCGCTTACTTCAAGAAGTTGGCGCGCGAATACGGGATGGACGTCGGCTTGGCGGAAGACACCGGCGTCGTTCCGGTCATCGTCGGGAACTCGATTCACTGCCTGAAAGCGTCGCATATGCTCTTCTTGAACGGCGTGAACGCGCACCCGATTCTGCACCCGGCGGTCGAAGAGCGGCACGCGCGCATCCGCTTCTTCCTGACGTCGGAACACACCCGCGAACAAATCAAAACGACGGTCGACCTTTTGGCCGGAATTTTGCAACAAGTCGCGGAGTCCTGACGCTAAGCGTCGCTTTCGACGCTAAATTAGGAAAAGCGCGAGGAATTTAACGATCGCGCGGCTCGACGGGGAAACTCATCGGGCCGCGCGATTTTTTTGTCGACTTTTGAGGAGGCGCGTTTTGGCGCGTTTTCCGGTTTTGGGGGGAATTTTCGGCGCGTTTTTGGGCGTTTTCGGCTTTTAGGGGGGAATTTTCGGGGCGTTTTTCGGCGTTTTGGGGGAAATTTTCGGCGCGTTTTTGGGCGTTTTCCGGCGTTTACGGGGGAATTTTCCGGGGGGGCGGTCGTTTTTGACGTTTGACTTGACGCGAACCGGAAAAAACGTTATCGTTCGGGGGCGGAACTTCGCAAAAGACGAAACAACGGAAAAACGGAACGCAATTTTGACCGACGCGACCAAACGGAGAAAAATCGGACGAAAAACGACGGCGGCGTTCGGCGCGGTCGCGCTCTTGGCGGCGTTCGTCGGGCCCGGTTGCGCGTCGCGGTACGCCGAACACCTCCAAACGGTTCGTCGCGACCTTTACGACGTCGGCTCGCTCGAACCGGCGAAGGCGGAGATCGAGCGTCGGGCGAAAAACGCGCCGAAAAAAGAACAAGACGTCTTAACGCTAAACGCCGCTTCGGTCGCGCTTTGCGAAGGAGACGTCGTCGACGCGAAGTCGAAGTTGCTCGCCGTCCGCGACCGTTTCGACGAACTCGAACTCCAAGCGGCGAAGCGAACCGGCGAAAATCTTTTGACGTATCTCGCCGACGAGAACGCCGCGTCTTACGAGGGCGAAGATTACGAGAAAGTCTTGATTCGCGCCTACTTAACGCTCGCGGAGTTGTTGAGCGGCGGCGGAGCGGACGGCGGTTCCGGCGACGGCGGCGACGCGCGGGCGTTCGCGAAACAGATCGTCGCCAAGCAGGACGCGATCGTTCGCGGCGGCGCGATTCCCGACCCGGAAAATCCGGAAAAAACGATCAATCCGAAAACGGCGTATCCGCGCGTTCCGCTCGGCGCTTACCTCGAAGGTCTTTTGCTCGAAGAGACTTACGCCGACCAAAACGAAGCGGCGCGGCGATACGAACAGGTCGCCGCTTGGGCGCCGGAGTTTACGCAGGCGAAAGCGGACGTCGAGCGAGCGCGAACGAGCGTTCATTCTAAACCGGGAAACGGTTGCGTTTACGTCTTCGCGTTCGTCGGGCGCGGCCCTTGGAAAGAGCAGGTTTATTCGCCGGCGACGCAAGTTTCGCTCTTGATCGCCGACCAAATTTTCTCGGCGACGAACAAATACGCGGTTCCGCCGACCGTCGCGCCGGTTCCGATTCCGCAAATCGTCGTCGAGGAGCCGCGAATCGCTTGCGTTTCGGTCGAGGTCGACGGCGAACGAACCGCGACGACGGAGACGCTCGCCGACGTCAACGAAATGGCGGCGCGTCAGTTCGAAGCGACGAAAAACCAAGAAGTCGCTAAGGCGGTCGTCCGGAGAATCGTTAAAAAAGGAACAATTTACGCGGCGCAGCAGGTCGGGCAAGTCAACGAATGGGTCGGGCTGGCGGCGAACGTCGCGGGCGTCGTTTGGGAGGCGACCGAAACGGCGGATACTCGATGTTGGGGGCTCCTTCCGGCGCAAATCCAAGCGACGCGGCTTGAGTTACCCGTCGGAGAGCGGCGCTTGACCCTTTACCCGGGAAACCGTTCCGGCGAACGAATCGGAACGCCGATCGAAACGACCGTTCGCGTCGAGCCGAACCGCAACGTTTACGTCTTGGTCAATTACCCGGGCCGCGAACCGCTCGGAACGGTCGTTACCAACTCGCGCTGACGACGAAAGCGCCCCAAACCGCGCGTTTTTTCTTAAATCAACGTTAATTTAAGCGCTTTGCGTCGACTTTGCCGACTCGAAGCGCGTCTTTTTTTCTTGCGACGGCGTTCTTTTGCGACTTGGCCGCCGCCGTTTCGGACGCGTCGCGGTCTCTTGCCGACGCGTTTTCGCCTCGCCGTTTTCTTTTTCCGACGTCGGCGGCGCTAATTTGCGGCGAGTTTAACGGCTGCTCCGATTCTTTTTCGAGTAAACTTGGAAAACGTCGCGATTTTTTTTTTTTGACTTGCTTTTCCGCGCCGCGGGGGTAAAATGACGACAAAAATCGCGGCGCGTCGTCGCGGTTTAGGTTGTAAGTCTTTAAAACGCGGCGTTTGCCGACGTAGAAAGGAAACGAACGCAATGAAGAGTCAAATCGTTAGACGAACGGTCGCGACGGCGGCGCTTATTGGCTTCGCGCTTATTTTGAGCGCGTTTTGCCGCGAAACCTCGGCGCAAACCGGGCCCGCGACGTCCGCGTCGGCTTTTAAATTCGCGGCGGCGGGGAACGGGGTTTGCGTCGAGAAATTCCTCGATAAAACCGCGACGTCGGTCGTCGTTCCGGCGCGAGTCAACGGGCGCCCGGTCGTCGAAATCCGCGATTACGCGTTTCAAGGTTGTAAAGCGTTGAAGAAAGTCGCGTTGCCGGCGAGTTTAAAAACGATCGGCGAAGAAGCGTTTCAGGGGTGCCTGTCGCTGGAATCGATCGAGTTGCCGCAAGGTTTGGCGACGGTCGGCAAAGAAGCGTTTCAGCAGTGCAAGTCGCTGAAGAAAGTCAAGTTTCCGCAAGGTTTAAAAAAGATCGAAAACCGCGCGTTTCAGGGGTGCGCGTCGTTGTCGGAAATTGAATTGCCGCGAGGTTTGACGACGCTTGGCCCCTCCGCGTTCGCCGGTTGCGCTTCATTGTCAAAAGTTGCGTTGCCGCAAGGTTTGCGAGAGATCGAGGTCTACGCGTTCTCCGGTTGTAAGTCGTTAAAAGAAATAGTGTTTCCGCAAGGTTTGCAAGAGATCGGCCCCTCCGTGTTCTCCGGTTGTAAGTCGTTAAAGAAAATCGAGTTGCCGCAAGGTTTGCAAAAGATCGGGCACGAGGCGTTCGAGGATTGCGAATCGTTGTCGGAAGTTGCGTTGCCGCAAGGCTTGGCGGCGCTTGGTTCCTCCGCGTTTTCCGGTTGCGCTTCATTGTCAAAAGTTGCGTTGCCGCAAGGTTTGAAAAAGATTGAAGACTATACGTTTCGAAATTGTAAGTCGTTGGAGGAGGTCGAGTTGCCGCAAGGTTTGCAGAAGATCGGCGGCGATGCGTTCGAGAATTGCGAATCGTTGACGAAAGTCGCGTTTCCGCAAGGTTTGCAAGAGATCGAATACGGCGCGTTTGGCGGTTGTCATTCCTTAAAGGGAATCGAGTTGCCGGAAGGTTTGCTAACGATCGGCGGCTGGGCGTTTAAAAATTGCAAATCGTTGAAAACGGCGACGCTTCCGGGAAGCGTCGTCGAATTGGATCGCCACTCCTTTTCCGAGGAAACGACGCTTTACGTTCCGACCGGATCGGCGACGGAAACGAGCGTTCGCGACGCCGGCTTCTCTTTCGAAACGCTGTAAAACGCCGGAATCAAACGAAGCGCGGGCGGCGTTCCAAAGCGGTTGACGTTGGGCGAAACGAGGATTTTTTCGCCGTCGCCGAACGCCGGGCGCGCTTTTTCTTAAAACGACGTTAAAATAAGCGCTTCGCGTCGACTTTGCCGACTCGAAGCGCGTCTTTTTTTCTTGCGACTTTTCTTGCGACGGCGTTTTTTCGCGCTTGGCCGCCGCCGTTTCGGACGCGTCGCGGTCTCTTGCCGACGCGTTTTCGCCTCGCCGTTTTCTTTTTCCGACGTCGGCGGCGCTAATTTGCGGCGAGTTTAACGACTGCTCCGATTCTTTTTCGAGTAAATTTGGAAAACGTCGCGATTTTTTTTTTGACTTGCTTTTCCGCGCCGCGGGGGTAAAATGACCGCGAAACGCCGCTGTTAAGCGACGTAAAATAAGTCGTTAGGTTGATTGAACCATTCGTAAGGAGAATTAAGTGTCGCGATTGATGATTTTTGAACGTTCGCGTCGTTGGTCGGCGCGAGTTTTGGGCGCGTCGTTGAGCGTCGTCGGCGCGTTTTGCCTCTTCTCGGCTTGGGTGAACGTCGGTTGCGCGACGGCGCGGGGGGAGGAAACGCCCGTCGAAAACGGTTTCTATTACCAAAAGCTCAACGACGAGACTGGCGTTAGGTTGCTCGGCTCGACCAGGAACGTCGTTGAGCGCAAGACGCTCGTCCTCCCGGAAAAACTGGGCGGACTTCCCGTTCTCGAAATCGGCGAAGACGCTTTTCGGGATTGCGAAACGTTGACGGAAGTTACGTTCCCTAAGGGGGTGAAGACAATCGGCGAATGCGCGTTCGAGAGTTGCGGCTCTTTGTCGAAAATTACGTTGCCTAAGGGCTTGGAAACGATCGGCGGCGAAGCGTTTTGCGAATGCGAGTCGCTGAAATCGGTCGAGTTGCCCGAAGGCTTGAAAACGATCGGCGACATAGCGTTTTTACGTTGCGAATCGTTGAAATCGGTTGAATTCCCCAAGGGGTTGGAAACGATCGGCAGAGAAGCGTTTAACGGTTGCAAGTCGTTGAAATCGGTCGAATTGCCCGAAGGGTTGAAAACGATCGGGCAACAAGCGTTTTACGATTGCCGGACGTTGAGCGAGGTTAAGTTTAAAGGAGTGAAAACGATCGGCGAAAATGCGTTTTCCAAATGCGAATCGCTGAAGTCGGTCGAGTTCGCCGCAGGCTGGAAAGCGATTGGCGAATATGCGTTTTCCGGATGCAAGTTGTTAAAATCGGTCGCGTTGCCCGAGGGAGGAGAAACGATCGGCCCGGGAGCGTTTAACGGTTGCAAGGCGTTGCGAACGGTCTCGTTTCCGGCAAGTTTGAAAACGATCGGCGACGGCGCGTTTGGCGTTTGCGTATCGTTAACGGAGGTTAAGTTTCCCGAAGGGTTGGAAACGATCGGCGGCGGCGCGTTTAACTCTTGCAAGGCTTTGAGAAGCGTCGCGTTGCCGGCGAGTTTAAAAACGATCGGCGAAGAAGCGTTTTCGCGTTGCGCGTTGTTGGCGGAAGTTTCTTGGCCCGAGGGGTTGGAGTCGATCGGCTCCGAAGCGTTTGCCGATTGCGAATTGTTGCAATCGGTCGCGCTGCCGACGAGTTTAGAAAAGCTCGGTCAAGAAGCGTTTAACGGTTGTAAGTCGTTGAAAGCGGTCGCTTTTTCGGGGAGTTTGGAAACGATCGGGGAAAAAACGTTTTTCGGTTGTAATTCGTTGGAAGCGTTCAAGTGGCCAAAAGACTTGGAAACGATCGAGCGAGGCGCGTTCGCCGGTTGCAAATTGGGAACGATCGAATTTCCGGAGGGCTTGGAAACGATTGGCGACGAGGCGTTCGCCGATTGCGGAGCCTTGCGAACGGTCGCGTTTCCTAAGAGTTTGAAAACGATCGGCAATCGGGCGTTTCGCGGATGCGGATTGGCTAACGTCGCGTTTTCCGAGGGCTTGGAGACGCTTGGCAAAAACGCGTTTTCCGCTTGTAGGGCGTTGCGAACGGTCGCGTTTCCGACGACTTTGGAAACGATCGGCGAAGAAGCGTTTAGAGACTGCGACGCGTTAACGCAAGTTAAGTTTTCCAAGGGGTTGGAAGAGATCGACGAAGGCGCGTTTTACCATTGCATATCGTTGAGAACGGTCGAGTTGCCGGAAGGTTTGCTGACGCTCGACGAACGCGCGTTTGCGGCTTGCCAATCGTTAACGAGCGTCAAATTGCCCAAGAGTTTGGAATCGATTGGCGAAAACGCGTTTATGCGTTGCGATTCGTTGCGAGCGGTCGCGGTTCCGCCGGGGACGTTCGTTGATGAAAACGCGTTTCCCAATATGCGCGGACGGCGCTAACGGCGACGGTTCGACGGCGTCCGACGGCGCTTTAAGAACGCGCGGCGTCGGACGTTAAGCCGTTGGACGACTCCGGTTAGCGTTCTTTTAACGTCGCGGCGTCGACGGTCGAGTAGCGGAGCCAAACGAAGCGCGGGCGGTACTCGGCGGGACGGCGCGGGAGCGTTCCTAAGCGGTTGACGTTGTACGAAACGAGGATTTTTTCGTCGTCGCCGAACGCCGGATGCGCTTTCGCGTTGTAACAGCGGACGCCGCGTTCGAACTCTCGCGGAACCGTCGAGCGGTAAAAAACGGTTTCCGGCCCGAACGGCCCCCAGGGACGGTCGCCGACTCGGAACGCGATCTCGTTTCCGATGACGCCCGGCGTGTAAACGAGCAAATAACGGCCCGCGTTCGCGCCGCTCGGGATTTTTGAAACGGAAAACTCCGTCGAAACCCGCTCGACGAGCCCCGCTTCCGGACGCGCCGCGTCCGCGACGTTCGGCGACCAATCGCGACCGTCGAAATAACGCCAAGTCGAGAAATCGCCGAAACTCGCCCGAGGCGCCCGCGCGACGACGAGGTCTTTGCGGCTCTCGACGTCGAAACGGTCGAGATAGCCGAAGACGTAAAGGAAACCGTCGTCCGCGTCGTCGCAAATCGCCGCGCCGAAAACGACTTGCGTTTTTTCCGTTTTGAACGAAAGGGGCGCCGTTTCGTCGATTCGGACGTCGTTAAAATCGGGCGAACCGTTTGCGTCGAGCCCGAGCGAAACCGCGTCGATTCGTTTCGGCTTCCAAGCGTCGCCGACGAGAATCGCCGAAAGCCAAACGCGACCGTTCCAAACGACGCCGTCTTGGAGCCAACGGTCGACGCCGAGCGGGTTGCGCGGCGCGAGACGCTCCGGCAAAGTCGGCCTTTCTTCGCTGTTTTCGCTTTTTTTCTTGTTTTGCGCGCTTTCGCCCAGTCGGCTATCTTGCTTATTCGGCGCAAATTCTCCGTTTTTCGTCGAGCGTCGCCAAAAGAAATCGATTTCGGACGCTTCCGGCGCGCTTCCGCTCAAAACGGCGAACGAATGGTTCGTCATCGTTCGTTCGCCGAAGTCGCGCCCGTCGTTTTTCGTCGAGCCGCCGAACGTGTCGCTGAAGATAAAGAGCGTTTTAGTTGGGGCGGCGTCGGCGAAAGGGGGAGAAATCGGCGACTTTGCGTCGAGTTTGACGGCGGTTTCGGCGGGGGGTGGCGACTTTGCGTCGAGTTTGACGGCGCTTTCGGCGGCGTCGCGAGCGAGTTCGACCGAGTAAATCCCGTCGGCGGCGAGCCAACCGTCGCGGCGTTCGAGGAGCGCGTCCCACTCCGGCGCCTCCTCTTGCGCGAAAAGAGCGGAGTTGCGAAAAACGGGCGCTTGGGGAAAAATAGGAGAAAACGCGAAGTCGGGCGAGCCGCCCAACGTTAACGTCGCGAAAAGAACGGCGGCGCGTTTCGAGAAACGGAACGGAACAAGCAAGGAAACGTTCATTGTTTTAAAGAGCGTTAATAAAATAACGTCGCGCGGACGATTAAAATTTGATTGTGGAAATCAATTGAAAATCGAACGCGCGACGTTAACGGTTAAGCGTCGAAGTTAATGCTTGTCGAAGGCGATATTCAACGCGGAATCGCTTATTGCAAACGCGGTTGAACGACCGCTTCTTTCGGGCGCGCTTCGCAAACGAACACTTTCAACGAGCGTTCCGGGAGCAAAAGCGCGCCGCGAACGAACGGTTCCGGGCCGTCGGCGTCCGGGTAAACGTCGAGCGGGGACGGCGCGGCGGTGTCGACAAACGCGCGCCATTCGAAGTCCGAGCGTCTTGCAACCGCCGGAAAATAAAAGGTTTGCGGGTAAGCCGACGCGTTGAGCATCGTCAAGATGTGATAACGCGACTCCGGCGTCGCCTCGGCGATTAAGTTGAACGGAACGCCGGTTTCGACCGTCGCCGCCCAACGTCGCGACTCCGCGTCGAACGCCGGGTCGTTCGCGACGTCGAGCGCCGAAACGAGGCAGGTCAACGTCGGCGGTTGCGCGACGTCCCAATCGACGGCGCCGCCGCGCGGGTCGAACCAAGAGACGTCCGGAAGTTCGCCGGGCGTTTGCGGGCGACCGGTGAAAAAGTCGCGTCGGCGCAAGGTCGCCTCTTGGCGGCGGAAGCGAATCAGCGCGGCGCAGAACCGGCGCAAATCCTCGTTTTCCTCGATTCGGGCCCAGTCGAGCCAAGAGATCGGCGAGTCTTGGCAGTAGGCGTTGTTGTTCCCTTGTTGCGTGCGGCGCGCTTCGTCCCCGGCGACGAGCATCGGAACGCCTTGGCTTAACATTAACGTCGTCAAGAAGTTGCGCACTTGCCGTCCGCGAAGTTCGTTGACGCGTTGGTTTGTCGTTTCCCCCTCGACGCCGAAGTTGTAACTGACGTTGTTGTTCTCGCCGTCGCGGTTTTCTTCGCCGTTCGCGTAATTGTGCTTGCCGTTGTACGAAACGAGGTCGTTCAACGTGAAACCGTCGTGCGCGGTAACGAAGTTAACGCTGCTGTTCGGCGCGCGCCCGCTCTTTTGGTAAAGGTCGCTCGAGCCGGAAAAACGGGTCGCGAAGGCGCCGAGCGTCCAGTCGTCGCCGCGCCAAAATCGGCGAACGTCGTCGCGGAACCGACCGTTCCACTCGGCCCAACGTTGCGCGTGCGACCCGAATTCGCCGACTTGATAAGCGCCCGCCGCGTCCCAAGCCTCGGCGATGATTTTCGTTCCGGCGAGGCAAGGGTCTTCCGCGATCGTCTCCAAAATCGGCGGGTTGCCGACGAGTCGCCCGAAGCGGTCGCGGCTCAAAATCGACGCCAAGTCGAACCGGAAACCGTCGATACGATAATTGTACACCCAAGAGCGGAGACAGTTAAAAATCAAATCGCGCGTCCAAGGATGATTTCCGTTGACGGTATTCCCGCATCCGCTGTAATTCAGGTAGTAGCCTTCGTCGTTTAAGAGGTAGTAATTTCGATTTTCGAAACCTTTAAACGAAAACGTTTCGCCGTGTTCGTTCCCCTCGGCGGTGTGATTGAAGACGACGTCGAGGAAAACTTCGATCCCGGCGCGGTGGAATTCGCGAACCGTTTCCTTAAATTCGCGAACTTGGGCGCCCGGTTCGTCGCTCCAAGCGTATCCGCGGTGCGGCGCGAAGAAGGCGATCGGGTCGTATCCCCAATAGTTGCGGCGTTCGGACGGTTCGCCGTTCGGGTTGTTGCGCGGGAACTCGTGAATCGGCATCAACTCGACCGCGGTAACGCCGAGCGATTTCAAGTAAGGAATTTTTTCGATCAGCCCGAGGAACGTGCCCGGCTTCGAAACGCCGCTCGTTTCCGACTGCGTGAAGCCGCGGACGTGCAGCTCGTAAATGACTTCGTCGGCGAGGTCGCGACGGATGCGCGGCGAGTCTTCCCAATCGAAATAATCGTCGACGACGACGCACTTCGGCGGGCGCGCCGGGTCGTTTTTGTCGTCTTTCGGGAGAAAGTCGCCGGCGAGCGCCTTGGCGTAAGGGTCGATCAAGCGCGCTCGACCGTCGAAGCAAAGACCGCGTTGCGGGTCGTAAGGGCCGTCGACTTGAAAGTGGTAGAGCGCGCCCGCGCCGAGGCCGGGGACGAAGACGGTCCAAACGTCGCCCCAACGGTTGACGTCCGCGTCGAACGGAACGACGATCGACGGTTCGCGGTCTTCCGGGGAATCGTAAAGGAGGAGGCGAGCGCCGGTCGCGGAACGGCTGACGAAGGAAAAGACGACGCCGTCGTCGCGGAGCGTCGCTCCGTAAGGCGTCGCGAAACGGGCGTCGGCGGTCGCGCGGTGAATCATCGGAAAACTCCTTCAAGGCGGGGGAGGCGATAACCGGGAGGCGGTCGTCGCCGAAAGTTGCGTAAATCAAACGGGGAAACGCGAATGCGTTTAGCGTCGAATAAACCGGTCGTCGCGCGATTATCGAACGCTCGTCGGTTCGTTAAAATTGAAAAAAACGGGAAAATCCGGCGTCGCGAACGCTGAGCCGACCGAATTTCGCGACGGTCGAAAACGCGCCGCTTGTTTCTTGACGCGTTCCGCGCTAAAATAACAAATAAAGCGGCGCTCGCGACCGACTCCGATTCGCGAATTGTACGTTTCATCGACCCGACGTTGAATAATCTTGAAATTTTGCCGAATTTTCGGGTTATTTTGCCGAATGTCGCGTCGTCCAACGACCGCGAACCAAACGGAGCTTTCGATAAAAGGGCGCGCCGCTCGAACGTCGTTAAAAAATATCGACGTTATTAATATTAATGGCGAAATTTTGGCGAACGCGAGTTAACATTGGAAAAACGACCGACTTTTGCGTCGCCGCCGCCGAGTAAGTCGGCGAAGAATAGAGAATATAAACGGAACGGTCAAGGCTGAAAGAATAGGAAAGACAAGGGGAAAACGACGATGAAAACGGATAAAACGGAGCGAACGAACGCGCCGACGAGCGAAAAAAGGCGGTTTCCGTCGGCGGAAGCGGCGACGTCGGTCGTCGTTTTTTTCGCGCTTTGGTTCTTTTGGGGCGTTCGATACGGCGATTTTCTCTTCGCGGTTCAAGAAAACTCCCTTTTTTTATTCCGTTGGGATTTTTTCGCGAATTGGCAAGAGGCGCCGGGCGGTCTTCTCTTTTACTTGACGGCGTTTTTTATCCAGTTTTGCTATTTTCCGCTCCTTGGCGGAGCGATTCTCGCCGGTTTTGGGACGATTTTGCAGATTTTAACGGCGAAAGCGGTCGGTTTGCGCGGCGTCGGATACGCGTTTTCGCTGATTCCGACTTGCTTGCTGGCGATTTCCGCGACTTGGAACGGGTATTGCGTTTATATTCCGTTCAATAATTCGCTCCTTTTTTCCGGATATTTAGGCGCGTCGTTGGCGTTGATCGCTCTTTTAGCGTTTCGACGAATCGCGTCGCCGCGTCGGCGGTTGGCGTTGGGACTCGGCGTCGTCGCGTTGGGGTACCCGGGATTCGGAGCTTGGGCGCCGTTCGCCGGTTTGCTTTGCGCGCTCGACGAGCTGGAGCGTTGGAAAGCGCCGATTTTGCCGAAAAAACGGGAGAACGGCGAAAGGCCCGCGACGCCGACCGCCGCTGAAATCGACGCGGAACGCTCGGCTCGTCGCCTGCGGATTGTCGCGTTATTCGTCGGAGCGGCGATTATTCCGTTAGCGTTTTATTTCTGTTTTTTGAAGCCGGTTTTGAAATTAGAGAACGTTTTTATTCAAGGGTTGATTGAAGACGTTCGGTACGACAAAAAAGGGATTGTCGGAGCGTTTGTTTACGTCGCCGCCGCGTCGGTCTTCCTTTTTTACCCGACGGCGCGTTGGGCGACCCTTTTCAACGAATATCGCCGCCGTCGAGCGATGAAAACGACGGGCGCGAAGAGCAAAGCGGCTAAACCGGTTGAAGCGGTTAAGGTTGCCAAAACAGGCAAGGCGGGCAAGACAGGCAAGACGGGCAAGGCGGCGCAAAAACGGAGCGTCGCGTCCGAAAACGACGTTTGCGACGAACGCGAAACGGAGCGCAAGGAGAGAAGCGCGCAAGTTCGGCTTCTCGCGTCGACGGTTCTTTTGATCTGGTTGGCGACCGTCGCGATTTCTTATCGGACGGCGAACTTTTTCGCGATTTTGGCGGCGACTCGCGCGACGACGAACGGCGATTGGGCGCGCGTTCTCGAAATTGAGTCGCGCCTTGCGAAACCGAACGAGGAAGCCGTCGCGCTCCGCAACTTGGCGCTTTTCGAGACCGGCGCTTTGGCGGAAAAAGCGTTTGAGCGTCCGATCGCGGGCGTCGCGACTTACGACGTATCGCAAGCCGATTTCGACGCGATGCAGAGCGGTAATTTTATTGCGAAAATCAAGTATAAACTCTTTTATTTGAAATTGTCGACGGAATTGTTTGCGCCGCGAGCGTTAAGCGAGTTGATGTTCGCTCATTACGGGGCGACGAACACCGCCGCCCGCGTCGCGACCGATAATTTTGTCGCGAGCGAAGGACGGTCGATTTCCTTTTATAAAACGTTGGCGATTTGCGCGCTCGTCAACGGCGAAGACAAGATCGCGCGACGTTATTTGAACGAATTGGCGGAGACGCTTTATTATCGCGACTGGGCGAAAGCGCGATTGGCTTTCCTCGACGCGCCGGAGTTTCGCGACGACTTGCGTTATTTCGGGAACGACGCGGAGTATTTGGCGTCGGCGAAAGAGCGTTTCGAAGCGGCGCCCCTTCGAGCGTCGACTCTTAAGGAAGCCGCCGAGCGTTGGAACGTCGCGCCGGAGGCGGTCGCCGTCGTCGCCGAAAGGGTAAAAAAAGCGCGTCGTTTGCGCTCGCGTAAAAACGAAGCGACGTTGAGTTCGTACCCGAACTTGACCTTTTTACTCGGCGTTTTCAAGGACGAGTTCGACGACGCCGCGCCGGAAACGCAAGAGGCGCTTTTGATCGCCGCGCTTTTCCAAAAGGACGGCGATTATTTCCTAAAACACGTCGAAAAATATCTCGCGACGCGACCGAACGGCAAGGCTCCGAAAGCGATCGAAGAGGGGTACGCCGCTTGGCGCCTGTCGAAATTTGGCGACGATTGGGCGACCGCCGAAGGATGCAAGTACCAATTTTCGCCGTTGACGACGGCCGGCTTGAACGAGTTTGCGGAGTTTCTCAATATCGTGAAGAAGCCCGCGACGCCGGAAGCGCAAGCGGCGATTCGCGAACATTGCGTCGGTTTTTATTGGGGGTATCTCGCCGACGATTCGGTTTTTGCCGGAGGAAGCGCGCAGTAAAATAGTAAAACGACGAAAAATAAAAAGAATAAACCGGCTTTGAGAATTGAAAAGCGGGGATTGAAATATGAAAGATACGCAAGATAGTAAAAATGCGGAAAACGAGGCTCGGGAGCGAACGACGAACGCCGTCGAGGAAAACGTCGAAACGAGCGACAAGGGAGAAAAGAAGGGAACGCGCCGTCGAAACGCGATCTTTGGCGCGGCGATTTTAGCCGTCGTAACGTTGGGCGTCGGAAGTTGGGCGTCGGGAACTCCGAATCTGCCGAAAAATTTCGAAGACGCCGGCAAACTTCCCGTAATTTACCCGGATTATGTTGGAACGACCTTGCCGCCGAACGTCGCGCCGCTGAATTTTCGCGTCGAGGAAGAAGGCGAGCGTTATTTAACGAGCGTTTATTCGAAAAACGGCGCAGAAATTGTCGTCGAAGGACAAAACGCGCAATTTCCGCTCAAAAAATGGCGCGCGCTTTTGGAAGCGAATATTGGCGAAACGCTCGTTTTTGACGTTTACGTTCAAAAAGACGGCAAATGGTTGCGTTATCAAAGCGTCGAAAACGCGATCGCGCCCGACCGCGTCGACCCGTATCTCGCTTATCGGCTGATCGAGCCGGGATACGAGTTTGGACACAGAATTTCGTTGCGACAGCGGAATGTTGAAACGTTTGAGGAAAACGACTTCTTCAATAACCGAGCGCACGCGACCTCGCCCTGCGTAAATTGTCATTCTTTTCAAAATCGAGAAACGGATCGATTTTTGTTTCATTATCGCCGCCTTAACGAGCCGGGCAAGGGAGGGACGATCGTCGTCGAGGACGGCAAAGCGCGAAAGGTTTCGGCCAAATTGGACGACGCCGAGATTTCCTGTTCTTACCCGGCGTGGCGCCCGACCGGCGACTTAGTCGCGTTTTCGGCGAACCAAACGCGCCAAATTTTTCATTTAACGTCGACGCAAAAAATTGAAGTTTTCGACTTAATGTCGGATTTAACGATTTATGACGCGAAAAAGAACGAGTTGCGACGATTAACCGCGACGAACGACGTTTTCGAAACGTTTCCGAGTTGGAGTCCGGACGGTTCCGCTCTTTACTATTGCGCGGCGAACGTGGCGCCGAAAACGGCTGAGAGCGACGTGAAAGGGCGTGAAAACGAGCTTCCGAAGCGAATCGACGAATTTCGGTACAACGTGATGCGAATGAGTTTCGACGAAAAAACGGGGACGTTCGGCGCGCCGGAAACGGTGGTCGACGCGGCGGCTCGCGGGCGTTCCTCGCTTCATCCGCGGGTTTCGCCGGACGGCAAATTCCTCGTTTGGACCGAAGCGGCGAGCGGAACGTTCCCAATTTGGCGCCCGGAAGCCGACCTCTATATTAAGAATTTGGCGACCGGCGAAGAGCGCGCTTGGACGGAGGCCAACGGGGAAAACTCGGACAGTTATCACTCGTGGAGTTCGAACGGTCGCTGGATGGCGTTTAGTTCGCGACGCGAAGACGGCCTGTATACTCGCGTCTATTTTACCTATGTTGACGCCGACGGGCGAGCGACGAAGCCGTTTGTTTTACCGCAAAAAGACCCGACGCGGAACCGTCGACACTTCAAATCGTACAACGTGCCGGAATTAATAACGGAACCGATTGAAATCGACATAAAAACGTTGACGGACGCCGCCGTAACGGAGACGATTCCAACGAAAAACGTAAAATAACGCGTTGCAAACGAGCGGTCGAGAAAGAAATTTTTCGACCGCTTTTTAATAAAATGACAATTAAGGTAAAATGGGCGGTAAAATAGATAGGATAGTAAAGGGGGAGACTGCGAATGTAGGCGCGAAGGAAAATTTTCTTGAAATTTTTCGAAATTGCCCCTTGCGCTTTTTTGTTCTTGGGGTATATTCTTACCTGTCGCTGGTGATGAGCCTGACGACGACAAACGAGACTCTAAGTTAAACGAGTCGAGTTTGAAAAGCCGTCGAGCGGCGAGAGTTGAAAACGAAAATAAAAAATTTTCAAAAAAGCTCTTGACGAAAACTGAAACGGCGCTAAAATAAACGAGTCGCTCGAATGAAGCGACAAGTGGAAAAAGCCGTGAGTTTAGCGGTTGGCTAAAACGGTGAAGATGGTTAAAGTTTAACGGCTGAAAAGTCGTTGAAGTTGCTTAAAACAACGCGCGGCGTTAAGCGTTGCGTTGAGTTTTAAACGATATTTTACAATTAGGTGATGCAAGAGTGGCGTCTGGGATTTTGTCGCTGGTCGACGGTTCGCGTCCGGTTTGGCGGTTGACGGCAACGTTAACGGTTAAGTCGGCGAGAGCGTAAGTCGGTTGAGCGGCGGATCTTAGAAACATAACTATAATTTTGTCGAATTCATTGAGTTCAATAACTTTATAGAGCGATAACAAGAATACTCGAAAAACGTTACATTCTTCGGAATTTTGTCGTTGAAAACGAGTCGAACGTCGAGCGGTTCGCGCGGGTCAAACCGAGCGGAGCGAACGTCGCGTCGAGAGACGAGGCGAGGCGGTCGAGCGCGTTGGAAAACTGGACGGAACGCGAGTCGAGCGGGTCGGAAACGGCGCGGTCGGTTGGCGAGTTTGTTTTTTCGGCTTTGCAAGGAGTCGAGGAAACGTTCCTATAGTATAACGACAAAACAGAGAACAAGCCGATTCGGTGTTCCGCAAGGAATGATGGATCGGCGCGATCAAACGAAGGAAGAGCGCATGGGGGACGTCTTGGCGTCGGAAGGCTTTGAAGGGCGCGGAAAACTGCGAAAAGCTTCGGGGAGTCGTTAAACAGGCTTTGATCCGGAGATTCCCGAACAGGCGCGAACCCAATCCATAAGTTCGCGCGGCCAACCCGGAGAACTGAAACATCTCAGTACCCGGAGGAAAAGAAAGAAAAATCGATTCCGTAAGTAGCGGCGAGCGAAAGCGGAAGAGCCCAAACCGGACGGATTTTCCGACCGGGGTTGTAGGACTTTCATACGGAGTAAAAAAATAATTCGATAGCGGAAACCGTTTGGAACGGCGGTACCATAGAGGGCGAACGTCCCGTACGCGAAATCGAATTGTCTCCGAAAGTATCCTGAGTAGGTCGAGTCACGTGAAACCTTGACTGAATCCGCGGGGCCCATCCCGCAAGGCTAAATACTCTCCGACGACCGATAGCGCACAGTAGAGCGATCGAAAGATGAAAAGAACCCCTTTTAGGGGAGGGAAAGAACCCGAAACCATGCGTTTACAAGCGGTCGAAGCTCGATTTAACGAGCGACGGCGTGCCTTTTGGATAATGATCCGGCGAGTTATCGTTTGCAGCGCGGTTAAGTCCTTCCGGGACGTAGCCATAGGGAAACCGAGTCTGAATAGGGCGCAAAGTTGCGGGCGATAGACGCGAAACCCAGTGAACTACCCATGAGCAGGTTGAAGCGCGGGTTATACTGCGTGGAGGACCGAACCCACTTGGGTTGAAAACCGAGGGGATGACTTGTGGGGAGGAGTGAAAGTCTAATCAAACTGGGAGATAGCTCGTTCTCTCCGAAATAGCTTTAGGGCTAGCCTTGAGCCACTATCAGCCGGGGGTAGAGACACTGAATTGGCGAGGGGCCCTTCCCGGGGTACCCTCCCTAACCAAACTCCGAATACCGGTTGAACTATCTCAGGAGTCAGTCCGCGAGGGATAAGCTTCGCGGTCGAGAGGGAAACAACCCAGATCGCCGGCTAAGGCCCCGAATAGATTCTTAGTCACTAAGGAAGTTTTATTGCCGAGACAGCCAGGATGTTGTATTAGTAGCAGCCATCATTTAAAAAGTGCGTAATAGCTTACTGGTCGAGCAATAGGGCGCCGATAATGAACGGGAGTAAGAATCTAGCCGAAGCCGCGGAATCGCAAGATTGGTAGGAGAGCGTCGTATGGGAGATACAAGGGATACCGTAAGGAGTCCTCGCGGCCCATACGAGCGATTATGCCGGAATGAGTAACGATAAGACAGGTGAGAATCCTGTCCGCCGAAAGCCTAAGGTTTCCTGGGGAAGGCAATTCCGCCCAGGGTAAGCCGGTTCCTTAGTCGAGGCTGAAAAGCGTAGACGATGGGTATAAGGTTAATATTCCTTAGCTTCTTTAAAATACCGACGGAGGGACGGCGTTTGAACGGCAAGCGGTCTGCTGGATTAGACCGTTGTTTCCTAGTACCCTTTCGCGTAGTGAAATGCGCGCGATATCGGGGGAACG
>JAFSDX010000018.1 GCA_017436025.1 Thermoguttaceae bacterium
GTTGCCCGACGCCAACGACGACGCGTCCCGAAAAGTTTTGCGGGAAAAAACGATTCGCCGGAATTGACGCCCGACGGTTGCCCGACGCCAACGACGACGCGTCCCGAAAAGTTTTGCGGGAAAAAACGATTTTTCGGGAAGCTCCGCCCGACGACAGCGTTTTTCGCAACGTTCGCGCAATCCCCCGCTTCCCCAACGTCGCCCAACGACGGCGCCTTCGGAAAGTTTTGCGGGAAAAAACGATTTTTCGGGATTTACCGCCCGAGAACGGCGCGGCGCGGAAAAAACGTCCGCTAATTTCTCGACTCTATTATAAGGTTTCGCCGCCGTCTCTTCCATATCGGCGAACGGCGAAAAAGAAATTTTTTCCTTTTTCTTCGTCGTTGCAGACGGCGAAACCGCTACTTTCCGCTCAAGCCGCGCGACGCAAAAGTTTCCCGTTCGCCGCCGAAACCGGAGTCGTCGGCGCGTCCGGGAAAGCCGCTCCGCCTTGCGTCGCGCCTTCGTTCCCCTTCTCGCTCTCGACCCTAAAACCGCAAACCGCGCCCCTTAACCGTTGGGCCTAAGAGTCAACGCAAAGCGGAACCCGTACCCGGCGCGGCGCGCGTCCGGATAATTGTCGTTGCGACACGCCGACCGGCAGCGCGCGGCGCTCGTTCCCCAATAACCGCCGCGCAACACTCGGGACGAACCGGTATTAGGCCCCGCGGGGTCGACCGCGTCGCCGTCGGGATAAGTCGACGCGTACCAGTCCGCCGTCCATTCCCAAACGTTGCCGTGCATGTCGTAAAGCCCCCAAGCGTTCGCGTTTTTTCCTCGCACTTTGCGCGTTTTCTTCTCGCTGTTCCCGCGATACCAACCGAGCCAATCCAACGGACGGTCTACGTTGTACGGGCCGGTCGTTCCGGCGCGGCACGCGTATTCCCATTCGGCCTCCGTCGGCAAGCGAAACGTAAAGTTCTCGGGCGCGATTTCCAGCGCGTTCAGCGCGTCCAAATAATCTTGGCAATCGGCCCAAGAAACCGTTTCGACGGGAAAATCGTCGCCCGACCGAAAAAAACTCGGATTTTTTCCCGTTACCGCCTTGTATTCGCCCTGCGTTACCGGGGTCTCCAGGAGCCAAAACCCGCGCGTCAGCGTTACCTTGCGTCGCTCTTCAACGTCGCGACGCCCCGCTTCGCTCGCCGGGCTTCCCATCGTAAACTCGCCGGCCGGACAATACCGAAAAGCGAACTCGACCCCTTCGATTTCAAACGTTAGACGCGTTCCCGCTTGCGGCGTCTCCCGCCAAGCCTCCGGAAGCGGCGACGGCTCGACCCGCAATTTCCGCTTTTTTTTTACCGCTCGAAAAGAATTTCGCGACAAGTTTCGACCGGCATTTTCCGATAAGTTGCGCGCCGTTCAACCCGATCGACAAGAGAGAGGCGATTATTCGGAGCAACTCGGCCTGCCACATTGCGTTAGGATTCTCCTAAAAGCGGGTTTCGAACGTTCGGATCGGCGCGCTCCGAACGCCAAAAGACAAGATTATCGCGCCGCGACGCCGATAGTCGCGACAAGATTCGAAAAGATCGTTCGGAAAAACGCGACCTATTCCGAACCCGCCGCGCCGCCCTCGCTCGCGGAGAGCGCCGTTTCAACGAACGCAATCCCCGACGCGCCGCGACCGAAACGGAAACCCGAACGGACGCCGACGTTTTTTCTTGCGTCGACCGCCGCGTTCTCGCGCTTCCGTCGCGGAACGGCGTTCGTTTTCCGCGACGCGCTCTCAAGAACGCGTCGCTAAAAACGCTCTCTTAACTACTTCGCTTGACGCGCTTTGAAGTATTCGACGAGCGCGTTCGTCGAGCAGTCGTGCGACGTCGTCGGCTCGGCGGCGACCAACTCCGGAAGAACCGCCTTGGCCAACTGCTTGCCGAGTTCGACGCCCATTTGGTCGAACGAGTTGACGTTCCAGAGGACGCCTTGCGCGAAAATTTTCAGCTCGTAAGCGGCGATAATGCGGCCCAACATGCGCGGCGTCAGCTTTTCGAAGAAAATCGCGTTCGTCGGACGGTTCCCCGGGAAAACCTTCGACGGCGCCAAACGACGCGCTTCCGCTTCGTCGAGCCCCGATTTCGTCAGCTCGGCGAACGCTTCCTCCTCCGTTTTCCCCTTCATCAACGCTTCCATTTGCGCGATGAAGTTCGCGATCAGCTTTTGATGATGGTCGCCGATCGGGTTTTGCGTTTGCGCCGGCGCGAGGAAGTCGCAAGGAATCAGCTTCGTCCCTTGGTGAATCAGCTGATAGAAGGCGTGTTGGCCGTTCGTGCCCGGTTCGCCCCAGACGATCGGGCCGGTCGAGTAGTCGACGCGGTTGTTTTCGCGGTCGACGCCCTTGCCGTTGCTCTCCATATCGCCCTGTTGCAGGTAGGCCGGGAAGCGACGCATATATTGGTCGTAAGGCAAGACGGCGCAACTGTCCGCTTCGAAGAAGTTGTTGTACCAAACGCCGAGAAGCGCCATCAACGCCGGAATATTTTCGCGATACGGCGCCGTCCGGAAGTGAACGTCCATCTCGTGCGCGCCGCTCAAGAGTTCTTCGAAGTTTTCGAACCCGACCGCCAACGCGATGCTAAGCCCGATCGCCGACCAAAGCGAGTAACGCCCGCCGACCCAGCTCCAGAACTCGAACATATTTTCCGGGTCGATCCCGAATTTGACGACTTCGTCGCGGTTCGTCGAGAGCGCGACAAAGTGTTTCGCGACCGCCGCTTCGTCCTTCGCCGTCGCGAGGAACCAAGCCTTCGCCGACTCCGCGTTCGTCATCGTTTCTTGCGTCGTAAACGTCTTCGACGCGACGATGAAGAGCGTCGTTTCCGGGTTCAGATTCTTGACCGTCTCGGCGATATGCGTTCCGTCGACGTTCGAAACAAAGTGAACGCGCAGGTTCGTTTGGTACGGCGTCAGCGCTTCGCAGACCATGCAGGGCCCGAGGTCGGAGCCGCCGATCCCGACGTTGACGACGTCCGTAATCGCTTTGCCGGTGTAACCGACCCAACGCCCGTCGCGAACGCGGTCGCTGAAATCTTTCATCTTCGCCAAAACGCGGTTGACGTCCGGCATAACGTCTTTGCCGTCGACGTAAACCGGGTTGTTCGAACGGTTGCGCAACGCGGTGTGCAGAACGGCGCGACGTTCGGTAACGTTGATTTTTTCGCCGGTAAACATCGCTTCGGTCATTCCGCGAAGGTTCGTTTGCTCGGCCAACGCGACGAGGAGATCGACCGTCTTTTCGTTGATTCGGTTCTTCGAGTAGTCGAAGAGAATCCCGCCGAACTCGACGGAAAATTTATTGAAGCGATCCGGGTCGCTCGCGAACATATCGCGCATTTGAACCGGCGCCATTTCCTTTTGATGTTGTTCGAGGTTTTGCCAAGCGGGAGATTGCGTCAATTTCGACATCGCTCTTAATTCCTTCTATATCGCCGAATTGCGGGATTTACGGCGAACGACCCGTCGTCGGACGGCGCCGCTCGCGTCGATTGCGAAAGTATTTCTTTCCTTATTATATACAAAATCGAAATTTCCGAAAGGGCGTCGCCCGACTTTAACGCGAAACCTTCGACGCCGCGTCCGCGCGACCGTTTTAACCGCTAAACTCCCGCCGTCGACGCGGTTCGCTCGCCCGCGCAACCGTTAAAAACCGCCGAACCGTTCGCCGCGCGACGCGAAAATTTCGCGCCCCGGCCCGTCGCGACCGTTCGCGTCAACTTTTCCGCGACCGTTTCCCCCGCTCCCCGCGCCGCCGTTGAAAAAAGTCGCGCCTCCGTTCCGTTTCGGTTTCGAGGAGGTAAATTAACGCCGAACGGAAAAAACGCGACGTCGACGCCGCGTCGACGCGTTCGCCGAACTCGCGAGGCGGCTTCAAAAGCGGCTTTGAAAACGTCGATTTTCGTTTCAGCGACAAAACAATCAAAAACGTCGCCGCCAAGAACGCTCGCCAAAGAACAACGATCTAACGAAAGGAAAAACGCAATGTCCGAAACGATTTCGACTTGGAACGGCGAAGGCTTGGAAAGCGGGCGCGATCAGACGCCGGCGATGGGAACGATGGCGGGCCGAATTTGGACGATTCTGCGCTATCACGGGAAGCAGAGCGTCAGCGCGATCGTCAAACGGGTCGGCGCGCCGCGCGACTACGTGATGGAGGGAATCGGCTGGCTCGCCCGCGAAGGCAAAATCCGCGTCGTCGAAGAATCGCGGGTGCGCGTCGTCTCGCTCGTCGACGAAAACGCTTGAACGCCTCCGCTTAAACGCCGTCGATTAAGCGTTTCCGTTTTTCGTTTCTCCGCTTCGACGCGGAGCGGTTCCCCAACGCCCGCCGAAAGCCGAACGTTCGAAACGGAAACGAAAACGGTCGCCGCAAACGCTCGCGAACGCGTTCGCCGCGTCTCCCCGCCCTTTAACGCGACAAAAAAAGAGAATTCAAACGCCGTCCTTTTCGGTCGCTCGACGCAAAACGTCGACGCGCCAAAAAAGAGCGTCGCCCGAGTCGCCGCAACGTTGAAAACCGCATTTTTCCAAGACTCGGCGCGACGGGAGGTTCGCCGTCGAGGTCTCGGCGACAATAACGCCGACGTCCTCCCGTTCGCGCCCCCAATCGACGAGCGCGCCGACCGCCTCGGTCGCCAACCCGCGCCCGCGAAACGCTTCGTCGACGCCGTATCCGATTTCGACGACGGCGGTTAGCGCGGAAGCGGCGGCGATTTTATCGTTGTTATCAACGGCGGTTTCGGCGGTTCGCGCGTTCGCGTCGACGGCGGTTAGCGCGGAAGCGGCGGCGATTTTATCGTTGTTATCAACGGCGGTTTCGGCGGTTCGCGCGTTCCCGTCGACGGCGGGCGCGACGGTTTCAACGTCGATTTTGAAATTCGGCGCCTTTTCTAAAAAATCAAAGAGCGGGCGCGGCGGCCCCTTGAAGCAAAAACCCCCGACGACGCGGTTCTCGCTCCGCAGAATCGGAAGCCAAAGGGTCGACCAATAAAGCGACGCGGCGTCGAGCGCGAGCGCGTTTTCGAAAAGCCAGTTGAAAGCGGCGCGCGTTTCGGCGTCCGGTTCGCTCGGCGGTTCGGCCAACCGAAGCGCTTCCGCCAACGCGTCGACGTCCGACAAGTAAAGCGCGAACTCGTCGAGCGTTAGCGGAACCAGCTCGAGCCGCTCCGTCGTCAAACAATTCGGGCGCGCTTGGAACGCTTCCGGGTCGACGGCGGCGCCGCCGTTCCCCTCTTTTTCGTTAAAAACGCTCAAATCGCCGCCCTTTCGCTCTTGCCGCCCGTTCGTTTTTGCCGCTTTGACCGCGTTTCGTCATTCCGCCGTCGAAAACGCCGCCGCGTTCCCCTTCTCCGCCGCCGCTTTTCGCGTTTCTTTAATTTCGGCGGTTTTGTCGAGTCGCAGAACGATATATTGGTCGTTGCGGTAAACCTCGTCCGCTTTCCAAAACGCTTCTAAGTTCTTCATTAACTCCGGATACGCGATCAACACATACGGCGGCGTCTCCAGAATCGCGAACTGATACCCCATTTCCGCGCTCTGTTTCAGAATTTGCTCGCGACCGCGCATCGCAAAAACGCAAACGAGGGGCGACGTCCAACGGGTCGCGGAGTCGCGCTTCGTTCCGGGCGTCGCGTACAGCCGCTCCATATCGCGGAACCAGCGGACGATCGATCGGGCGTCCTGCGGTATCTCCTTCCAAGAGCCGACTTCGGCGCGTTGCGCTTCCCATTTGAACGAGTCGCAACCGCGCGGAACAAGGAAGACGGCGTCCGGCGACGTGTTGTCGCGGGCCCAACGGCAAACGTCGAGCCAACCTTCGGCGATCGACTCTTTCGGCGGCGCGCTTCGCGGGATCGTATGCGTTCCGCGCAAATTAACGAACGTCGCGAGCCGCCAAGTCGGGGCGACAAGGAGCAAAACGACGCACCAAAACGCCCAGCCGGTCGCGACGCTTCGCGCCGTTCGCCGTCCGCAAACGGTTGTTTTCGCGACGTTTGCGCCGCTTTCGGAGCCGTTTTCGCCCGCCGCTTTTTTCTCTCGACGCAACGTTCCGAACGCTGCCGCCAAAACGCCGAGCGCCGCCAAGAGACCGGAAAACGCGACGACCGTCGCCGCGAACGAAACGTCTTCGGTCGGTTTCGGCAGCGGAATCGTCCCGGGAATCGCGTTCGCCGCCGCCAACGTCCGCGCCGTTTCCTCGAAACCGGTTCGAAAAAGCCAGTACGTCAAGCCGCCGACCGCCGCCCAACCGAGCGCCGCCGCGATTCGCCGCTCGACGACGGCGCCAAACGAACGCCCGGACGCCGCGCCGTCGACGCTTCGCCGCTCGAACCGCCGCCAAAAGAGCGTCAGCGACCGCGCGACGACGAAAACCAAGCCGAACGGAACCGCCCAGTCGGAGAGTCGGAACCAATAATAACGCAGCCAACCGGCCGCCGCGCGCGGGTCGTCGAAGCGGTCGACCAGCCCGAACGTCTCCGCGACCGAACGGTAAACGACCGCTATCGGCGAACTTGCGGTTTCCGGCGACGCGACGCGCTTCGAGCCGAAGTCGATCAGCAAACCGACGCAAGCGATCAAAATCGCGACGCCGACGAACGCCGTCGCCCGCAAAAATCGCCGCGACGTCTCTTCGCTCGCCGGATTCGCCGCGTCGAGCGGTTCGCCGCCGCCCGCCGCTTCAAGACGTCGCGAACGCCGAACGAGCGCCGCCGTCCCGACGACCGCCGCGCCGAACGCCGCCGTCAAAAGCGAAAAACGGAGCAAAAACGTCCAAGGCAACGACGACGCGACCAAGTGGTGCGCCAACCGCTCGAAGACGTAAATCTCCCGAGAACGCGCCAAAACCTCCGCCGTCGCTCCGGCGTCGAGCTTAAGCGCCGGAATTACGCCGATTAACGCAATCGCGCCGCCGACGAGCAAACCCGGCAGCGTCTTCAAAAGAGCGCCGCCGAACCCGCGCAAACGTCGCTTGACGCGCTCGCCGAACGAAATTTTCGCGCTTTTGGCTCCGGTTTCGCCGGTTTCGCCGCCGTTTCGCCGCGTCGCGTTAAAATCGAAATGCGCCGCAACCGCCCAAGCGCCCAACGACGCGACGACCGCCCAGCCGCCGACCAAGACGTGAAACGCCGCCCCAATACCGTACAGAATCCAAGCGCGGTTGTATTTCCCCTCGACGAAACACGCCAAGCCCCAAAAAACAAACGGAAACGCGAACCCTTTCCCCTCGACGCCGCCGAAAATCCACTCGCCGGCCATATGGAACGATTCGAGGTAAAACGCGAACGCGGCGGCGGTTAGCGGCGCGACCCAGCGTCGCGGAATCAACGCTCGACTCAGACGAACCCAAGCGCAGGCGGTCAGGGCCCAAATGAGAACGCGACCGGCCCAAACGAGCGCGTTTTGCGAAAAGAAAAAAGAAAGCGCCCCGAACGCGGCGTAAAAGAGCCAATGCGAGTCCGGCGAGTTCAAGAACGGGTCGGCGGCGAGCCATTCCGGGTTCCAAAAGTGAATCGCCTTCCCGACGTAATACTGCTCGTTGACGTCCGGAATCGGCCAAGCGCCGTACGCGAAAAAGACGCCGAAGACGAGCAAAACCTCGACGAACGTTTGCGTCCAACGTCGGAGCGCCGCGACGCAACCGCCCGAACGCGCCGACGCGTCGTCGCCGCTTTTCTTCGACGCGCCGTTCTCGTCGGAAACGGCGTCGGCGTCGGCGTCGAACGCGCTTCGAGACTCCGGAACGTCTTTCCCCGCCGCCTTTAAGCGTCGAATCGCGGCGGCGACGGAGACGGAGCCGACGTCGGCCGTTCCGGCGTTTTTCTCGGCGGCGGAAACGTCGGAACCGGACGAAACGGCGACGTCGGAAGCGGAAACGGAACCGGACGAAACGGCGGTTGCGGAAGCGGATTCGGACGAGACGGCGGAACGGTCAAACGGCGGCATAATTTCGACTCGCGACGGCAAAACGGACAACGGGTTAAAGGCGCGCATCAAAGGCGCCAAGGAACGCGAAACACCGTCGAGCGGCGCTCCGACGCGACGAAACGCCCCTCGACGCCCCCATTATACCCGACGCGCCGCAAAAAATCCACCCGCCGCGCCGACGTTTTGACGAAAAAA
>JAFSDX010000227.1 GCA_017436025.1 Thermoguttaceae bacterium
CAAAAATGGGCGCTCGAAAAGCTGACCGAACTCGGCGTCCGTCGTTTCATTCCGCTCGACGCAGAACGCGCCGACGTCAAATTCGACGCGAACGTCCGCGAACGTCTCGAACGCCAAGTTCTCGAAGCGTCGAAGCAATGCGGACGCCTGCGGCTGTTGGAAGTTTTACCCTCCGTCGCGTCGTCGGAACTCCCGGCGCTCGTCGAGTTGCTTGAAGCGCGCCGCGCCGGAAAGTCGCTTGCCGCCGACGTTTGCGCCGCCGACCTCGGGCTCTCCGACGCCGCCGAAAAACTCCGCGTTCGATTCGGCGCGACCGATCTTTTCGACGAAATCGGCCCCGACGCCGACGTTTTACGCGTTGTCGCGCACCCGATCTCCGACGGCTTTTTCGGTCAACAATCCTTCCCGGAACTGATTCGCTCGCTCGGCGACAAGACGCCGCAAAGCGTTTTCCTCTTGATCGGCCCGGTCGGCGGGTTCTCCGACGGCGAAGTTTCGACCGCCGTCGCAGCCGGTTGGAAGCCGCTCGACTTGGGCGCCCAAGTGTACCGCGTCGAGACCGCCGCGATCGTCGCCGCCGCGCTTTTCCTTCATTTGAAATAAAAACGCCGCGACGCAACTTCCGCCGTTAAACGACTAACGTCAACGAAAGTTTTCCCGAATGTCCGAAACGACCGAAACGAATCTCGAACTCGCGACGCAAAGCTGGTTGCGGCGCTTCGTCGCCCTTTTCTCCGCGACGTATTGGCGCGACTGGTTCGCTCGTCCTTGCGGCGGTCGCGAAGTCCTTTGGCTCGCCGCGCCGATCGTCGTCTCGTCCGGTTCCGTCGCGATTATGAACTTCGCCGACCGCGTTTTCCTTACTTGGCAGGACAAAAACGCGATGAGCGCGTCGTTTACGTCCGGCTGTTTGTATTGGGGTTTGTCGGCGTTTCCGTTCGGAATCGCGGCGTTCGTCAACGCGTTCGTCGCTCAATACTTCGGAGCGAAGCAATTCCGCCGAATCGGCCCGGTCGTTTGGCAGGGCGTCTTCGTCGGCGCGATTTTCGGGCCCCTTTTCGTCCTCGCGACGCCCCTTGTCGAGCGACTTTTTGTCGCGTTCGGGCATTCGTCGGAAATGGTTCGTTTCGAAACCGTTTACTGGTTTTACTTTGCGTTGGGCGCTCCGGCGTTGATCGCGAGCGAATCGTTGGCGGCGTTTTTCAGCGGACGACGCGAAATGAAGACGGTGATGGTCGCCGGGCTAATCTCCGTAACGCTGAATATCGTTCTCGACTATCTCCTCATTTTCGGCGTCGCCGGTTACTGCGCTTGGGGAATCGCCGGGGCCGCGATCGCGACGGCGATTTCGATGTGGGCGAAGTTTTTTCTCCTCCTCGCGACGATGCTAAAACGCGACCGCGACGGACGTTACAACGTTCGCGCCGGGTTCCGTTTCGACCGTTCGGAGTTCGCCCGACTCTTCCGTTTCGGCGCGCGGAGTTCGGCGCAAACGACCGGCGAAAACTGGTGTTATACGATGTTTATCTTACTGATCGGCGTCTGCGGCGAGACGGCGAGCGCGGCGACGGCGATCGCGTTCAACCTCGACTTTTTAGCGTTTATGCCGATCGTTGGAATCGGCGTCGCGGTAACGACGCTCGTCGGAAACCAAGTCGGCGCGGGACTTCCGAACTTAGCGGCGCGGGCGACGCAAACCTCGGTCGCGTTGGCGACGCCGTTTATCGGCGTTTTAACGGTCGCTTTTCTTGTCGCGCCGCACTTTTTCCTCGACTTTTACGCGATGAAAAATCCCGCCGAGTTCGAACCGATTCGCGAAACGACGGCGAACGTTCTTCGCTTCGTCTCCGTTTACCTGCTAGCCGACGCGCTGAACGTTATTTTCGCGTCGGCGCTGCGCGGGGCGGGCGACGCTAACTTCATTATGAAGGCGACGTTAGCGGTTTTCGTTCCGATCGTCGTCGCGGCGTTCGTCGGCGTTTTTGGTTTCGGACGCGGCGTTTACTGGTGCTGGTCGCTGATGACGCTTTACGTCTTTAGCGCCGGAACCCTTTTCGCCGTCCGGTTTTATCGCGGCGCTTGGCGGGACGCGTCGCTCGTCGAAGTCGATTTGCTCGACGACGCCAAGTCTCCGCAAACATCGTTTTCGCAAGACTTAAAAACAACCGTCAATTAACGTCCGCCCGTCAACGTTCAACCGTCCCCCGTTTCAACCGTCCTTCGCTCGTTTAAGAAAACTCGATGAAAACGCCGACAGTCAAAAAACGCAACGCCGCCTTAGAGTTAAACTTAACGTCGATGATCGACGTTATTTTTCTCCTTTTAATTTTCTTTGTTTTTACCTCCGATTTTAAAGAACCGGAAAAACTCCTCCCGACGAAACTTTCCGCCGTCGGCGCCGTCGACGCGCCGCTCGAACAACGGGAGCGCGACCTCGGCAAAATAACGGTTCGCGTCGCCGCAAGTCCCGACGGCAAACTAACTTGGACGGTCGACGGAACCCGCGTCGAATCGTTGGAGGCGGTCGAGGAAACGCTCGCCGCGCTTCAAGAAATCGACCCGACCGTTCCGCTCGTTCTCGCCCCGGAGCGCGGAGTCGCAATCGAAAGCGTCCTCGACGTTTACGACCGAGCCCGGCGCGTCGGTTTGAGCAAAATTCAGTTTGCCGCCAATCCCGAAACGCTGACGCGCTAATCGACGTCGTCCCAACGCAATTCTTTTCAATTCAACGAATTAAACAAGCGAAAGTCGTCCGATGAAACTTCCAACGTCCCAAACGTCGTCCGTTTTCATTCGTCGCGCCCTCCTTCTCGCGGCTCTCGGCGGTTTTTCTCCCGACGCGACGCGTTGCGCAACCTTCGAATCGGCGGGCTTTGCAAACATTTTCGCCGCCGAGCCGACCGCCGTTTGGACGCCGCCGAGTTTCGACGAATTTTCCGCCGACCTTCGTTTCGCCGACGCGCTCGTTTCTCGACGTCTCGTCGCGCAAGCCGACGCGGAACTTGCCCGCCTTGAACCGTTCCTTGCGCAAACAACGCAAAATCAACGCTTTCGATTCGGAAGCGTCGCCGTTCGCGCCGCCGTCGAGTCGAGCCGACTTTTAACCGCCGACGAACGCGCCGCCGTCGCCGCTCGAATCGCCGCCGTTCGAGCCGCCGTCGAACCCGGTTTCGCAACGTCGTCCGACGCGACGCAAGAAACGCCGAACCCGTTGCAACCGCTCGACTTCGACGACGTTTTCGCCGCCGAATCGCCCGCCGACGACGCGCTCGAATACGCCGCGACGCTCGTTCGCGCCTTTTACGAACTCGGCGTTCTCGACGTCGAAGCGAACGACGCGACGTCAAGCGAACCGTCGTCCGACGCAACCGTCGAAACCGCCGCGACTTCCGCCGACTCGCCGTTCCTAATCGCCGCGTTCGAAACGTCGAGCGCGCTCGTTCGCCGCCTTCCGCCGGAAAAGAGCCGATTTTTTGTTTATTGGAGCGCGAAAACGCTTCTCGCCCGCGCTTCCGCAAGCGCCGACGCCGCCAAATTTTACCGTCAAGCGACGCAAGCCGCGAACGCTCTTTGCGCCGACGCCGACAAGCGACGCGACGCCGCCGATTATTTCTTCGCTCGTCTTCTTCTCGTCGAAGCGGCGCGCCGTCAAGGCGACGTTAAAACAACGGAACGCCTTATCGAGCAAACGCTTAACGACGCGTCGAAAGCGCCGAACGCCGACGACGCCGCGCCGCAAGAACTCGCCGTCGCGCTCGTCGCGGAGGAAATTCGCCTCCTTTCGCTCGAATCGAAACCCTTTGACGCGGCGAAACTTGCGTCCGCCGACGTCGACCTCTTGAACCGTCCGACGTCGACCGGCCCGGCGCGTTTCGCCGATCGCTTTTTCGACGTTTTCGCCGACCGCGACTTCGCTCGCGTCGCCGCGTTTTTGAACGCCGCCTCCGCGCTCGCCGATTCCGAAACGTCGGAAAGCTCCCCGACCTCCGCCGACGCCGACACCAACGTCGCCAACAGTTCCAATTCAACGACTTCCGACGCGTCCAAAATATCGCCGGAAGACGCGCTCGCCGCCGCTCGCGACGCCGCCGACCGTTTGCCGACGAGTTTTTGGCGGGCCCGCGCTTCGTTGTTACTTCGCGAAACAAGTCTCGCAAGCGACGATTGGCGAACGACGGAAGCCGTTGCGGAAGAACGATTTCGCGCCGACGATTGGGAAGCCGCGCTCGCCGAATACGACCGAGCCGCCGACGCCGCGAAAGCCGCCGGGGCCGACGCCGACGCGTTTCGGCTCGCCGCGACCGCCGCCGGAATCGCCGATAAAATCTTGCGCGACAAGCTGTTCGAGACCGCCCAACTCGCTTCGAACGACGCCGACTTTTGGCGCCGAGAAACCGCGCGACGTTTTGAAGCGGCGGCCCGTTCGCGCCCGGGAGACGAACTCGCGCCGCGCCTCTTCCTCTTGGCGATTCAACGCGCGCAAGAGTCGAAAAACGCCGCGCTAAACAACGAAACCGCCGCGACTTCTGCAAGCCCGGAAACGCCCGTCGAAAACGCTTCGGCGACCGTTCCCGACGTCGCGACACTCCGTCGCGATTATTTAACGCTTTTCCCGACGGCGGAGAATCGCGGCGCGTTCGCCAACGAGTCGGCCCGTCTCGCGCTCGCCGACGGAAACATCGACGACGCGGCGTTTTACGTCGACGCGGTTTCGCCCGACGATCCCGTCTTCTCGGAAACGCTCGCGCTCGCCGCCGCGCTCGCAAACGCCCGATTCGCAGCCGTTAACGTCGAATCGCCCGACGCCGAGAAGCGACAAGCCGCCGTTTTTATTGACGCCGCGTCGCGCCTCCTCGCGAAAACGACCGCCGCGACGACGCCGGATTCCAACGCCGAAACGCCGCTCGCCGTTCAAGTTAAGGAAGCGGCGCAAAAGTTGACGGCGCAAGAGTCGACCGCGACCGACGACGCCGTTTTGACGCGCCTTTTCGACCTTCCGCGACCTTCGCAAATCGCCGCCGACGCGGAACTTACCGCCGCGCTCGAAACGCTCCTCGACCGTTGGGACGCCGCCCTCGCCGACGCGACGCCCGAACGCGCCGCGCTTCGAGCCGACGTCCAAGCGAAACGGCTTGCGCTCCGCCTCGACGCGGGCCAAACCGACGCCGTCCTTCGCGACCTCGCGAACCTCGAAGAAGCGACGCAAAGCGCCGGGCTCGAAACGCTCGAACGCCTCCTAATTTTCGCCGAAAAAACGCCGCGCGCAACGCAAATCAAAATCGGAAACGCCGCCCTCGCCTCGCTCGACGCGTCGAAAGCCGGTCAAATCACGCAAAATACGCAAACTACGAAAGCGGCGCAAGAAAAACGGTCGCTCGTCCGAGCCCGCGCGCTCCGATTCGCCGGAAAAACGCAAGAGTCGCTGGCGCTTTTTGCGCAAATTCGCCGTCAAAACCCGAAAAATCTCGACGCGACGCTCGGAATCGCCGAAATTTTGACCGCGCAAAGCGACCCGAAAGCGCTCGAACAAGCCGTCCGTTATTGGAGCGACGCCGCCGACCTCGTTCCCGTCGGCTCGCCCGCTTGGTGGGACGCTAAAGAACGCGTCGTCGAAATTTACGTCCGCACCGATCGCCGCGACCAAGCCCGAAAAATGCTCCGAACCCTTTGGTTGACGCGCTCCGACGCAAGCGATCCGAACCGCCGCGCTCGTTGGGAACGCCTCGTCGGCGCCGAGTAAAGCCGAACAAAACCGCTCGACGCCCGCCGATTGCATCGCCCATTCCCCGCATTTCCCCTATTTTACCGCGCCAACAAACGACGGTCGAGCGAACGTCGAGAATAAAGGGGAATAAACGGCGCAAACGAGCGCGGCGGCTCTTTTCATCTTCGCCGAAACGGGTATAATAAAGATGAAAACCGGAACGCGCCGACGTCGTTTCGGTCGTTCGGAAGAAGCGGGGCGTTCCCGCGTCGCCGCTCAAGCCATCGTTCGCTTAAACAGGAATCCGCGTTATGCTCGATCGCAAATTCATCTTGGAGAATGTCGAAGCCGTCAAACTCAACTGCCAAAACCGCAACGTTCCCGCCGACGTCGACCGGTTCGTCGAACTCGAAACGGCGCGTCGCGAACAACAGCGCGAAGTCGAAGCGTTGAACCAAGAGTCGAACGCCGTTTCGAAGTCGATCGGCAAATGCAAAACGCCGGAAGAAAAAGCGGCGAAAATGGAGGAAGGGCGCGCGATTCGCGAAAAAATCGCCGGCGTCCGCCAAACGCTCGACGCGCTCGAAAAGGAACTCGACCAAATTCAACGCGGCATTCCGAATATGGCGCACCCGGACGCTCCCGTCGGGGACGACGACGGCTCCAACCTCGCCGTCGCTTACGGCAAAACGCCTCTCCCGACTTGGCCGGAAGGCTTCAAGCCGCTCGATCACGTCGAACTCGCCGAAAAGCTCGACTTAATCGACTTCGAAGGCGGAGCGCGCGTCGCCGGCGCCGGGTTCTATTTCCTCAAAAACGAAGCGGTTCTCCTCGAACTCGCGCTCGAACAATACGCTTTGAGCAAGCTCGTTAGCGCCGGTTTCACCCCGACGACGACGCCGGACTTGGCGAAAAACGACGTTCTGCAAGGAACCGGTTACATTCCGCGCGGCAACGAAACGCAAATCTACTCGATTGAAAACAGCGACCTTAGCCTCATCGCGACGGCGGAAATCACCCTCGGCGGCCTCCTCGCGAACCAAACGGTCGACGCGGAGCAGCTCCCGATGCGCCTCTGCGGTATCAGCCACTGCTTCCGCACCGAAGCGGGCGCGGCCGGTCGAGCGTCGCGCGGCCTCTACCGCGTCCACCAATTCTCGAAGGTCGAAATGTTCGCGTTCTGCCTCCCGGAACAAAGCGAAGCGTTGCACCAAGAGCTTTTGCAACTCGAACGCGACATTTTCGACGGACTCGAAATCCCGTATCGCGTCGTCGACACCGCGACCGGCGACCTCGGCGGCCCGGCCTACCGCAAGTACGACCTCGAAGCCTGG
>JAFSDX010000019.1 GCA_017436025.1 Thermoguttaceae bacterium
AATCTCGAAAATTCAAGCGTTGTACGACCAAAACCCGGAACTGAAATCGGCGGTCGACCAAATCGAAAAGATGTACGGGCAGGGCGCGATTATGCCGCTCGGGCTCGACGCGGCGCCGGGGCTCGACGGCATTTCGACCGGTTCGCTTTCGCTCGACATTGCGCTCGGCGGTCGGGGGATTCCGCGCGGTCGCATCGTCGAAATCTTCGGCCCGGAATCGAGCGGGAAAACGACGCTGACCCTGCACATCGTCGCGCAAGCGCAAAAGACCGGCGGCGTCGCGGCGTTCGTCGACGCGGAACACGCGTTCGACCCGAGTTGGGCGAAACGTCTCGGCGTCGACTTGGAATCGCTCCTCGTCAGCCAACCGAGCAGCGGCGAAGAGGCGATGCGCATCACCGAAATGCTCGTGAAGACGAACGCGGTCGACGTCATCGTCGTCGACTCGGTCGCGGCGCTCGTTCCGGAAAAGGAACTGCAGGGCGAAATCGGCGACTCGCACGTCGGCTTGCAAGCGCGCCTGATGAGCCAATCGCTCCGCAAACTGACCGGCGCGATCGCGAAGAGTAAAACGGCGGTCATCTTCATCAACCAAATCCGCGAAAAGATCGGCGTTATGTTCGGTTCGCCGGAGACGACGCCGGGCGGGAAAGCGTTGAAATTTTACTGCTCCTGCCGCATCGACGTGCGCCGCATCGGTCAAATCAAGGAAGGCGAAAACGTCGTCGGTCAACGGGTTAAGGCGAAGATCGTCAAGAACAAAGTCGCGCCGCCGTTCCGCGTCGCCGAGTTCGATATGATGCACGCCGGCGGGATCAGTTACGAAGGGGACGTTCTCGACTTGGCGATCGCGAAGAAGATCGTCGTCAAGTCGGGCGCTTGGTTCCGATACGGCGACCAACAGCTCGGGCAAGGGCGCGAAAAGGTTCGCGCCGCGTTGCAGCAAGACCCGGAACTCTTGGAAACGCTCAAAGAAGAGATTATGTCGACGTTGGTCGTCGCGGACGAAGACGGCGTCGCGCCGGGCCCGAACCAAGACGACGAAGAGCCGGACGAACTCGACGACGAATTGGAAGACGGCGACGAAGACGAAGAAGACGATTTCTAATCGCGACGGAGCGTTCGGTTTGGAACGAAAAAACGGAAAATGACGGCGAACGGGAGCGGCGGAAACGGCGTTCCCGTTTTCTTTTAACTAACGAACGTCGCGTTTTTGTCGGCTTTAAAAAAGAAATGTCGCTAATTGCGGGAGGCGGTTTGGGGGAACGGGAGGCGGCGAGAAGTTGGCGGCGGGCGGCGTCGCGTTCTCGAGGGAACGGAAGGAAGGAGGTTTTCGCCGAACGTTGCGGCGAACGAAGAAAGCAAACGTTTGCCTTTCGAAGCGCGACGGCGTTGGCAAGCGCAAAAAAGAACCGCGCCGCCGAGACGAAACGTCCGACGGCGCGGTTCTTTTTGACGGCGACGCTAAATTTTAGCGACTTTGTCGATTATAACGCGGCGATTTTGACGCTTTCCGGCGAAACGGCGACGACCGTTCCGTCGATCGACGCGTGTACGTCGGCGCCGAGGGCCGTTTTCCCGTCGGCGACCGGGCGCGTTCCGATCGTTTGTCCGCGTCGAACCGTTTCGCCGACCGAAACGACCGCGACGCAAGGCGCGCCGATGTGTTGCTTCAACGGGATTTCGACCGACTTCGGTTGGTAAACGCCGGAGAGCAAGGGGCCCTTGTTGACGAAACCGTCGAGTCCGATTCGTTGCATCAGTCGGGAAGTCGGCGTTTGGCGGAAGGCTAGCAACGCGTCGGCGCGCTCCGGATTGAACGGCGGGTTTTGCCAACGGCGGTTCTCGGCGAGAATGCGGCGTTTGTTTTGCAAGTTGACGCCGCGCGGGTCGAGCCCTTCCGGGCAAGAACAGTAACTGCAAAGGTTGCAGTCGGAACAGAATTGCGTTCCGGCGACGTCCGCTTCCCGCGACATATTGAAGCCGAGGCTCCGCATCGCCCGGTGCGGTTCGATCGGGTGCCCGAGCATATAACGCGGGCAAAGTTCGGTGCAACGCGAGCATTGGTCGCAAGCGGCGCGACCGACGCGGGCCGTTTTGTCCCAATCCCAACTCTTGCGGTCGACGATGAAGTGGTCGCGCGGCAAAACGATGACGCCGCCGGTCGTTTTCGTTACCGGTTCGTCGAGGTTCGCCGCGAGCCGTCCCATCATCGCGCCGCCGACGATAAACGCCGGGTCGGGAATCGTCGCGCCTCCGGCCAGTTCGAGGCATTCGGCGAGCGTCGTTCCGAGCGGAACGCAAACGGTCGACGGCTTTTTGACCGCGCCCGCGACCGAAACGTATTTGTCGACGACCGGCGTTTGCCCGACGTTCGAGAGGTTCAGCGCCGTTTCGACGTTCATAACGACCGCGCCGACCGACAGCGGAATCGCTCCCGGCGCGATGACTCGACCGAGCGTCAAATAAACGAGGACGAACTCGTCGCCGGACGGGTAAACGTCCGGAAGCGGAACAATTCGCATATTCGGGCGAAGCGCGGCTTGCATCGCGGCGATCACCTTGGCGTATTTTTCCTTAATCCCGACGACCGCTTCTTTCGCGCCGACGAATTCGACCGCGCGCGCCAACCCTTCGACGATCGCCGCGGCGTCGCGCAGAATCAGCTCTTTGTCTTTATGCAACAACGGTTCGCATTCGGCCGCGTTCAAAACGACCGTATCCGCTTTGCCGGAAAGTTTGACGTGCGTCGGGAAACCCGCGCCGCCCGCGCCGACGACGCCGAAACGCGCGACGTCTTCGGTAGTGATGGTGAGCGCCATTTTTCAATTCCTCTTGAAACGCGTCGGAAAACGAACGTCGACGACGCCAAAACGTCGAACGTTAAAAGGGGTAAAACGTTCCGATTCTGTCGATTTTAGCGAACGAAAAGGCCGGAACGAACGCCGACCGACGCGGTTAAACGGTAATTCTTCCCCTTTATTATAAAGGAAGCGCAAAGTTTCGTCAATCGGACGCGCCGCCGTTTTTCGAAAACGCCGATTTTGCCGCCGTTAAAATCGTTATTTCGCGACCATTCGCCAACATCGGTGAATCCGTTTGTTCCGAAAATCTTCCGGAACCGTTCGATTCGATATTTCCCGAAAATCGTATAGATCCGTCAAACTTTCCTCGTCCAACTTAAAGCGCCGGTAGTTGTTCGAGAAGTAGACGACGCCGCCCGGCTTCATCCGCGTCGCGAGGAGGCGCAACAGCTCGACGTGTCGGCGTTGGACGTCCCAGTCGGCGTCGGTCGACTTGCTGTTCGAGAAGGTCGGCGGGTCGCAAACGCAAAGTTCGAAGTCGGAGCGGTCGAGACCGAACGCTTGCGACGGCAGGGAACCGCGTTCCGCTCGCCCGTCTTTCGTCTTGTTTTTGAAGTACTTAGCGCGGTCGCCGAGAGGAGAGGCGCCGCCGTTTGAACGTCCGAAACGCCCGCCGCCGTCGCGTCCGCCGACCGTTCGAACGTCGCCGACTTCCGCCGCCGTCTCTTCGATCAAGCGGACAATATCGCGGTTGCGGTCGGTCGCCGGAGGAATAGCGCGCAGAAAGCGGAGAACGTCCGACTTAACGTAAAGCGAATCGACTATTTGCTTTACGTCGAAACCGGCGCGCCGCGCTTCGCGGGCTCGCGACGGAACGTAAAAGCCGTTTTCCTCCATATTCGCCTCGCACCAGTCGAGATAGGTCGGCGAAAGGTCGACCGAAACGAGGGACGAAGCGCCGCCGTCCGCCGCGTAACTGGTAAAAGCGCCGGAATAACAAAATAGGTTCAAAAATCGTTTTCCGTTCGCTTCCTTGCGCGCCATTTGACGGGTTTGGCGATGGTCGAGGAAGAGACCGACGTCGAGGTAATCCGTTAAATTGCAAAGGAAAGAGAGCCCGCCTTCGTTGACTTTAACGACGCGCCCGGTTGCGTCGAGCTTCTCGTATTGCGCCGAACCGCGTTGACGAGCGCGGCGTTTGAAAAAGACGTTTTCGGGTTCGATTTTCAAAATCTCCGCCGCTTTCGCGACCATTTTGTCGATCCAAAGGCGTTTTTGCCCGACCGTTCGCTCGTCGTGCCGGTCGTATTCGGCGACGTGCAGCCAACGCCCTTCAAATATGTCGATCGCGAGCGGAACTTCCGGCAAGTCCTTGTCGTACAAACGATAACAAGTGATCCCGCGCGACGGCCAACGGCGCAAGTGTCGAGCGCGATTCGTCAAACAGCGTCCGAATTCCTCCGCGACGCGGTCGGCGTAAGCGTCGAGCCCGGCGAAAGCGGGGGCGTCGACCGAGCGTTCGGAATTTTCGGAACGGGCGGCGACGTCGGGCGTTTCGGCGTTCTTTTCGATTTCCGTTTCGGAGTCGAATTTTTCAAAAGCGTTGGAAAAATCGGCGTTCGCCGTCGCGGAAGCGTCGAGAGAATCGATTTCCGAGCGAATTTCTCCGTTTTCAAAACCGGCGTCGAGCGCGGCGGGCGAATCGAAGTTTCGCGGCGGTTTCGGGCCCAAAAACTGATAATAAACGCATTCGACGCGGCTGTTGTAAAGCTTGCGACGTCGCGTCGCTTCTTGCCCGACGGTCTTTTCGAAATCGCGCCAAGACGTAATAATGTAATGGCTCCAAGTCGGCAACTTCGAGAGAACCGCCGGAATCGACTCGTAAAGCGGGCGGAGTTGCGCGACGTCGCCGAGACGCTCCCCGTAAGGCGGGTTGCAGATGACGCAACCGTATTCGCGGTCGTCGGTTAGGTCGCGGAAGTCGCGGCGGCTGAAGACGACGTCTTCGTCGACTCCGGCGTTGACGGCGTGTTGGCGCGCGAATTTTAGCGACGTCTCGTCGATATCGGAGCCGTAAATCTTCTCTTTCAGCGTCGGGCGAATCGCGGCGCGGGCCTCTTCGCGGGCCTCGTTCCAAAGGTTGCGCGGAATGAGCGGCCAACCTTCGGCGTCGAAGGAACGCTTCAAACCGGGCGCGATGTTGCGACCGATAAGGGCCGCTTCGATCGGAATCGTGCCGGACGCGCAAAACGGGTCGATCAGCGGACGACCCGGGCGCCAAACGGAGAGCTTAACCAACGCCGCCGCAAGGGTTTCGCGAAGCGGCGCGACGACGTTCATCAAGCGATAACCGCGGCGATGAAGTCCGCGACCGGTCGAGTCGAGCGTGATCGTCGCGCGGTCTTTAAGCAACGAAATTTCAACGGTATACGTCGGGCCCGTTTCCGGAAGAGACGTCAAGCCCCAAACGCCGCAAAGGCGGTCGACGATCGCCTTTTTGACCGTTCGTTGCAGCGCCGGAACGCTCGTGATTTTCGAGCGAACCGACCGACCTTCGACGTGAAAATTCGCGTTGCGGGGCGCCCAGCTTTCCCATTCTATCGCCTTGACCGCGTCGAAAATAACGTCAAAATCGTTAGAAACGTCAAATTCGGCGAGCTGGACGAGGATTTTTCCGGCGCAACGGCACCAAAGGTTCGCCTTGATTAGGTCGGAAACGCCGCCTTCAAAGAGGGTGCGCCCGACCGCGAAATCGGAGTTGCGCGGCGAAAGACCGAGTTCTTTAAGTTCTTGCGCGACAACGGCTTCGAGGCCCGTCGTCGACGTCGCGATGAGTTGAAGTTGCATAACGGCAAAACGCCCGTTGCGGCGCGAGAATGAGAATGACGGAGCCGCCGCGAACGAACGGCGGATTGGGAAGGAAAGGAAAACGCCGCGAACGACCGGACTAACAAGCGTTAAGTCGGTCGTTCGCAAGGGTTGCGAAGTCGGCGCGTCGAGCTTTAAGATTAAAAAGGGACGCGCCGAACGTCGGGCGTTTAGAAAAGGCCGACCGTTTCGCCGTTTTCGTCGAGGTCGATAGCCTCCGCCGCCGGAACGCGCGGAAGTCCCGGCGCGGTAACGATTTCGCCGGTCAAAGCGACGACGAAACCGGCGCCCGCGCTCCAACGGAGTTCGCGAACTTCGAGTTCGAAATCGGTCGGGGCGCCGAGGAGTTTCGGGTCGGCCGAGAACGAATATTGCGTTTTCGCGACGCAAACCGGCAAATTGTCGCAACCGAGCGCGACGAGTTCGTCGAGTTGGCGGCGCGCCTGTTTCGAAAGGGAAATTCCGCGAGCGCCGTAAATTTCGCGAGCGAGCGTTTCGAGTTTTTGCTCAAGCGGCAAGTCGTCCGCGTACAACGGTTTAAAGGGTGGATTCGGATTCGCGTCGATCGTTCGCAAGACCGTTTCGGCGAGTTCGACCGCGCCCTGACCGCCGTTCGCCCAGTGCGTCGCGCAGGCGACTTCGACGCCGATTTCGGCGCAACGTTCGCGGAGAACGGCGAGTTCTTCATCGGTATCGCCGTCGAATTTGTTGATGGCGACGACGACCGGAACGCCGAATTTGCGGACGTTGGCGACGTGTCGCTCGAGGTTCGCGAAGCCCTTCGAAACGGCGTCGGCGTTCGGCGTTCCCAAGTCGGCTTTCGCGACGCCGCCGTGGAATTTGAGCGCGCGAATCGTCGCGACGACGACCGCTAAGTTCGGCGTTAAACCGGCTTTGCGGCATTTGACGTCGAAGAATTTTTCCGCTCCGAGGTCGGCGCCGAAACCGGCTTCCGTAACGACGTAATCGGCGAATTTCAACGCGGTTTTTGTCGCGACGACGCTGTTGCAACCGTGCGCGATGTTGGCGAACGGGCCGCCGTGGACGAACGCCGGGTTGCCTTCGAGCGTTTGGACGAGGTTCGGCTTGATCGCTTCCTTCATTAAGACGGTCGCGGCGCCGCGCGCTTTCAGGTCGGCGGCGGTAACGGGTTGGCCCGACGTCGTGTAACCAACGACGATCTTGCCGAGGCGTTCGCGCAGGTCGCGCAGGTCTTCGCTAAGGCAAAGAATCGCCATTATTTCCGACGCGGCGGTGATGAGGAAGTAACTTTCGCGGGGAACCGAGTTGACCGTCCCGCCGAGGCCGACGACGATTTGTCGCAACGCCCGCTCGTTGACGTCGAGAGCGCGACCCCAAGTAACGCGGCGCGAGTCGAGCCCGAGCGGGTTCCCTTGGTGGAGCGAGTTGTCGACCATCGCCGCGATCAGGTTGTGCGCCGCCGTGATCGCGTGAAAGTCGCCGGTGAAGTGGAGGTTGATCTCCTCCATCGGGGCGATTTGAGCGTAACCGCCCCCCGCCGCGCCGCCTTTAACGCCGAAGCAGGGACCGAGCGACGGTTCGCGCAACGCCAAGCAGGCGTTCTTTTTAAGGACGTTCAACGCGTCGCAAAGGCCGACGCTGACGGTCGTTTTGCCTTCGCCGGCGGGCGTCGGGGAAATCGCGGTAACGAGAATCAATTTCGCGTCTTTTTTTTGCGGGACGTCGCGAATTTCGTCGAGCGAAATTTTGGCTTTTTGTTTGCCGTAAAGTTCGACGGCGTTTTCGGGGATTCCGAGTTTCGCGGCGACTTCGACGATGGGGCGCAACGGGGCGCGACGGGCGATTTCAATATCGGACGGGATCGATCTTTGCGACATAATCGGCGCTTTCTGAGAGTTAACGGGAAACGGACGGACGCTCGAAGTTCGCCTAACGTCGACGTTTGGAGCAAGCGCGAGAGGAATAACGACCCGGCGACGCGGCGGCGAGAACAATTTATTTTATTTTAACAGAAGAACGCGCCGAGGACAACGGGGGCGGCGGCGCGTTGCGAAAACCTTTGCCTTCTAAAAGACGAGTCGAATCGGAATAATCGTCGCAAACCTCATAAGGCGACCGGCGGCGCTCGGCGAAAAGAGAAACGTTTGAATTTTTGAAAACTGTTTCTTTGACGGTTTAATCAAAAACGACCTTGCCTTGCGCCGCTTTAACGACGTTCGCTCCGTTGCGTCGCGGTTAACGGGAACGCGTCACGGCGTCGTTGGACGGCGGGACGAGCCGGAAAATTCGCGTCGTTGGGGGAACGTTTGACGTCGCGTCGCTCTTGTCGGGCGTTTGCGGAAGTTCGAACGGCGCGAGAACGTCGGCGTCGGTTAAAAGACGGAAGAGGTTCTCGTCGATTTCGGCGTTTCTAAAGCCGTAATTGCCGGGACTTCGGAAGCGCGCTAACTCAGCGAAGTCGACCAAGACGAAGGCGATTTTTGCGGCGTCGAAGCGTTGGCGAATCGCGTCGGCGTTTCGAATCGCGACGATTTTGCCGTCGTCGGCGCGCTCGACCGAGTCGCCGAGGAGCGGGATTAGCGGCGAACGGTTCCAGCAGGTCGAGTAAACGACCGGAACGCGGTAAACGAACGCTTTCGCTTCGCCGACTAAAAGGAGCTTGCGCGACGGACGGACGGGCTCGTCGGAAAGGCTTGAAGTTAAAGCGGTTGCGTCGGCGAGCGGCGCGTCGGCGAAAAGTTCCGGGCGGTCGTTGAAGAAGATCGACGCTTGCGGGAAACGGGCTGGGTCGCGTTCGAGAGCGCGAAGGGGCGCAATGCGAGCGGGGGCGCGAACGTCGATGACGAGGCCTTCGTAAAGTAATCCGAATAAAAGGGTTGCGTAAAACGCGGCGAGGAAAAACGACCGACCGGACGAAGCGGAAGCGACTCGGCGGGAATCGGACGCGGCGGTCGAGCTTGTCGAAACGGTCGAGCGGAAAGCGGACGTCGCGAACGAAGCGAGGACGCCGAGTAATAACGCGGACGCCGGTTCGACGGGAACGAGGAAACGCGTCAGCCGGTGCGTCGCAAAGAACCAAGCGAGCCAAAAGAGAAGGACGACGGCGGCGATTAACGCGAGAAGCCAAACGTTGCGATCGTTGACGTTGCATTTGGGCGGCGCGGCGTCGCCGTCGGTTTGTCGTCGGCGGTTAACCGACGTCGCGGCGGCGGTTAAGACGAGGAAACCGATCGCCGGAACCCAAAGAGAAAACGGAGAAGCAAGGTCGGCGCGCCAAGCGGAACGAGCGACCGACTCGGCGAGCGCGGCCGGGCCGAACGTCGACGCGGAGTGCGCCCGGCGCCAACGGGCGTCGACGTCGGCGTCCCAAGTTTGCGACGCGTCGTCAAAGAGTTCGAAAGCCAACGGATAGAAGGGGTTGCCGGTCGCCGAAACGTTGCGGAGGAACCAGCCGCCGGAAACGAGCGCGACCGTCGCGAGGAAGACGGCGAGGGGGAGACAAACGTCTTTGAGGAGGCGAGGCGCGGCCGATTTCGCCGGGGAAACGGGAGCGGAAACGGCGTCGGACGGCGCGTCGCAAACGGTTAACGTTTCGACGGTTGCGGAATCGTCGGACGAGGTCGACTCGGCGTCGCGGAAAAGTCGGCGAAGCGGCGTCGCGACGGACGGGAACGCAACGGCGAGGAGCGCGGCGAACGCGGGCGCGAAAACGAAAAGGACGGCGGTGTATTTGATTGAGACCGCGAGACCGACGTAAACGCCGACAAGAGAAGCGTTTGCGAGGCGGAAAGCGACGCTGTTCCAACGCGTCGCGTCGGCGGCGAGCAAAAGAGCGAACGCGTAAAAAGCGGCGAAAAGCGCGAAACCTAAAGCGCCGTCGTTTAAGCCGTTGGCGAAAACGTCGAAGACGTCGGGGAACGCGAGGTAAAAGAGAGCGGCAAAGAGCCCGGCGCGCTCGGAACGGAAAAATCGAACGCAAAAACCGAAAAGGCCGAACGCCGTCGCGAAGGCGGCGAACGTTAAAACGACTTTGCCGACGAGAGAACCGAGGCGCAGCGGCGCGTCCGGAGCGGCGCAAAGGTCGCAAACGAGGTTAAATCCGCCGACGTAAAGGGTTTCGGCGCCGAGCGGCATGTTGGCGTAAACATTGTTCGGCGAGAAGGAAAGGGCGCCGGTTTCGAAAATTTCGCGAGCGGCCTGCGCGTGATACTCGACGACGTCGTATTCGAAAAGCGGTTGCGTCGACGAGAAGAAATAAAACGACGTAAATATCGTTAGTAAAATGAGTTGCAGCGTTAAAAGGACGCGGTCGCCGAGACGTTTGGGAGAAAACGACGGCTTCGGCGTTTCGGCGGAGTCGCGGTTGCGGACGCTGACAAAGCGACGTGTTGTCGCTGAGATTAACGAAAGGACGTAAAAGGCGGCGAAGGCGAACGTTGGGAGCGCGATCGGAGCGTCGGCGAATCCGAGGAGGCCGGCGATTTGGACGTAAAGGTTCCAAAACGCGAACCCGACGCCGAATTGGAAGAATATTGTTTCGGAAACGGTTGTTTTCAAAAGTCGTTTAAAAGGAGCGAAGACGACGCTTCCTAAACCGAGAAGCGCGAGCGTCGCGACGACGCCGAGGCCGAGCGCGAGCCAACGTTCGCCGGTCGCCGGTTCGGCGGGAAGATCGAGACCGCGCCAAACGAACTCCATAAAGGTCGGGTCGTCGAGCGGAGCGAAGAGGAGGAGCCAACGCGGGGACGCGGTCGCGCCGCCTCCCGATTCGACGAACGGACGCGTTAGGAAAAATAGGAAAGCGGCGAAAATAAGGACGGCGGCGAGTAAATATAACGATCGAGGAAAGTTTGCGGGACGGCGAGGCGGGCGCATTGGGGACTCCGAGGGCGAACGTGTCGCGGCGACGGTTTTAAATAAGGGGAAAAACGAAAAAACGGGCGTCGGGCGCTTGAATTGCGCGCGGCTTTTTTGTATGATAACATAAATTGGCGGAATGGTAAGGCGGGCCGAAGTTTTGACGACGGTTTCAAGCGAAAATAATCGAAAATTCTTGGAACTCGCGCCGAACCGGCGTCGGCGTCGTCGGCTTTTCCGCTCAACGATTTGTTGTAAGAGGTTAAGTATATTGTCTTTAGGAGACGGTCGGGATGAAAAGTTACGCGGTTGGTAATGAAAAGCGAGCGAAAAATAGAAAATCAAAGACGGCGCGCGTCGGTTTGGCCGGGTTCGCGTTGGCGACGGTTTTCGGCGGTTTCGTTTGGGCGGACGAGCCGGGAACGAACGCGGCGGCGGACGCGGGGGACGTTTGCGTCGTCGGGCCGAACGGCGAAGTTGTTTGCGGCGAGGAAGCGGTCGCTATTTTGAACGGCGCAAACGTTGCGGAAGCAGAGGTTGCGGCGAACGGAGGCAAGCGAAAAATCGACTTGACAAAGACGCCTTGGCTCGTTGAAAGCGTCAATTTGCCGGACAATCACCCGGCGCTGTTGCGGGATCGGATCGTTTGGGCCGACTCGTATCTTTGGTGCGCGATCGAGGACGTCGTCGGCGGGGCGATTCCGGTCGAGCGTTGGGCGAACAAGGCGCCGAAACCGGAGGATTTCGTCGGGAAATACGTTCTCGTCGAGATGTGGGCGACGTGGTGCCCGCCGTGTCGTAGGTCGTTGCCGTACCTCGACTTCATCGCGAAAAAATATAAGGACGATCTCGTCGTCGTGTCGATTTGCGAGACGGACGAAGAGGCGATTCGCAATATGCCGAGCGGGCGGCTCGATCTCGATAAGGTCGAGTATTTCGTCGCGGTCGACACGGGGCGGCGGCTCGCGAACAAGCTGGGCGTCCGCGGAATTCCGCACGCGATTCTATTGGAACCGAGCGTCGGCGGCGTCGTTTGGGAAGGAACGCCGACCGCGCCGCGTTACGAACTCGACGACAAAACGCTTGAAAAGATTTTCAAAATCGGTCGTAAGATGAAGGAAGACGGACGTTTGCCGGAAGTTTCGCCGGTGAAATTCGTCGCGTCGGAACCGACCGACGAAGAACGAGCGACGCGGCGCAACGTCGGGACGAACGACGTTAAGGATGTTCCGGGCGAACCGAGCCGTTGATTCTTGAAGGCGACGTTTGATATTTTGAAAACGGTTTGAAATTGACGCAAGCGCGGTTTTCGGCGGCGAAGCAACGTTGGAAACCGCGCTTTTTGTCGGTTGTTTGAAAACGACGATTTTTGAGCGGAAAACGACGCGCGGCTTCAACGATTCGTCGTTTTTCGCGACGGTTTATTTTTTGACCGGAAGACGGAGCGTTTTCGTTTCCGATTTTTGAACGACTTCCAACTCGATTCCGGTTTCGGGCGTCGCCTCCGCTTTCGCCGCGTCGAAGTCTTCTAACGACTTGACTTCGCGACCGTTCATTTTGACGATTAACATTCCGTTGCGCAAACCCGCTTTGTAGGCGGCGGCGCCGGGCGTCGCGTTCAAGACGACGATTCCTTCGCGACCGGGCGCGCCGAGGCGGGCCGCCGATTCGGGCGTCGACGGAATGAGCATCGCGCCCCATTCGCGGTCGATTCGGTGCGAACCGCGCTCGACCATCTTCTCGGTCAACGGAACGCCGACGTAATTTTCCGGTTTGATTTCGAAGCGGATTTTAACGTCGGTCGACTCTTTCTCGTTGTTGCGCAAGACTTTAAGCGAATAGTCGCGGTCGACGGCGGCGCGCTCGACCAACGCTTCGAACGTTTCCGGCGACTCGATCTTTTGCCCGTCGATTTCGAGAAGAACGTCGTTGGCGCGCAAGCCCGCCTTCGCCGCCGGAGCGTCGCGGAACGGAGCGCCGAGTTTGACGCCGGTTTTCGGCGGGAGTCCGAGGCGCTTCGCGGCGTCGTATTCAAGCGCGGAAATCGGAGCGCCGAGAAAAGCGCGTTCGACCCGACCTTTGTCGCGAAGTTGCGCCAAGACCCAAACCGCGACGTTGGAAGGAATTGCGAACCCGATTCCTTGGTAGCCGCCGCTAAGGGACGCGATCGCGGTGTTGACGCCGACGACTTCGCCGCGCAAATTGACGAGCGGGCCGCCGCTGTTGCCGGGGTTGATCGCCGCGTCCGTTTGAATGAACTGCTTGCCGTCTTTAGAGTTAAGAAAGCGTCCCTTCGCGCTGACGACGCCGGCGCTGAACGAGGAGCCGAGCATAAACGGGTTGCCGACGGCGAGCGCCCAGTCGCCGATTTCGACCGCGTCGCTGTCGGCGAAAGTCAAGAACGGCAACGGTTCCGACGTTTCGACGAAGACGAGCGCAAGGTCGGATTTTTCGTCTTTGACGATTTTTTTCGCCGGAAAGCGTCGCCCGTCGTGCAGTTCGACCGAAACGCTTTTGCCGATTTCGCTTGCGGCGACGACGTGACAGTTGGTGAGGACGATGCCGCTCGGGTCGACGATTAAACCGGAACCGGCGCCTTCGATCAGGTGTTTTTCCGGGAGGTCGGGGAGAAGTTCGGCGAACGGAAGTTTCGATTTGGCGGCGTTTGGCGCGTCGACGCCGCGTTTGACGACGATGTTGACGGTCGCCGGGAGCGTTTTTTGCGCCGCTTGTCTAAACGCGACGGAAATCAAACGGGCTTGTTCGAGGGCCGAGTCGGCGGAGTCGGCGGACGTTTCGGGCGTCGCGTCGCTCGGAGCGGAAATCGCGAACGTCGGGGAGGCGAGCGTCGGCGGAAAAAGGAGGGCGGCGAGTAACGCGGTCGAACCGCAAACGTTGAGAAGACGCGACATAACGGTTTTTCCTTAAAGGCGAGGGCGGCGAAACGTCGCGTCTGAAACGAGCGACGTTTGATTGTTTGAAAAACGTTTTGACTTGGTAAAAATCAAACGGCGGCGAACGGGTCGGCGGCTTCCGGAGGAATCGGCGGCGTTCCGCCCTCTTGCGAGCAAACGAACGAAGCGCGGCGCGACGCGGCGTCGACAATTTCGGCGACCGAGCGGCCCGACAAAAGCCCGACGACGCAAACCGCCGCGAAGGAGTCGCCGGCCCCGACGGTATCGGCGATTTGCTCGACCGGAGCCGCTTGAACAAACGCGGAGCCGGTTTCGTCGAAGATCCAAGCGCCGTTCCCGCCGCAAGTTAGAACGAGCGTTCGCAAGTTGAAACGGCGTCGCCAACGAGCGGCCCAATCGGCGAGCGCGGCGGCGGTTTCCGGCGAATCGGGGGCGGAAATCGACCCGGCGGCGTCGGCGAAACGACCCAACGTCGGCGGTTCGAGCGGAGCAAAAAGCGCGTCCAGTTCGACCGCCTCCGCGTCGTTGAGTTTGAAAACGTCGGCGGCGTTCAGCGTCGACTCGACAACGTCGCGGGAGTAAAAGGGCGCCCGCAGGTTCAGGTCGCAAACGCGGAGGACGCTGCGCGGAAGTCGCTCCAATATTCGAGTTAGCGACCGACGGTTCGTTTCGGAGCGGAGCGCGAGACTGCCGAAATAGAAGGCGGAAACGGCGTTTTCCTCCGTCAAAAAGCGGGCGAGCGCGTCGGCGGTTTCCGCGTCGACGGCGATTTCGTCCCAAGCGACGTTTTCGACGATGCGGTAAGTCGGCGTTCCGGCGGCGTCGAGCGAAACGGCGACGGTTCCGGTCGGGGCGTCGGGCGAAATTTGGAGGAACTGCGTCGACAAGGCAAGCGCGTCGAGCCGTTCGCGGATCTCTTGGCCGAGCGGGTCGTCGCCGATTCGCGTCAGCGCGCGGACGTCGGCGCCGAGCGTTTGCGAATGATAAAGGAAATTGACCGGAGCGCCGCCGAGTTTTTTGCCGGTCGGCAGGAGATCCCAAAGGATTTCGCCAAACGCGACGATTCGAAGCGGAGCGGAGGCGGAGGGGGCGGGGGAATGGGACGTCGGCATAGGATAGGGCTCCGGGGGAAAACGCGTAAAATAAATGGCTTGAGGAAATGGGGTGGACGGCGAGTCTTTGCCGTCGGCGCGTCGGAAACGGAACGACGAAAAGTCGCGCAAAGCGAAACGCCGGACGCGCTCCAAACGGCGATTTTGCCATTAATATATTATATACGTCGTCGCGGCGGTTTTCCAGCGCCGAATCGGGCGTCGCGGCGATTTTTGCGGAAAAGTTGACGCGACTTCGAGGGGCGGTTTGCGCTGCGTCGATTAAAACGGTTTTAACGGTTGCGCGTCGATTTTTTCGCTTTTTGACGCGACGACGACCTGAAAAAACTTGACAGACGGGGACGAGCGATTTAAAATCAAATGTACGCGACGGGGCTTTGCGCGCCGCGGTTTGAACGTACCGAATAAAATCGCGTTGTTGGACGTAAAAGATTTGTCGATTTTAGCGATTTTAGCGATTAAAGCGAAAAAAAAACGCCAAAAACGAGAAAATTTGCGCTTTTTATCGACGACCGCTTTTTTGCCGGAACTTTTTAGGCGTTGCGGCGTTCACAGTTTTAAGGAATTTGACGGTATTGTCGTTGTCGACGGCGCGCGTCAAATATCCTCGAACTTTTCGATTTTTTTAAAATAATTTGCGGCGTTTGGCGAAACGTCGACCGATAAAGGGTTAAGCGAACGCGCTCGCCGACGTGGAAGCGCGGCGTTGTTTTTTGACGCTGTTTTTGAAATGGGAGACGAAATGAGTAGATTCTCTTGCTTTTTTACGTTGGCGACGGCGGCGTTTTGCGTCGTCGCGGTCGGTTGCGGGCCGAAAGCTCCCGCCGATATGCCGGAAACGCACCCGTTTAAGGTGAAAGTCGTCAACGGTTCGGAAGCGATCGCCGACGTCGACGTTTTCTTCATCGCGACGAGCGGCAACGTTACTATTAACGGCAAAACCGACAAAAACGGCGTCGCGGAAATCTCGTCGACGTTGCAAAGTTACACGCAGAAGGGCGCTCCGGCGGGCGAATACAAAATCACCTGCACTAAAGACCCGAAACCGGAACACTGGAAGACCGACGAAGAGCGCGGGCAAATGTCGATGGAAGAGTCGAACGCCTATCACGCCGAATACGAAGCGAAACGCGCCGAAATGCCTCGCGAAATTCCGCAAATTTGGCAAGATTTCGACAAAACGCCGTTGAGCGCGACCGTTTCGGCGGGGGGCGGCGAAGTCGTTTTCGACGTCGCGGAGTTGGGCGGCCTTGAATGACCGGGCGCGTATTTGATTGTCGATGTTTTATTTAAGCAAATCAAACGAATTGAAAATTTCGCCGCGTTCTTTTAAAAAATAGGGGCGCGTTGGAATTTTGGAGATATTTTCAATTATTTTAAGGAGTCGCTCATATGAAAAACTCGCTCTTTGTTAATCTGGGGGGGGGGGGCAAACAAGGTAAACGCGGTTTTACGCTTGTCGAACTTCTCGTCGTTATCGCCATTATCGGTATTTTGATCGGTCTTCTTCTTCCGGCGGTTCAAGCGGCGCGCGAGGCGGCGCGTCGGATGCAATGCACGAACAACCTGAAACAAATCGGGCTCGGCTTGCAAAACTATCACGACACGAACAGCGCGTTCCCGCCGATGCGCACCTCGCCGAGCGACGACCAACGCAATTTGGCGGCGGCTTGGGGTTGCGTCAGCTTCTACGTCGCGATGTACCCGTTCATCGAGCAAAGCGCTCGTTGGCAAGAGGTTATCTCGCGCGGCGACGAGTCGCACAGCTTTAGCGGTTGGAGCGACGCTTGGAACTGCTCGATCGCGGCCCTGCAAGCGCCGATTCCGATGCTCGGTTGCCCGAGCGACCCCGCCGGGACGTCGAAATCGCACGTTAACAACGCCCAACGCGCCAGTTACGGCGGTTCGGTCGGCGACGCGACGGTCAACACCGGCGAAACTAGCGTCAACAAACGCGGTTTCTTCCCGGGCGGCATCGGCTTGCGTCCGAGCGTTTACGGCGGCGTCAAGTGCAACACGTTCGCGACGATTACCGACGGTACCTCGAACACGATCGCGATCGTCGAATCGGCGGCGGGCGACCGCGCCGGCACGGATCGCGTCAAGGGCGGTATCGTTAAATTTGGCGGCGGCTCCCCGGCGTCCTGCTTGGCGATGGTGAAGACCGACGACCGCTCGTCGCTGAACGGCGAACTTGCTTCTGAACCGCGCGGCAAACTGCACACCGACGGTCGCCCGCGTATTTTGAGCGTTTCGACGATTCTTCCGCCGAACTCGCCGACCTGCGCGACCGACATTTCGAACCCGGGTTGGGGTTGGGGTTATATGAGCGCTTCGAGCCATCACGCGGGCGGCGTTAACGCGTTGCGCGCCGACGGTTCGGTCGCGTTCATTAGCGAAACGATCGACTGCGGTTCGAACCTGAACAGCACGAACTGGACCGGCGCCGACCCGACCGGCAAGAGCCCGTTCGGCGTTTGGGGCGCGATGGGAACGATCGCCGGCGGCGAAACCGACGTTCAATAAACGCGTTTAACTTAGCGTTCGCGCTGTTTTTAACGGTTGCGACGGCTGAAAACGACGGAGTCGACGACGCTCTTTAAGGGGCGGCGTCGACTTTTTTTGTCGTCTCTTTTTTACGTCGGCTTTGGGGCGTCGACTCCATTGCGAAAACGTCGACCGTCGGAACAACGCGAAACGTTGGCCAAACGTTAAACGTCGACGTTTTTTAAGCGATGGAAGGAGTAAGGAGGAAACGTAAAGAAGGGAGGTAGGGAAAGTAAGCGAAAGGGGGGAGGGATCGGCGGAATCGAAGGAAGCAGAGAAAGGGGGAATCGGAAAGGAAGCGGAACAACCGGCTTACGCGGTCGCTCGGTTGCCGACGCGTTGAAGGGACGAGGCGAGACGCGAGAGAATTGGGCGGAACCGTCGGCTTTTTCCGTTCGCTTTGCGAAAAAGAAGGGGCGAGAGCGGCGGCTTGCCCAAATAGGCAAGAAATAAAAAAGTCTCGCCGTTAAAAGCGAGACTCTTCGGAGCGGAGAGGACAGGATTTGAACCTGCGGAGCCCTTACGGGCTCACGGGTTTAGCAAACCCGCGCATTCGACCACTCTGCCACCTCTCCAAAACTTATAAGATCATTATACTCGATTTTGGCGCGGACGCAAGGGCTGTTTGAAAATTTTTTCCTTTTTTTAGCGTTTTATCTTTTTCAACTTAAAAGAAGAGGCGCGAAGGAGAAGGAAGAGTCGCTTTTTCGAACGCGTTCGGCGGCTTGCGGGCGAATTAGGGGCGCGACCGTTTCTTTAACGGAGGCGCTCGTCCTTCAAAACCTTAAAGTTCCGAGGCGTCGTCGCGTCGTCCGGACTTACTAACCGAGACGCTCGCCGGACAAACGGCGCGCGTTTAGGCGCGCGTTCGTTGAACGGTTGGGGCGAAAACGCTTGAAAACAAAGGTCTTAAGGGAGGCGGCGCAAGACGAGCGCTTTCGGACGCGGCGCGTCGTCGGCGATTTTCTCGTCGGCGGACTCGACAAAAATCGGCTCGCCCGGGCAAAACGCGACGCAACGCCCGCACCCGACGCATTTTTCGGCGTCGACGACCGGCAAACTCGCGTATTCCTCTTCGTTCCAAACGAAATCGATCGCTTCGAACGGGCACTCGCGGCGGCAAATCGCGCACTCTTGCTGATAATAAATCAAACACCGGTCGATTATGAAGTCGACGGTCGCGATTTTGGAACGTTTTTTTGCGTCGAGCGTTAACGGCGAAATCGCGCCGGTTGGGCAGGCGGTTCCGCAAGCGACGCAATCTTTTTCGCAAAACGCGCCGCCGTCGAAAACGAGTCGCGGCGCGGGACGGGAAAGCGACGAAACTTTAACGGTCGAAGCGGTTGCGCCGGAGTTGTTTTCGTTGTTTTCGTTGTTTTCGTTGTTTTCGTTGTTTTCGTTGTTTTCGTTGTTTTCGTTGTTTTCGTTGGTTTCGTTGTTTTCGTTGGTTTCGTTGTTTTCGTTGGTTTCGTTGGTTTCGTTGGTTTCGTTGGTTTGGGGGGGCGGGGCGGCGGAAGCGGTCGCGTTGGTTTTAGCGGTTTTAACGGCGTCGGGCGGCGCGTCGAAACGCAAAACCTGCGTCGGGCAGGCGGCGACGCAACGTCCGCAACGGGCGCATCGGGACAAAAAAGTCTCTTCCGGGAGCGAGCCGGGCGGGCGAAACGGCGTCGCGGCGAGAACGCGAGCGCTCCAACGACGAACGGCGCCCAACGTCGCGGCGGCGCAAGCGAAAACGACGAGCGTTCGCAAGAAACGGCGTCGCGGCGGCTCGACGCTAACGTTTTTGTCGTTTTTAACGTCGCCGTCGGGGGCGTTTTCCGGAGCGGTTGCGTCTTCGCAAGGGGGGGTTGGGATTTCGGATTGGAAGTTTGGGGGGATTTTAGCGTTTTTAACGTCGCCGTCGGGGGCGTTTTCCGGGGCGGTTGCGTCTTTGCAAGGGGGGTTTTTGATTTTGGATTGGGGGGTTGAGGGGATTTTAGCGTTTTTAACGTCGCCGTCGGGGGCGTTTTCCGGGGCGGTTGCGTCTTCGCAAGGGTGTTTTTCGATTTTGGATTGGGGGTTTGGAGGGATTTTAGCGTTTTTAACGGAGTTTCGCCGGCGGAAAATTCGGCCCAAGCCGAAAAAGCAAACGTCTTGCAACGCGCCGCAAGGGCAAATGTGAAAGCGCCAAAAAAGCGGCGACGCGACGAACGCCGCCAAAAAGACGCCGCCGAGAACGCCGAGCGCCGGAAAGTCGAGCGTCCAACGGGAAAGGAGCGCCGTCGGGTCGAGTTCGAGCGCGCTTCGCCCGGCGAACGAAACGCCGAAAAGAAGGGAAAGCGCGAGCGAGCCGAGCGTCAGCGTTCCGAAAAAGAGGGCGAAACGGGGCGCCTTGACGACGAAACCGGTTCGAAGGAAGCGGAAGCGGCGCGGGAAAAGTCGTCGACGCAGAACCGCCGCCGCGTCGACCGCCGTTCCCAACGGACAAACGAAACGGCAGTAAAAACGCCTCTTAAAAAGAGTTAGCGCGAAAATATACGCCGAAAAAATCGACGCGCCGACGAGAAAAACGTCGGCGCGAGAGCTTATCGTCGCCCCGTCGGCGAACGGAGCCGCTCCGCTCGCAAGCGCGACGAGGAAGGCGAGCGGAGACGTTTGCGCCGCCGCCCTTGCGATTTCCGTCGAGCCGACCGCGAAAGCGCCGAGCGTCGCCGCCAAGAACGCGAGCCGAAACGCCCAAACGCCGAGTCGCCGGAGCGAAACGCGGCGCTTCGACGGCGATTGCGGTTGCGTCGAAGCGGTCGCGTTCGCCGGTTCGAGCGATTGCGGTTGCGTCGAAGCGGTCGCGTTCGCCGGTTCGAGCGATTGCGGAAGCGTCGAAGCGGTCGCGTTCGCCGGTTCGAGCGATTGCGGTTGCGTCGAAGCGGTCGCGTTCGCCGGTTCGAGCGATTGCGG
>JAFSDX010000228.1 GCA_017436025.1 Thermoguttaceae bacterium
CTCGTAAGTCGTTCCGGGCGCCAAGTCGACGGCGTAATACGACGTCGCGTCGGCGGGAACGACGCCCATCTCCGTCCACTCGCCGTTCAACAGCATCTCGACGCGGTAACCCGTTTCGTTGTCGGCGTTATCGACCCAAGTCAACTCCGCGACGCCGTCTTCCGCGATATAAGCGCCAAACGCGACGTTCGACGGGGCCGCGGGAAGCGCGCCTTGCGCTTCGTAAGCGCCGAGGTCGACCGTTCCAAAGAAACGATTATTCCCCAAGAAGTCGGTCGCGTAACCGGCAACGTAAGCGTCGACGCCCTTGTCGATCGCTTGCGAACCTTCGGCCAAGGCGTAATCGCCGTTCGCCGCGTCTTTAAAGAGCGGTTGCGAACCGTCGTAAAGGAACTGATTCGCGCCGCCGTCCCAATAACCGTGATACGTCGCAAGAACGTTGTACGCGTAACCTTGCGCTTCCGTGTTCGGACAAACGAAGAAAGTTTCGCCGACGATCGAATTATACAACACCGCCGACGCGGCGTCGCCGATCACGTATCCGGAGGCTCCGGTTCCCTCGTTGTCGGCGATCGTTACGTTTTGGTACGTTACGGAAGCGTCGTAAGCGTAAAGCGCGCCGCCGTACTCGGCTTTGTTGCCGACCATCAGGCAGTTCGCAAAGGTCGCCGCGACGCCGTCGTTCACGTAAACACCGCCGCCGTACTCGGCGAGCCCGCCGGCGATCGCCAAACCGCTCAACGCGGCGTCGGCGTAAATTTCGAAAACGCGGCTCTTACCCTTCGCGTCGACCGTAACGTTCGTCGCTTGAATCGCGACGGGCGTTTCAATCTTCACGGCGGAACCGTCGAGTTCGATCGTCTTCCCTCGCGTCGATTCGGCGAAGGTAATCGTCGTCCCCAACGTTTCGTCGTCGGCGGCGTACCGCAACGCTTCGCGCAGGGAAATCTTGCCGTCGTAAGGATTAACCGCGTCGGCGACCGTCGTAACCGTCGTCGACGGCGTTTCCTTGGTCGCGCCGCTCGGCAGAATCGTCAGCGTCGTCTCGTAAATATTGTTCGACTCGTTCGTTTCGGCGAGAGCGTCGTCGGAATCGAGCGTCAATTTGACCGTATAGGTTCCCTCGGCCAACTTGCCTAAGTTTTCGCTAAACGACCACATATACCACGCGTCGAGCCCGGCGCGTTCCGCAACGACCGATTTCACGGCGTCGCCGTCCGCGTTCCGGACGGTCAGCGTCGCTTTAAATCCGTCTTCGAAATCGACGTCGGAATGGTTCCACGCGTAAAAAGCCGCGTAAACCGAGTCTTCGGTCGTAAAGAATCGTCCCTCGTCCGTCATCGAATTGTCGGCGGCGAAAACCAACGGGGCGTTCCATCCGGAGCTAACGTAAGTCGTCAAATCGGAGCGCAGGGTTACGCCGGAATAGACGTTCAACGCGTAATGGCCGGTCGAGGCGAAATCGCGTCCTTCGGTCGTCGTCAAATCGACGTCGTAATTCCATTGCGCGGAAACGGCGAGGTAGTAATATCCGCTCGTCGTCGGGGAGAAATTCGTTTGCCCGTATCCCCAAACGCCGTCGATCTCGGCGCCGTTCGCGTCCGCAAGACGCAGGAGCGCGTTGAACGTTTGTTTTCCTTCTTGCGCGGCCAACTCGAGCCCGTAAGTCGTTCCCGCTTCCAGGTAAACTTTGTAAACGTCGACGTCCGCCGAGCCGTTCGCGCCGTTGCCGAGGGCTTCGAGGACGCTCGTTTTTTCGCCCGTCAACGTCAGCGTTTGCGCCGTCGCGAGCGTGTCGCCGGCGTCGGTCGTGAAGGCGCCGTCGTTTTGCTTCAACACGGCGATACTTCGCCAAACGCCGACTTGCCCGGAATCGTCGCCGCGGTAATCGACGTATTTATACCCGCTCTTCGCCGCGTCGTATTCGATCGGGGAACGGTAGCGTCGCGCTTGCCCGTCGTCGGAGCAAGAAATAACGACGTCGGTGTAATACTCGGGCGACGAAGAAGAAACGCTCGAATCGTAATAATAGCCCCACAACGTCGTCGCGTGTCCGACGCCGTCTTCCCATTCGCAAGCGATAGAAACGGCGCTTCCGTCGCGCAGCCCGTTCGCGGCGGCGTTCAGCGCGTCCAAAGCGTCGACGCTTCCGTCTTTTAAGGAGTAGGAGGTCAAATAATCGTCGACGAGAGCGTTAACGTAATAACCGCCGCCGGCTTGTTCGAGTTGCGCGAAACCGTCGAGCCCTTCTCCGCGATCGACGCCGTTCAAGAACCATTCGACGCCGTAAGAAACGGCGCCGCCGGCGTCGGTAAAGGAGGTTTTAAACGCGTCGAAAATTTCTTCGACGCTCATTCCGGCGTCGAAACCGGCGTATTTCAAGAGGTTCGAAGTCGACGCCGCCCAACACATTTGCTCGTCGCCGCTCCAACTTTTGTTAACGTCGTAATAACTCGACGTTTGATAGGAGCTTACCGCCGTCGTCAACTCGGCGGCTTCCGCGGCGCTCAACCCGGCGACGAACGCCCAAGTCGTTCCCTCGACTCGATATTCCGCCGAGAAGACCGGTTCGCTCGCCGAAGAAGCGGAAGCGCGACGGGAACGCGTCGAGTTCGCCGCCGCGTCGTCGAAGTTCGTCGTCAGGTAAACGGAGCGCGCCAAGTTCAGCTCGGCGCCGTCCGCGACCGGCGTTAAGTCGTTCTTCGCCGCGCCTTTGCTCGAGTCGCCGAGCAGGACGAAACCGCCGACGTTCGCCGAACCGGAAACGACCGAGAAGATCGCGCCTTCGTCGGACGACGCCGAAAGAAGCGCGTCGCCGTAAGAAACGATCGTCAGTTTGCCGGAAACGCTTTCGTCAAAATCGACGGTAATCGTTCGTTCAAAGGAAACGCTCGACGCTTCCGCCGTCGTTCTCAGGACGATCAAATCGTCTTGCGGCGTCGCTTTCGCGGCGTCGAGAGCCGCTTGCACTTGCGCGCTCGTCGTCGCGGCGGACAAATCGATCGCGTTAATTTCCGACAAATTTTCGGCCAGTTCGAAAGACGAATAAAGTTCGCGAATGTCCGCGTACTCGGTCGGCGTAACGCTCAGAAGCTCGCGATTTTCCAAACTTTCAAGCCCCAAACGACGCGCTTCCGACGCTCGTTTTCGAGCGCTCGACTTCTCTTTTTTAAAGAAACGGCTGAACATAAACTTCTCCTTGCTACGTCGGCTTTCCCTGCGACGCGTTCCTGAATTCGTTCGCAATATTTCGTAAAACGAAAAGCAATCCTCGCTTCAATCGTTTTACGAAACGCCGGCTAATTTATTACACGAAAAACCTCAAAGGTTACGAAAACGCTTTGGCGCGCAACAGACGCACGCCGGCGATTTTATTGTACGCGTCCGTCCCAAAAGTCAAGGGCTAAAATAGATTTTTAAAGCGAAAAGCGCGACAAAACCGAATTTTCTACGCGACGTTTGTTTTTCATAAGTCGTCCTCGCACAAAGAAAAACGCGTCGCCGAGTCTCGACTCGACGGCGCGTTGCGTTCGCGGGTTGCGTCGACGCTTATTTCCCGTTACTTATCGACGTTAAATCCGCCGTTTAAACGCGCGCCCGCCGGAACGACGTCGACGCCTTGTAACGGAGTCGACTCCGAAATTTTCGACGCGCAAGAGGTCGTCAACGCGTCCGTCGGAACGGAGGTCGACGGCCAATTACAAGAGTCCGATATTCCGTACGCGCGGTTGACGGAACGCGAAAAAAAATCGCCGCGCAATGGAACGGCGACGATCAACGCGGTCGGTTCGACGCGTCCCGACGACGCGACAACTCGACCGGCGCCAATCGCCCCTATCTCAAGCGCCCGCGACGGCGCGGTTCCGGCCCGAGTTGCCGCGCGCGTCGGGTTGCATCGCTCAACTTCGCCAACGTCGACGCTTCCGTCGTTCGCGTCGGTTCCGTTCCCAACGCGACATTACGTAATACCGCAAACGCCGCTCAGCGTCGACGCCACGAACGCAACCGCCTTCCGTTTCGCCGTTTCCGCTTTCGCCGACTTCGCCGCCGCGCGCTTCCAACTCGCCCGCACTCGCTTGTACCGCTTCTGAATTTTCTTCTCTATTTCCCCCTTTTTATTAATTCTTCCCCCAATTAGCCGCGCCGCAACGTTAGGCGCGTCAAACGGTTAAATTATTTTTTCAAGTATTTTCAAGAAAATCTTCAACAAGAATTCTTAAAAAAATCCCCCTTAAAAAACTCCCCCAATATGGTATACTTACATTGTCAAGAGTGAGAACGGTTCTACAAGCTCTTGACGGAACGCTACTTTTGAATAAAAGGGCGATAAAAATGGTTGATACGTTTGCTGTTTACTATTCGACACACTAATCAAAAAGTTATCGGAAAATTCAAGACGCTAGAAACCGCCGCGCGCAAGCGTCCGGGACGCCAAATCTGGAAAACCGCCGAATATTATGCGAACAACGGTTGGCGACGACCGTGCTTGAACGTCTCGTCTAGCCCTCAACCTAGCGACTTCGGTCGCCGTCGCCCGCGCCTCAAAAACGCGGGCGGCGTTTTATGGAGAAAACGCTATGCCGATTAAAGACTTGCAGGAAAAGTACGGTAACACGTCGAACACGCGGTCGCTAATGAATAAAGCGATTTGCGCGGAATGCGTCGGCGCGTCGGAATTGTTGGCGGCGATACAATTCGCTTCGAATCGGCGCGAACGCTCGCAAAATTGGGCGACGCTTTACGAACTTTTGAACAAAGTTCGCGACGCGATGACCGCCGACGTCGCCAAACGTTACGACTTCAAAACAACCCGAGAAAGCGACGCGACCAATGGAAATTAAACTTGTCGATCCCAACGCCGGAACGTCGATAAACGACCTCGTCGAAGCCGAAATCATCGCTCGTTCCGCAACCGCCAAACCCGGCGATAAATTTTGCCTCTTCCCCGAGAAAGCGACGGACGCCGAAACTGCGGAAGACTTGGACAAAACCGCCGATTTAATCGACGATCTCGAAGTCGCGACCGAATTGCGTCGTCTCGCCGAAAACTTGAGGCGCGGACGCAATCCGAAACCGGCGTCGAAAACTTCGTCGCAACAAAACGATTTTGCGCTTCGCCGACGCCGAACTCGCGACGATTAACGAAGCGTTCGACGCCGACGAAGAGTTCGCCGTCGCCGTTCGCGAACTCGCGCTCGAAGCGGCGGAAGCGCGGTTGCCGAAAACGAACGCGCTTACCGTCGAGCGTCGCCGGTTTTCAACAACGAACTTTCCGCTTCCATATACAACTCGATCAGCTCGCCGCTCGAAACGTTTTTATCGGCTGCGATCAAACCGGCGCGACCGAGCCGTTCGCGGAGTCCGTCGTCGATATTTTCGAGCCTGCTAAAACGCGACGGTCGAGCAGTTTGCGTCGATAAGTCTTCTATTAGCAGGCGCTTGAAAAATATTTTTGCAGAAGGCGAACTTAAGGAGGAAGCGGTTGTTGCGGTTTTTGCCCCCCCCCCCGCTCAACACGGCGCCATCGAAGAAAATAACGCAAAAGATTCCGACGCAAACTTATCGCCCTTGACGCGATCGTCTCCGTCGATTATCGGTATCGACTCGCGCCGCGCGACGCGCTTTCGCATTTGGTCGACCGAACTTCTAAAACGTTTGCGCTCAAAGGTTTTACGCTCGACGCCGAACGCTTTAAAAACGATCGGGCGTTCGGCGAAGACTTTTTTCGCGAATTACTCGAACGCGTCGCTCGATCCGCGCCGGCGAACGCGGCGTCCGATGCAAACTACCGACATATTCGCCGAACGCAGCGTCAACCACGTCCCTAAGCGGCCGATTACCTACGACTTTTATGCAATGATTTGATGAAACCAGTTCCGCGATGAGAACGTCGAAGCGGAGCGTTCAAGCCGCGGCGCCGGTTGCAATTGCGCCTATAACCGCCGAAGCGTCGCCGCGCCGCGCCAAGTCCGCGTCGCTCTCGGCGTTGAACGAACCGTGAGTTTCTTCGCTCTCCGAAGACGCGGCGAGTTTATACGTCAAAGATTCCACCGTCGAGGCCAAAGCGTAACTTTGCGCGCGTTTCCGCGTTCGCCTTTGAATTATCCCCTACCGCCGTCTTTAACGAATCCGTCGCCGGATTTTACGCGGTTCTTAAACGTTTCTTACGTCGTCCGCGTCGGCGTTAAAAAACGCGTTGTTCTTGGTCGACGTCTGAAAATAGCGCTCGGAAAACGCCTGTTATTTTTTCCCATTACAAAAAATGATTGACGAACGTCGGCGTCGCGCATATAATATTGGACGAAACGAAAGTCGGCGACGCAGATAATCTTTAAAAACGACAAAACGGGAAAAAGCAGACGGAAAATGTTCGATTTAAGAGAAATCGCGACCGTTCGCGGCGGATTGCTTCTCGCTCGTAAAGAAGCGGAAAGCAGGCCGACGCCTTTTCGTTACGAGTCGCTCGCTTACGGGCGATAAGTCCGAACGGCCGCGTCGACCGGAGCCGGCTCGAACCGTTTTACGCGCTCGCGCCTCTTGCCGCCGAGTATTTGACGCGTCGCGGCGCCGTCGTCGTTCGGCTAAATTTTCCTTATTCGGCGGTTTACGTCGATTCCGAGGAAAACGAAGGGTTCGTCGTTTCGTCGAATTGCGCGATCGTTCGTCCGGACGCGCGGGTCGTTTCGCCCGCTTATCTCGCTTGGTTCCTGAACTTGCCGGAGATTCGCAGACGTTGGGCGCGCTATTCGGTTAGCGTCGCGTTAAGCGCGATTAGCGTCGAGTCGTTGCGCGACTTGAAAATTTCTCCGCCTTCCCTCGAAACGCAAGCCGAAGTCGTCCGCTTCGACGCGTTGGCGCGGCGCGAAGTCGAGCTTTTAAGGAAACTTGCGGACGCAAAAGAAAAATATTACGCTTGTTTAGCGCGACAAATTAACGCGGCGACGCGATAGAGCGCCCCCCGAGAAGAAAGAACGAAAACGACGACTAAAGACAATATCGAAGCCGTTTTATGACGAGCGTGCGACACGTTTCGCGGCAAAATCGACAGTTCGCGCTACAAGGATTACGTCCTGACGACGCTCTTCGTGAAGTATTTGAACGACGCTTGGAAGGAAAAACGCGCCGAGTGGGAAGCGAAATATCCGGGGCGTCCCGACCGCGTCGAACGAGCGATGGGGCGCGAAACGTTCAAATTGGACGATAAGTCGACGTTCGATTATCTTTACGCGAACCGAAACGACGCGGAAACCGGCGAAAAAATCAACGTCGCGCTGGCGAGTATCGAAGAGCAAAACGGCGCCAAGTTGCGCAACGTCTTCCGCGCCATCGACTTCAATTCGCAAATCGACTTCGGCGAACCTCGGGAAAAGCGCGCGACGCTCCGCAACCTCTTGGAAGATTTCAACAAGTTGGATCTCCGCCCGAGCCGACTCGACGCTCGCGACGTCATCGGCGACGCTTACGAGTATATGATTAAACAGTTTGCGTCCGACGCCGGCAAGAAAGGGGGCGAGTTTTTCACGCCGAGTCAAGTTTCGGCGTTGCTTGCGGAGTTGGTCGAGCCGAGCGTCAACGACCGCGTTTACGACCCGACGTGCGGGAGCGGCGGTCTCCTCTTGAAGGCGTTCGCGAAGGTTCCGCAAGAGCCGGACGGTTCGCGCAAGGTCGCGATTTACGGTCAGGAGCTGAACGCGCAAACGTGGGCGCTCTGCAAGATGAACATGTTTCTACACGGCGTCGTCGACGCGAGAATCGAGTCGGGCGACACGCTGTCGAACCCGCGATTCCTCGAAAACGACGATTTAATGCGTTTCCAGGTCGCGGTCGCGAACCCGCCGTTCAGCTTGGACAAGTGGGACGCCGGTTTCCTCGCCGACGCCGGGCTCGACGCGAAGGGGAAAAAGCGGGACAAAATGTCGGCGGAACTCGACGTTTACGGTCGTTTCGACCTGGGCGTTCCTCCGTCGAGCAAGGGCGACTACGCGTTCGTCCTGCATATGTTGAGCAGTTTGGACGCGAAGACGGGTCGTATGGCGATCGTATTGCCTCACGGCGTTCTTTTCCGCGGCGCGAGCGAAGGTCGAATACGTCGGGAACTGGTGAAATTGAACCTGTTAGACGCGGTGATCGGCTTGCCCGCGAACCTTTTTTACGGCACGGGGATTCCGGCGTGCGTCTTGATTTTCAAAAAGAACCGCAAGGAGCGGGACGTCGTTTTCATCGACGCGTCGGCGGACGGCAATTTTGAGAAGGGGAAGAATCAGAATTACCTCCGCGACGCCGACGTCGAGCGTATCGCGTCGACGTACCGAGCGCGAAAGAACGTCGCGAAATACTGTTACATCGCGACGCTTGACGAAATCCGCGAAAACGATTACAACCTGAATATCCCGCGTTACGTCGACACGTTCGAGGAGGAGGAAGCGGTCGACCTCGACGAAGTGAAGCGCAACCTAGCCGAAATCGACGCGGAACTAAAAGAAGCGCAAACGCAAATGGCGAAGTACTTGGAAGAACTTGGGTTACAAGGAGGAACGAAAGAATGGCGACGATGAGTTACGAAGATTTACGCGCTAAACTTAATTGTCAACAGGAATTTACAATCAGGGAAGAAAAAGAAATTCAGGACGGAAAACAAATTCGTTTAGATAACAACTGCGTTGTCGATTGGTATACGTCAAGCAGAAAGTACGTGGTTAAAGGAGACAACAAAGCGTTCGTTGAAGGGATTTTGCAAAACGACACTGGCCCGAAGAATCGCAAGATTTTCGTGGTGTACGGGCACGACAAAGAGAATCTTACTCTCCTTGAAAATGCCTTACAACGTTGGGGACTTACCCCTTATTTTGGACCGGGCGCCTACGGAGGGAGAAACGATTATCGAAAAACTTGAGACTTACGCTAACGACGTGAAATACGCCGTTGTCTTAGCGACGCCGGACGACGAGGGGAAAGCAAGAAACGATTCGGAAATGCGACCGAGAGTTCGCCAAAATGTTGCTCTTGAACTAGGAATGTTTTTAACCAAGTTGGGGCGCAAACGTGTCGCAATCTTGCTGAAAAACGAACCCAACTTTGAAAAGCCGTCCGATATTGACGGACTGATTTATATTCAGTTTGCCGAAAAAATCGATAAAAACGCCGAGCTGGAATTAGCGCAGAGGCTTGCTAAGGCCGGATACGACATTGATATTCAAAAAGTGTAAGACAATGAAGTCGGAAATCAAAGAAAGAATCGCGCAAATCCGTCGCGGCGCGGTTCCGTCGGGGTATCGGAAGGCGGCGGTTGGTATTATTCCGAGCGATTGGACGCAAGCGAGCGTCGGCGAGGTTTGCGAAATCAATCCTCCGCGCTCGAAAACGCCGGATTCGGTCGTAACGTTTTTGGGTATGGCCGACGTGTCGGAAGACGGGCGGATTCTCAACGCGAAAACGACCGATTACGCGAAGGTTAGCAAAGGTTTCACGCCGTTTCAGCGCGGCGACGTCTTGGTCGCGAAAATCACGCCCTGCTTTGAAAACGGCAAAGGCGCGGACACGGCGGATCTTCCGACGGCGCAAGGTTTTGGCAGCACGGAATTTCACGTCTTGCGAAGCAAAATTTGCTCGAAATTCGTGTTTTATCATACGTCGTCGTATGAGTTTCGAAAAAAACTTGAAACGGAAATGAGCGGTTCCGCCGGTCAAAAACGCGTGCAAACCGATTCGATCGCCAGTTATTTGCTCCCGCTTCCCCCGCTCGAGGAACAGCGGCGCATTGCGGAGATTTTAACGACGCAGGACAAAATTATCGCGTTGAAAGAACGGCGGCTCGCGGAGAAGCGGCGGCAAAAGACGTTTTTAGCGCAACGCCTCCTAACCGGCAAAACGCGCCTCCCCGGCTTCGACGGCGAGTGGACGCGAACGACGTTGGGCGCCGTTTTAAAAGAAGGGAGCAAAACGCGCGTCGCCGACACGTCGGAATATAGGAAGATTACCGTCAAATTAAACTTTAAGGGGCTGGAATTTACGAAAACATCGCGCGAGATGGCGGACAAACGTCCTTTTTACATTCGTCGCAAAAATGAAATTATCGTTGGGAAACAGAACTATTTCAACGGTAGCGTCGCCGTGGTAACCGACGAGTTTGACGGGTGCATCTGCTCTAACGCGATTATGAGCTTTTCCGTTGTTAACGCAAACGTTAATTTTGTCGCGTCCTACATTTCGCAAGAGAACTTTTTGAAAAAATACGAAATGTTAGCCAATGGAACAGGTCAAAAAGAGTTGTCGGAAAAAGATTTCTTGGGGTTCGTTATTGAGATTCCAACGCTCCAAGAACAACAAGCGATCGCGGAGGTTTTGACCTGCGCCGACCGCGAAATCGCGGCGCTTCAACGCGATTTGGAACTCGAAAAGCGCAAGAAAAAAGCGCTCATGCAACTACTGCTAACCGGCGTCGTTCGGGTGAACTCGCGGCTCCGGTCGGCGTAACGGGCGTTCGAGCGTCGCGACGGTTTGTCGACGGCGCTCGGCGTTCCTTTTTCTCTTTCCCCCTTCCCCTTCATTCACAACGTTTAACGCGACGAAAAACGATGACGACGAGCGATTTCGATTACGACGCCGACCTCTGTTCCGAAGCGAACGCAAGCCAACGCCCCGCCCTCGAACTCTTGCAAAAGCTCGGGTTCGAGTATCTAACGCCGCAAGAATGCGCCAAAGAACGCGGCGGAAGCTATCGCGTCCTCCTCGAAAATGTCTTGCGCGAGCAACTGCGGCGACTCAACGTCGACGAAAACGGAAAACCGCGCTTCTCCGACGCCAATATAAGACAAGCCGTCGCCGAACTCGACGCGCCTCTCGGTTCCGGACTAAAAGCCGCCGGAAAAGCGGTTTACGAAGCGCTCGTCTCCGGAAAAACTTACGCCGAAATCGTCGACGGTCGCTCCAAAAGCTACAACCTGAAATACGTCGATTGGGAACGGCCCGAACGGAACGCGCTACACGTAACCCGCGAATTTACCGTCGCTAACGAATCTAAGAAAAACGTCGCGCGCCCCGATCTCGTCCTTTTCGTCAACGGGATTCCGCTCGCCGTCGTCGAGTGCAAAGCGGCGGACAAACGCGTCGAAGACGGCGTCGCGCAGATTTTACGCGACCAAAGCGACGACTACGTTCCGCAACTTTACAAGTTCGCGCAAATCACGATGGCGACGAACAAAAACGCCGTCAAATACGCGACGCCCGGAACGCCCGCGAAATATTGGAGCGTCTGGAAAGAGGAAGACGAAGCGTTTCTAAACGACCGCTTGGCAAGGTTTGTCGTCGAAAGAACGCCGACCCAACAAGACCGCGCGCTCGTCTCGCTTTTCAGTCCGGAACGCCTCTTCGAACTCGTCCGCTTCTTCGTGTTGTTCGACGGCGCCGTCAAGAAAATAGCGCGTTTCCAACAGTATTTCGCCGTCCAAGCCGTCTTGAAACGCATCGAGGAACGCGACGAAAACGGACGTCGGCGCGGCGGCGTCGTGTGGCACACGCAAGGGAGCGGAAAAAGCCTCACGATGGCTATGCTGACGCAATACCTCCAAGCGAAGTTGGCGAAACACTCGCCCCGCATCGTCGTCGTTACCGACCGCAAGGAACTCGACGCGCAGATTACGCAAACGTTTGCCCGAACGCGTTTGCCCCCGGCGCGAGCTACGAGCGGAGCGAATCTCAAAAAGTTGGTAAACGACCCGAAATATCACGTCGTAACGTGCCTCATCAATAAATTTGCCGCCGCGGAGAAGCAAGGGGCGCGCTGCGAGTCGAGCGACGTTTTCGTTCTCGTCGACGAGAGCCACCGCGCGAATTACGGCGACTTCGCGACCAAAATGCGCCGCGTTTTCCCAAACGGGTGTTATATCGGTTTCACCGGCACGCCGCTAATGAAAAAGGACAAAAACACCGCGAAAGCGTTCGGCGGCGAGATTCATCGCTACACGATTCAAGACGGCGTCGACGATAAAGCGATCGTTCCGCTTCTCTACGAAGGCCGCTTTGTCGAGCAGGAAGTCGACGAAAAGAATATCGACCTTTGGTTCGACGAAATCACGAAGCGACTCAACGACGCGCAAAAAGAAGACTTAAAGCGCAAGCGGAGTTCGATCAAACGGTTAACGTCGACCGAAGCGCGAATCAAACGAATCGCATTGGACGTCGCCCGGCATTTTACGCAAAACGTTCGTCCGCTCGGCTGTAAAGCGATGTTGGCCGTCAACTACAAACGCGACGCGGTGCGCTATTTGCGCTGTTTCGAGACGTTCGGCGACGTCAAAGCGGCGGTCGTTATCTCCGCGCCCGACCTTCGCGAAGACGCGACCGACGACGTCGACTCGAGCGCCGACCAAGAAGTCCTTCGCTTTTGGCGCGAAACGCTCGCAAACTACGGCGACGCCGACGCTTACGAAAACGCCGTCAAACGCAAGTTTTGCGAAGGCGACGACGGCGTCGACTTGTTGATCGTTTGCGGAAAGTTGCTAACCGGCTTCGACGCGCCGATTTGCCAAACGATTTACCTCGACAAACAGCTGAAGGAACACGGCCTTTTGCAAGCGATCGCCCGCGCCAATCGCCTACGCGACGGCAAGGATTACGGGTTGATCGTCGACTATCGCGGTTTGCTCTTAGACTTGAATAAAGCGATGGATATGTACGCCGACGCGGGAGGTTTGAACGCGTTCGACGCGGCGGACTTGCGCGGCGCCGTCGTCGACGTGTTAAGCGTCGTCGGCGAATTACGCGGCGCTTTTTCGAACTTGGAGTCGCTTTTTGCGTCGCTGAAAAACAACCGCGACGTCGAGGAAATCGAAGTTTTCTTAGCGGACGCCGAAACCCGCGAACGGTTTTACTCGGCGCTGCGCAATTTCGGGCGCGCGCTCCACAAAGCGTTAAGTTCCGACGCGGTTTGTAACGAAATCGGCGACGAACTCGAACGTTGCAAAAAAGCGTTCGCGTTCTTTTCGAAAATTCGTCGCGATGTGAAAATCCGTTACGCCGACGCGCTCGACGGCAAGGAATACGAACCGTTAATACAAAATTTGCTTGACGAACACTTGCGGGTCAAAGATTTAACGCGGATCACGGAACCGGTCGACATTTTGAAGCGCGAGGATTTCGAACGCGAATTGGGTTTCCTCGCGTCGCCGCGCGCTAAAGCGGAAGCGATCGCAAACCGTTTGACCAAAAGTATTAAACTGCAACGCGAAAAAAATCCGGCGTACTACGACGCTTTTTCGAAGCGGATCGCCGACGCGCTCGCCGCCTACAAAAACAAGACGATCGCCGACGCTCAATTCCTCGAAATAATGAACGCTATTTTGAAGGATTATCGCGACGAACGCCCGCAAGTCGAGTATCCGTCGACGCTTAACGATTCGCCCGACGCGCAGGCGATTTACGGCGCGATTTTGCCGACGTTGAGCGACGCTAAAGGCGACGTCGCGACGCCGGAACTCGTCGCGGAAATCGCTTTAGGAATCGCGGCGATTTTCGAGCGCGGGCGCCGCGTCGACTGGCGCAAAAACGACTCGGTTAACGCTCGGCTCGCGCAAGAAATCGACGACTTGCTTTACCGTTACGAAGACGAGCGATTAGGCGATTTAACCTCCGACGAGCGCGACAAAACGAACGAAATCGCCCGCAACGTCGCTTTGGCGCGGAGTTCGCGATAATGGCGCGCGAATTCGAGTTGCGAACGGTCGCGTTTAAGAGCGGCGAAATTTCTTATCGTTTGGAACGCAAACGAGTTAAAAACTTAAACTTGCGCGTTAATCCGAACGGCGTTTTCGCGTCGGCGAGCCCGGAGGTCGACGGCGCCGAGGTCGACGGTTTGGTCGCGAGCAAGGGCGACTATATTCTCGCGGCGCTTCAAGAATTTGAATCGTATACGCGCCGGACGCCGAGTCCGAAAAGCTACGTAAGCGGCGAGTCGTTCCCGATTTTGGGGCGTTATGTAAGACTCCGCGTTCTGCAAGGCGCGCCGAAGTCGCCGTCCACGATAGTTTGCGTCGGAACGTTTTTAACCGCAACCGTCGGCGATCCCGACGACTACAGAACTAAGCGTCGGCTTGTAACGGATTTTTACGAACGTCTTTGTCGCGAAACGTTTAACGAAATCGTCGCCGAAAAATACCCGCTCGTCCGCAAATACGGCGCGCCGCCGCCGACCGTTCGGATTCGCGAAATGGAAACGCGCTGGGGTTCCTGTTCGGCGAAAACCGGCGTTATTACCTTCAACAAACGGTTGATCGCCGCGCCGCGTTTTTGCGTCGAATACGTCGCGATTCACGAGCTTTGCCACTTAATTTACCCTAACCACACCAAGGAATTTTACGCCCTGTTGACGACGTTCGTTCCCGATTGGAAAGAGCGCAAAAAGATTCTTAACAAATTGCCGCCGTTTCGGTTATGATGCGCCGCGCCGTCGTTCAAGAGAACGGCGAGGGGCGTCTGGAACGAGCAAGATTTAATTCAGGGCGTGTTGTTATAATTTAGTTTCCTACTTGCGCAACTATTGCGAATATAGTATAATGCGCGTATAAAGATCGCCAAAAAACAATACAGAAAATCGAGTCGCTTTTCCGAAACCGCGCGACTACTTTGCCGCTAAACACTTAAAGTCTTTCAACAAATGCATTACATTGCCAAACGATTGTAAATGACGCGCTCTGCCACAACGCTATGGATTGTAACACGGCCAATCGTCGCTTCCGTCGTTATTCCAAAACGACATTTTGCCGCGCGCACCGGAAGTCATTAAAAACAAAGAACTTACCAACGTTAATTTCTCGGTTTTACCCCTCGATTCGACGTTCGAAAAATCGAGTCCGAGCGCCGCCGGAGCTTTAAAAAATCGGTCGCAAGCGATCGACCGGACGAAGGGCGTAAAAAACTCGCTACGAAAGTTTGTGCGATCATCGCCGGCCCGACGACGCCGGTCGCGCTAAAACTTTCGCCTGTGGAACGTTGGCGACGCGCCCGTCGGTCGAGAACTTCTCCGAAACCCCGACGTCAAACGGTTTAAATCCAAGTTTGTTTTGATGGATCGCGCTTACGAAGACGACGAAACGCGTCAAACGTCTCGCGACGTCGGCTTGAAACCGACCGCCCCAACATCACGCAACCTACTTAATCTCAGTGTTTACAATGATCTTTGCAAACATCGCAGCAAAGTCGCGCGTTTCTTTCGACGCGTTGTTGAAGATTTCCGGCGAATCGCGACGCGTTACGATAAACTCGACGTTATGTTTTCGGCGTTTTTAAACTTTGTAACAATCGTTATTTTACTTAACCGTTAATAGCCCCCTACGCCAACCCCGCCAGTCGCCGCGTCAGGTCGGTCGACGCTCCGCCCAAAACCGGCGAGAACGTTCCCCGCTCTTGCCGGTTCTAGCTCCGTCGATCACCCTAATCTTGCCGACGTCGGCGACAACGCGTTGTGCGGCGGTTTCAGCGTAAATCTCCGTCGTCTTCGCCGACGCGCGCCCCAAAACGACTTGCGCCGCCTCAAGCCCGGCTTTCGCGCGAATCTCCGTCGCGGTAGCGTGTCGCAATTGGTTCGGCCCCGAGGCTCAACTCCAACGCGAATCGCCGCTCGCTCGATCGCGCGTCGGAAACTATTCTTATTGTACTCCGCCGCCGTCCGTTCGATCCGCGCCGCGACCGCTTCGGAAACGTCGCCTTTTTTGTCGGCGTAACGTTCGCGAACCGCGTCGCGCGGCGAGAAAATCGGCTCGTCCGGCGACTTGTCGACATAACGCTCCAACACTTCGCGAACCGGCGCGGCCAACGAAACGACGCGTCGGCGCGCCAAACGCCAATGTTCCGTCTTCCACTCGCTCGGATAATAGAGCCAAACGTCGCCGGAGCGGTCGACGTCGCGCCAACGCATCCGAAACGCTTCGCCGGGGCGCATTCCGGTGCGTCGCAGAACGAAGATGAGATCGGCGACTGTCTGCGACGCGAACGCGGCGGTTTTTTCAACGACGGCGTCCGCCGGAGCCGAAACCGGCTCCGGCTCCCGCGCCGGAGAGCGACCGGCGACAAGCCCTTTAAGCGCGGCGATTCGAGCGAACGTTTCCGGTTTCACTAAGTCGTTTTCGACGCCCCATTTAAAAATCTGCTTTGCGTAGCCGATTCGGTCGTTGATCGTCGAACGAGCCAAGCCGCGAGCGACTAGGTCGTCTTGAACGAGGCGCAAGTCGGCTCGCGTTATCGACTCGGCGGCGCGATCGTGGAAACGCGCCAAGAGCGGCGGCGCGATCAGTTGCGCGAAACGCTCGTAAGAACCGGTCGAGCGGCCCCGTTTGCGATAGTAGACTTGCGCGTGTCGCAGAAACGCCGCGACCAGCTCGGCGACGGTCGGGCCGCGTCCGAACGAAACGAGAGGAACGGAAGACGCGTCGCGGTCGGCGGCGTTCGCTCGGAGCGACGACAGAACCGCCAAGTACGCGGCTTTCAACTCTTCCGAGCCGTATTTTCCAGGCAGATAAACTTGTTTGCCCGCGACGATCACGTAAGCGACGCCGCGCGCCTTGTGCAAACAATACTTCGGAGGTCTTCGCATAAACGCCTTTCGAAAAGTTGTACGCCGTACAACTTTTTTTAAAAACGCGCCGAAAACCGAAAAACGTTCAGAAGCGCAAACTCTCGGGATAAAAGAGTTTAGAAAATGGGCGACGCAGGATTCGAACCAGCGACCTCCGCCGTGTGAAAGCGGCGCTCTAACCAACTGAGCTAGTCGCCCGTATAAAGAGAAACGCCGTCCAACGAACGGCGTTCTACGGTTTAAGCAAATATTCTTCGCTAAAAAGAATCGGAGTGGAGAGTATGGGAGTCGAACCCACGACCTCAACATTGCGAACGTTGCGCTCTCCCAACTGAGCTAACTCCCCAATCTTTTTAAGCCGCCTAAGCGACCGTCAACCGGTTTCAACCGCTCGCTTAACTTCGCTTCGTTA
>JAFSDX010000020.1 GCA_017436025.1 Thermoguttaceae bacterium
CAAAATGGGGACGATGGGCGGAATGGGCGCGTCGATGAGCGCGTCGCCGACGCCGTCGTCGACTCCGGACGGTAAAATGGGAACGATGGGCGGAATGGGCGCGTCGATGAGCGCGTCGCCGACGCCGTCGTCGACTCCGGACGGTAAAATGGGAACGATGGGCGGAATGGGCGCGTCGATGGGCGCGTCGATGAGCGCGTCGCCGACGCCGGACGATAAGGCGGCGATAATGGGAACGATGGGAATGACGGGGGAAATGAACGCGTTGTCGCGAGCGGAAAAGGTCGTCGCGGACGCGTCGCCGACGTCGGCCCCTCTCGCTTTCGACGAATCGGCGCCGACGGACGATTTCGGTCGCGCGGTCGCGAGTTTTGACGCGCTCGCGGTCGACGCCGAGTCGAACGACGCCGTCGAATTTAATTTTTCCGACGAAACGCCCGTCGCGCCCGTCGCGCCGGAGAAACGCGCGCTCGACGTTCGCTTTTATCCGGTCGGCGGTCGGCTCGTCGCCGGACGCGAAAACGTCGTTTGGTTCGAGTGCGTCGACGAAGCCGGGCGACCGGTCGTCGGCGAGTTCGCGCTGAACGATTCGGAGGGGCGCGTCGCGACGGCGAAAACGTCCGAAGGGGGCGTCGGTTCGCTCCGCTGGACGCCGGACGTCGACGAGACGTATTCGCTTGAAACCGCGTTCGACGGTAAAATCGCGAAAGTTGTTGAATCGAGCAAAAACGGTAAAACTGTTGAAACCGTTAAAAACGGCAAAGCAAGCGGCGATGAAGAGCGCGTCGCGGCTGAAGAAGCGGCGCCGGGGGCGGTTGCGTTAAACGTCGCCGTCGAGGATTTGGGGGCTCCGGAACCGACGTTCGAAACGTTCCGCTTTCCGGCGCCGACGCCGACCGACGAGCGCGTCGCTTTTTCCGTTCCGTCGCCAATTTTGGGAAACGGGAAGAACGTCGAACTTGAAATTTGGGCCGAAAAAGAAATTCCGTTGGCGGCGACCGTCGAAAAGAACGGCGTCGCGTTGGCGCAACTCGTTTGGACGGCGAAGAAGGGGCGGCGGCGCGTCGTCGTTCCGCTCGACGCGGACGTTTCCGGCGCGCTGAACGTTTCCCTTTGGAACTGCGCGCGAACGCCGTTCGAGCGGATCGGTTCGGCGGCGGTTTATCGGAAACCGTCGAGCGCGCCGACGTTCGACGCGACGCTCGAACGCAACGACGCCGGGGAGCGCGCGTTGCGAATCGCCGTCGACGCGAAAACCGGGTTCGGGAACGCGGAGTCGGTTCGGCTCAAAACGTTTTGGGCGCCGACGCTCGACGCGGCGCTCGGCGCGCTCGAACTCGACGAAGCGCTCCTTTACGCGTCGGACGAACGGCGCGCCGAGACGTTGGGAACGCTCGCGCTTCCGGCGGCGGTCGAGCCGATTTTGTTCGACAACTTGCTCGAAATGAAGGAAAGCGCGCTGAAAAAATTGAACGCGTTTTGGTTGGGCGAAGCCGGTTTGGCCGGACGCGTCGTCGGATTCGGCTTCGTCGGATGCGCGGCGCTGGCGGCGTTGACGGTCTTTTGCGTTCTGTTCGGCGCGTTGAAGGCGCGGCGCGGCGCCGTCGTCGTCCTCTTTTGCGCGGCGTTGGCGACGTTCTTTTATTTCGAACGGCGGCGAATCGACTTTTCGGAGACCTTGTCGGAAGCGATCGCCGTTTCGGTCGACGAATCGAAGGCGGCGCAACGGGACGCGAACGGCGTCGCGACCGCCGCGAACGTTCCGAACGACGGCGCGGAGGAAGCGACGCTTGAAGGCGTTCGACCGGCCGCGTTGTATCGAATCGACGACGTCGACGCGACGCAGCCTGCGCTCGGCGCCGGGTGGAGCGTTCCGTTGACCGGGAAGTTGGCGACGACCGACGTCGGCGTCGTGTTGGTGAAAGCGATCGCCGACGACGGAACGCGCGCTTGGAAGGCGATTCCATTGGGCGAAAGCGGCCTCGAAGAGTCGGGAGAGAATCGATAAAACCGACAAAACTGGTAGAGTCGGTAAAAGAGGTGAAAGAGGCAAAAGCGATTGAAACGCTAAAATCGGCGCTTAAACGGCGGTTCGAACCGTTCGTCGTCGCAGAAATGCGGAGGCGAGCGGTTTTTTTGCGTCGCGCTGAAAAGGCGGGCGCGTCGGTCGAAACGGTTGGGTCGAGTGAAACGGTTGAAAAGATTAAGACGGTTGATGCGAGTAAAACGGTTTAGAAGATTGAAGCGGTTGGGGCGGTTGAGGCGATTGGAGCGATTAAAGGCGTCGAGCGGTTAACGCGGAACGGACGGTTGCGTCGGCGCCGCGTCGAGACGAGGGCGGTCGGCGGTCGACGCGGAGTCGAGGCGGTTCGGAACGGCGCGTTCGATCGGCAGATGATTGAGCGCGGCGCGCATCAGCGGCGTCCAAAAGTCGCGAGCGTCTTGAGTCGCGAAGAGCGCCCGAAGCGGCTCCGAGTAAGGAAGGGCGCGCCCGGCGACCGTTTTGTCGAGATAAAAGCTGTACGTTAAATCGTTCGATTGATAAACGGCGATAATTTTGTTGGGGTAACGCGAATCGAACGCAATTCCTTCCGGGCGCGTTTCGAAAAGAATTTCGAATTCGTTGAAAGGCGTCGCGTCGTTCATAAAACGATAAGAAACAAGCGTTTGCGCCGGGTGAACGCGGAGTCGGTTTTCGGCGCAAAGGCGGCTCCAAAACGAGTGCGGGAACGCGCCGTCGAGGATGCGCAAGGAGCCGGAGCCGAGGAAAACGCCGCGCCGCGTCGCGCCGCGCTCGACCGAAAATTCGGCGACGACGCCGGAAAAACGGGGCAAATCGACCTGCGAAGTCAACTTTTTGAGGTCGCAACGGAAGACGCCGAAACCGTCGAGCCGCGTCGTCCAAACGCGTTCGGCGACCGACGGGAGGGGGACGTCGGAGTCGTTCGCGTCGGTCGAAGGCGCGTCGGAGGAAGCGGAGGCGACGTCGCCGAGCGTCGAAAGGGCCGCGTCGGTTTTTTTGGTTTTACTGATTTTAGCGGTTTTGACGGTTTGAGCGGTCGCAACGGCGGGCGTCGGGAAAAATTCGGCGCCGAAGTCGGGCGCGTCGCCGGCGGAGACGGAGCCGACGAACCAACTTTCCGGACTCAGCGAGCGGAAAAAGGGGAAAAAACGCGCCGCGAAAACGCTCGGCGTCGGCGTCGAACCGGCGTCGAACGCGAACCGGGCGCTTCCGGCGTCGCGGCCCGTTTCGAACGAAACGAAAAGCGGGCGCGGCGAGGAAATTTTGCGCGGTTCGAAGAGCGCTTCGACCCGTTTCCGCTCCGGCGAGTCGACGTAAAGAGCGCGAAAACGTTCGAGCGTCGGCGCTTCCGACGCGAACGCGACGACTTCGCGCTCCGTCGTCGCCGTCGAAACGTCCGCCGCGCCGCGGTCGGTTTGCGTCGCCGCGACGCGGAAAAGGGCGCGGAGGTCGCTCGTCGAACGGGGAATCGGCGCGTCGTCGGAAGCGAGCGCGGCGTCGAGCGTTGCTTGGAAGGCGGTTTCGTCTTGAAAGACGACTTCCTCCGCGACGACGCAAAGGGCGCGCGGACGCTCGGCGAAGGCGTTCGGGCCGACGAGACGTAAAAACTCGGCGCAAAAAATGTTTTTCGCTTGAAAAACGCTTAAATCGCGGCAATACATCGTCGGAACGACGGCGAGAAGCGCGTCGCCGCGAAGGTCGCCGTCCTCGTCGAAAAGTAGAGAAGCGGTCGTCGGCGCGTCGGAGGGGAGCGGAACGCCGGAATTTTCCTTGTTTTCCGGGGAATCGGTTGCGTCGGCGTTTGGAGAATCTTCGTTAAAGTCGGCGGAAGCGGCGCGACCGGAACGCTCGTCGAACGACCGAACGAACGTTGCGAAGGTTTGGGAGTCGGCGTTCG
>JAFSDX010000229.1 GCA_017436025.1 Thermoguttaceae bacterium
GAGCGTACCGCGCGAAGGCGGAGCGGCTCGACGAATACGCGGCGCGGTTCCGTTTCGTCAACGTCGAATCGCTCGATTGGCGGCAAATTGTCGCAAAATACGACTCGGAGCAAGCGTTTTTTTACCTCGACCCGCCGTATTACGGCAAGTCGCACAACCTCTATCGCCGCGACTTGCCGCCGGTCGATTGGCGCGAATTGATCGAAACGCTGTCGAACGTTCGCGGACGCGTCGCGCTAAGCTGTTACTGGGGCGACGTTTGCGAACCGCTCGAACGCGCCGGTTGGGAACGTCTCGACTTTCAAGCGTCGTCGAGCGTCAAGCGTTCGACCGACAACGTCGGAGCGCAACGCCGCCGCGTTGAAACGCTTTACGTCTCGCCCGCTTGAAAAGGAGAACCCCCGATGAAGATTTTCGATTATTCCCGCCGCCGCAAGGAGCGAAAGCCGGTCGTTTTGAAGGACTTGACGAAGTTCGAGCTTTTCCGCGTTCGCGCCTACACGACCGGCGCCGACGATGAAACGGTCGACGTCGCGGAGCTTTACGTCCTCGCGGAGTCGGGCGACGACGTCAACGTGCAGATTCGGCGGCTTGTCCGCTGGAATCAGGCAAGCTGGACGACGGAGCCGGTAAACGTCGACGTCGACGAAAGCGCCGGAACCGTCGCCGCCGCAACGTTTTAAGGAGGTTCCGTCGACGACGTTCGCCGAGATTTTGTCCGCGTTGCTTACCGGGAAGCGCGCTTATTTGCGGGGATGGGGCGGGAATCCGTTAGGGTCGATTGGCGCCGACCGCGAAGATTGCCGCTTGCCGCTCGAACGTCGCGCTTCACGACGAGGAAAACGCGCCGAGCCGCAACCGCTCGACGCGTTTTTGCTTTCGTTCCAACGCGAAAAAAACGGCGACTTGACGTTTCGGTCAAAGTCGCCGTTTTTTACGGAGTTGTTCGACGGCGCGACGGCGGTTTCCGCGTCGTCGGCGCCCGTCTTCGCTGCGTCAAAGTCGCCGTTTTTTTACGGAGTTGTTCGGCGGCGCGACGGCGGTTTCCGCGTCGACGGCGCCCATCTTCGCTGCGTCAAAGTCGCCGTTTTTTACGGAGTTGTTCGACGGCGCGACGGCGGTTTCCGCGTCGTCGGCGCCCGTCTTCGCTGCGTCAAAGTCGTTCCGATTCGGAGGTTGCGCCGGATTAGTGCAAGCGCATCCCCGGTTTCGCGCCTTCGTCCGGGAAGGTCAGGAAGACGTCCGGGCCGCCGGGGCCCGACGCGACGACCATCCCTTCGCTGAGGCCGAACTTCATTTGGCGCGGTTGAAGGTTCGCGACGAAAACGACCAGTTTGCCGATCAGCTTTTCCGCTTCCGGATACGCCGCTTTAATCCCGGCGAAAACTTGTCGCGTTTCATCGCCGCCGAGCGAAATCTTCAGCTTCAGCAACTTGCGCGCTTCCTTCACTTGCTCCGCTTCGATAATGCGCCCGACGCGGAGGTCGACCTTCAAAAAGTCGTCGATCGTAATCGTTTCGCTCATCGGTTCCGCGGCGAGCGGTTCGGCGGAGTCGAACCAAGGCGCGATTCCAGTCGGAGCGGCGGCTTCGGTCGCTTCGGCGGCGCATTCGGCGTTTTCCGCGCAACACGGGCAAGCGGCGGTTTCGGTATTTTCGGCGACCGGCGCGGCTTCCGCTTCCGGTTTCAACGTTTCTTTCGATTCTTCAAGCATTGCGGCAATTCCTTCCTTCGGAACGCGCGCCATCATATGACGGTATTCGTTCACCGCCGTTCCGAGAATCGGCGATTGCGCGTCGTTCCAACTTTCAATCTTCGTGTTAAGCAGCTCTTCCGTCTTCTTCGCCAACTCCGGCAAGACCGGCGCCAAGTAAACGACGACTTGGCGGAAGAGGTTCAAACTGACCGTTACGGCGTCTTGCAGGCGACGGCGAGCCGCTTCCCGCGCTTCCGGCGTCGCGTTTTCGTCCTTTTCGAGCGCGGCCCACTCCTTGCGGAGCGTCCAAGGCGCGACTTCCTCGACGTAACGGTTGGCGCGGTAACCGCATTCCAAAATCGTTCGAATCGCCTTCCCGAAATCGCGCTCTTCGTAAGCCGCCGCGATTTCCTCCGACTTCGCCGCCGCTTCCGCGAAGAGTCCGCCGTCTTCCGGATAAACTTCCGCCAACCCGGTCGCGTTCGCGAACTTCGCCGTTCGGCTCGCCAAGTTGACGACGACGCCGACTAAGTCCGCGTTGACTTTCAGCTCCATTTCCTCCAAGTTCAGGTCGAGGTCGTCGACGCGGGAACTCGTTTTCGTCGAAAAGAAATAGCGCAAGTACGACGGGTCGAGGTGTTTAAGATACGTCCGCGCCAAGACGAACGTTCCCTTCGACTTCGACATTTTTTCGCCGTCGACGGTCAAAAAGCCGTGAATGTGAACCTTTTTCGGGAGGTTGAAGCCCGCCGTTTGGAGCGTCGCCGGCCAAAAAAGGGTGTGAAAATAGGTAATATCCTTCCCGATGAAGTGGTGAATTTCCGTTTCCGGATTCCGCCACCAACCGTCGAAATCTTCGCCGTTTTTCTCGCACCATTCGAGCGTCGACCCCATATAGCCGATCGGCGCGTCGAACCAAACGTACCAGTAGTTGCCGGGCGAATCCGGGATTTCGAACCCAAAATACGGCGCCGGGCGCGAAACGTCCCAAGGCCAAAGTTCGTCGCCGAGGAATTGGCCCTTGAGGTAATTCGCGATTTCCGACTGCAGCGCGCCGGACTCGTCGATCCAACGTTCGAGGAACGGACGCGCTTTTTCGATCTCGACGAAGAGGTGTTTCGCCTTGCGCAGTTCCGGCGTCGCTCCGGAAATCGCGCTTTTCGGGTCGATTAGCTCGGTCGGCGAATAGACGGCGCCGCATTCGCAACTGTCGCCGTATTGGTCGGTTTTGCCGCATTTCGGGCAAGTTCCGCGAACGAAGCGGTCGGCGAGGAAGCGGCCTTCGACCGGGTCGAAGAGCTGTTCGATTTCGCGCTCGGCGACGAAACCGGCGGAGCGGAGTTTCGCCCAAATCTCGTCGCAGAAACGACGGGTTTGCGGGGAGTTCGTGCTGCCGTAATGGTCGAATTCGATCCCGAACCCGGCGAAGTCGGCGCGGTGTTTTTCGTTGACTTCGGCGATAAACTCTTCTTCAGTAACGCCTTTTTTACGGGCCGAGATGGTGATCGCGGCGCCGTGCGTGTCGTCGGCGCAGAAGTAACGGCAGTTTTCGCCGCGCAGTTTTTGGAACCGAACCCAAACGTCCGTTTGAATGTATTCGACGAGGTGCCCGATGTGAATGTCGCCGTTGGCGTAAGGGAGCGCGCTCGTTACTAAAATCTTTCGTCCGCTCATTATTTTATTTTCGTCGTTTATTTTCCAATAAATTTTCGATTCCAAGCCGGGAAAACCGCGCCGACTTTAACGTCTTTAACGATCGCGACGTCCCTAACGGCAAACGCCTTCCGACGCGACGCCGATTCCCCGTCATTATACGCCGAACCGCCGTTTCGTCAAGGAGCCCCGCCGCGCCGTTCGCCCAACGTTTCCCGACGCGTCCCGACGCCGACGCCGCCGGTCGCCCAAACCGCTAAAATCGCCCAAACCGCTAAAATCGCCAAAACAGTTGTCATCGCAACCGTTTCAACCGCTTCGACCGTTTTTTTAACGACGTTTTCGCCAAAATCGGTCGAAAAGCGTTGCAATCCCCCCCAACCCGCGTTACAATAAGGGATAAATCGGCGACGCGGCGCTTTTTTTGTTGTTATGCGACGCCGTGTTGTCGATATATATTATTAATGCGCGTCGACCGTTCGGCGCTTCCCCGCTTTTCCCGTTTTACTTCGTCAAGAAAGGGTTTCCCATGCGACGCAATCTCCTCGCCGTCCTCGCGCCCGTTTTCCTCGGCGCCGCGATTTTCGCCGCTCCGACGCTCGCCCCGTCCGCGTTCGCGCAAGACGCGAAACAACCGTCCGCCGCGACCGCCGCCGCGCCGTCCGCCGACGACGTTTACGCTCGAATCGCGCCTTACGTCGACGCGGAAACGTTCGCCGTCGCCCGACTCGACTTAGCGTCGCTCGACCTCGCCGCCGTCGCGAAAACGCTGAACGACGCGTTCGCGAAAACGCCGCAAAACGCCGACCCCGACGCCGCCCAAGCGTTCCAAACCGGACTCGACGGCCTCGTCCGCGCCCTCGACGACCTCCGCCGCGAAGCGCTCGGTTCGGGCGAGCTTTTCGTCGTCGTTCCGCGCTCGAACGCTCCGCAATTTTTCGCGATTCTCGCGGTCGACGAAGCAAAGCGCGACGCGGTCGCCAAAGAACTCGCCTATTTGACGTCGCCGCTAAAGCCGTTCGAAATCGACGGCGGCCTCGCGTTCGGAACGCCGAACTTCGACGCGGAGTATTTCGCGAATTTCCAAGCGGCGCCGAACCCGAAAACGCAAGCGCTCCTAAACGGTTCGACCGCGACGGCGCAACTTTGCGTCGGTCGAGTCGACGCCAAGACGGCGAAGTCGGTCGCGCGCTTCCTCGGCGACTTTCCCGACCTCGCGTCGAGCGTCGAAAAACGCTTTCCCGAGCTTGCGGCGGCGCTCGACGACGGCTTGAACGACGGCTTCGACGCCGCGTCGCTCGAACTCGACGCCAACCGTTTGCGACTCGTTTTCCGAGCGAATTTCCCGTCGGAAGACGCGGCGCGCGCCTTCGCGAAAACCGTTCGCGCCGCGACGGTCGACGGCGCCCGAGCGACGCTCGAACGCGACCTCGTTCCGCTCGTTCTCGCGCAAATTCAAGAAGCCGGCCAATCGTTTCGACGCGAGCAAGCGTTCCAACATTTGAAACAGCTCGCCCTCGCGACGCAGAACTTCCTCGACGCAAACGGCGGCGCCCTCCCGGCGCGTTATTCGGTCGACGCCGACGGCAAACCGCTGCACAGTTGGCGCGTTTTCCTTCTGCCGTTTATCGAGCAAAACGAACTTTACAAGCAAATTCGCCTCGACGAGCCTTGGGACAGCGAACACAACCGCCAATTTCACTCGCAAACGCCCGCGCTTTTCCAACGTCCCGGCGCCTCCGAAGTCGGCTGCGTTTACGTTTGCGTCGCCGACGCAAACGCCGCGCTCCAACCGGCGAAAGAACCGGGTTCCCAACTCGGCGTTCGACTCGCCGCGATCACCGACGGAACGTCGAACACGCTTCTTTTCGTCGAACGGAAGGAGCCGGTCTGCTGGATGGATCCGAACGCCGATTTGACGCTCGACGAGTTCCTCGCGACCGTCGCCGACGCGCCCGACGCCGTTCCGGTCGTTTTCGTCGACGGTCGCGCCAGTCTCCTGCCGACCGCGACCGAACCGTCTCGCTTGAAGGCTTACGTTACCCGAGGAAGCGGCGAAGAAGTCCCCCAACCTCGCTAAGTCGCCCATTTTCCTTTTTTCCTTCGCCTTCCGCCGTCCGACAAAGAGCCGCGCCCGGGCGCCCGTCGCCTTACGACGCGACGCTTTTTTTTCGCCGCGGTTTCGCCGTTATGCGACGCCTTGACGTCGATATATATTATTAATGCGCGTCGACCGTCGACGCTTTCCCGCTTTTCCCGTTTTACTTCGTCAAGAAAGGGTTTCCAATGCGACGCAACCTCCTCGCCGCCCTCGCGACCGTTCTCCTCGGCGCCGCGATTTTCGCCGCCCCGACGCTCGCCCCGGTCGCCTTCGCCCAAGACGCGAATCGACCGACCGCCGAGTCCGACGCCGACGCCGCCAAATTGCGGTCGGTTCGCAACTTGAAACAACTCGCCCTCGCGGCGCAGAATTTTTACGACCGCCATATGTCGCTCCCGGCGCGTTGTTCGGTCGACGCGAACGGCAAACCGCTGCACAGTTGGCGCGTTTTCCTTCTGCCGTTTATCGAGCAAAACGAACTTTACAAGCAAATCCGCCTCGACGAGCCTTGGGACAGCGAATGGAACCGCCAATTCCACTCGAAGGCGCCCGAACTCTTCCGCCGTCCCGGCTCCTCCGACCCCGGCTGCGTTTACTCTTGCGTCGTCGATAAAACCGCCGCGCTCCAACCGGCGAAAGAGCCGGGTTCCCAACTCGGCTTCCGACTCGGCGCGTTCATCGACGGCACGATGAACACCGTTCTCTTCGTCGAGCGGAAGGAGTCGGTCTGTTGGATGGATCCGAACGCCGACTTGACGCTCGACGAGTTCCTCGCGACCGTCGCCGACGCGCCCGACGCCGTTCCGGCCGTTTTCCTCGACGGTCGCGCCGCGCTCCTTCCGAACTCGAGCGAACCGTCCCTTTTGAAGGCTTACGTTACCCGAGCGGGCGGCGAAGTCGTTCCGCAACCGTCCGCCGACGCGGAACGCGCGGCGCGCCGAGCCGCGTTCCTCCACGGGATACAAAACGCGCGAGCCCAAGTCGTTCAAAAAACGCGGTCGGAAAACAACCTAAAGCAACTCGTCCTCGCGACGCACAACTTCCTCGACTCGAACAAAGGAGCCTTCCCGGCGCGTTATTCGGTCGACGCGAACGGCAAACCGCTTCACAGTTGGCGCGTTTTCCTCTTGCCGTTCATCGATCAAAACGAACTTTACCAACAAATCCGCCTCGACGAGCCTTGGGACAGCGAACACAACCGCCAATTCCACTCGAAAACGCCCGAGCTTTTCCGCCGTCCCGGCGCTCCTAAAGGCGGCTGCGTTTACGTTTGCGTCGCCGCCGAACGCGCCGCGCTCCAACCGGCGACGAAACCGGGCGTCAAAACCGGCGTCCGCATTGCCGCCTTTACCGACGGCGTCTCGAACACCGTTCTCTTCGTCGAACGGAACGACAAACCGGTCTGCTGGATGGATCCGAACGCCGACTTGACGCTCGACGAGTTCCTCGCGACCGTCGCCGAAGGAAGCGCCCGCTATCCCGCCGGAGGAACTAACGTCGGGATGTGCGACGGTTCGACGCGCGCCCTCGCCCCCGCCGCCAAGCCGGAAATTTTGAAAGCGCTCGTTACCAGTTCCGGCGACGTCGACCTTCTCCCCTAAAACGCTTTCGCCGATCGAGCGACCTAGCGACCGACGCCGTCGAGTTTCCGCGCTCGACGGCGTTTCCTCGTCGCGGTTTGCTCCCGTTTCTTCCGCTTTTCCCGGCGCTTCCGTCGCAACCGGAACAACTCGCAAAAAGGCGAAAGAAATTCGGGAAAAATCGCGATATTTCTTCCGAGACGGTCAAATTTCTTTGACGCCGACGCCGACGCCCGTTATAATTGAGAAAATCGCCGCGCTCCGTCGCCGCGTTTTGACCGTCGCTCGACTGCGGACGGCGCCCGCGTTTCCGCCCGCCGCTCGACCGTCGACGGCGCCCGCGTTTCCGCCCGCCGCTCGACCGTTCGCCAACCGTTTGATTAAGGAACACCGATGATTTTTTCGCCGCTTTTCTCGCTCCGCCGACGCGCGCGCCTTTTCGCCCGTTCGAGCGTCGCCGTCGTCGCCGCCCTTCTCTCGCTCGCTCTCGGAACGACCGCCTTCGCCGCCGACGCCGCGACCGCGTCGATTTCGCCCTTTATTAATAAGGACACGCTCGTCGTCGTTCGCGTTAATTTCGACAATATCGACGTCGCTCGGTTCGCCGAAACGCTCGACGGAATCGTCGCGACCGCGTTGCAAGACGTCGGTTACGACGCCGCGTCGGTCGAAAAAGTCGGCGCCGAACTCGACAAAACGTTCGCCGCGTTCGCCCAAGACGGTCAAAACGCGCTCGCCGAAGCTCGCAAAACGACGCTCCCGGGCGAAGCGTTCTTCGTCGTTCAATCGACGAAGGGCGAAGGCGTCGCGCTCCTGATTCCGATCGAAACGTTAAGCGACGCCCAACGCGACCAACTGACGGCGACCGCGAAACTCGCCGTCGCAAGTCGCGGATTCGACGCCGCCGTTTACCAAAAACGTTGGCTCGTCGTCGCGTCCGATTTGAAAGCGTTCGGGCGGTATTACAAGAACTTCAAGCCGAGCGCCAACCGCGGAATCGACGCGTTTTTCGCCAAGAACGGCGCCGCGTTCGTCGCCGGGTATTGCGGCAAACTCCGGATTCGCCCCTTCCTCGACAAGGCGACCGGCGGAATGACGCAAGAGATGCTCTTCGCCCAAACGCGTTCCGTTCGCGACGCGCTCGAAATCTTCGACACGACGTTCGTCGACGCCGGTTTGACGTTCGACGCCGGAACTTGCGTCGCCCGCGCTTCGTTCCGTTTTAACGCTCCGGTCGACTCGGGTCGCCTCTTGGCTTCCCTGCAAGCGATCGTCGACGAAGCCGCGCAAACGCGGTTCGAATCCGATCGACCGCTTTTGAACGGGCTGGTTCCGCAAACATACGTCAAAGAGTTCAAGCTGACGCCGCTTGCTCGCGAACTTTGGCGCGGTCAAATGCGTTCGCAACTCCCGAAACAAAACGGCGCCGAACTCGTTTTCGAACGCGACCTGACGAAAGCCGCCGCGAAAGCGTCCGGAAGCGCCGCGCTTTACGTCGCCGGTCTCGCCGCGCTCGGACAAATCGTTAAAAACAACGTCCCCGACGCCGACGCGACCGACGGCGAAGTCGATTTCGAGTTCGACGAAGAGGACGCGCCCGCCGACAAAGCGGAAGCCGAAAACGACGCCGACGAAACGCCCGCCGATAAAGCGGAAGCCGAAAACGACGCCGACGAAACGCCCGCCGAATGACGCCGTTTTGTCGATATTATCGCAACGAAAATAACGAAACACTCGTTCCCCATATTGGAAAGGCGCTCCTTATGCGACGCACCCTCGTTAACGCCCTTTCGACCGTTCTTCTCGGCGCCGCGTTTTTCGCCGCCGCGTCGCCGGTCTCCGAAGCTCAAACCTCGTCCCGTCGCCAAACGCGAACGGCGACGCAAACGCAAAGCGCGACGAACGCCGGCGCTTACTCGCGAATCAAAGCGTTCGTCGACGGCGACTCGTTCCTCGTCGCTCGGCTCGACTTGGCGCAAATCGACCTGAAAGCGCTCGACAGAACCGCGATGAAAATCTTCGTCGAAACGCTCGAACGCCAAGACTTCGACGCGAACTCGATCGCCGCGGCGCGCCGCGAATTCAACCAAACGTTCAACGCGTTCCAAAAGTTCGCGGAGCCGAAACTGGCGCAATTCCGCGACGAAATGGGCCTGCGCGAAGTTTACTTCGTCGTTCCGCGCGCGAACGAGCCGGAATGGTTCGTTTACGCGCCGCTTGCGAAGTCGAAGCGCGCCGCCGTTTCCCTCTTCGCCGGGACGTTCGCGCCGTCGACGCCGTTCGAAGTCGGTTCCGGCGTCGCGTTCGGGACGGCGAAGTTTAACGCCGGTTACTTCGAGCGGTTCCAATCGGCGCCGAATCCGAAATTGGAAGCGTTCCTCGCCGAGTCGAACGCGACGCTCCAAGTTTTTATCGGCGAGTTTAACGTCGCCCCCGCCGCCGCGCTCGCCGGAGACGACGCCGCGAAGGCGTTCGCCGCCAAGCTCGCCGACGCGCCGCTCGAAACCCGTTCCGCCGTCGAAACGTTCGACACGTACTTCGTCGACGGTCGCTTCGAACTCGACGTCAACGCGCTCAAAACGTCGGCGCGCCTCGACTTCGCGTCGGCGGACGCGGCGAACAAAGTTCGCGTCGGGCTCGAAAAGCTCGCCGACGTTATCGGCGCCGACGTCGAAAAGACGCTCGCCGAACACGCGACGGAAGGAAGCGCCAAATACAACGCCGCTCCGGTCGTTCGCGAATTGTTCCGCGGCTTCTTGGCGAACTCGCTCCCGAAACGCGACGGCGCCTCGCTGACGTTCGACCTGCAAGTCGGCCCGACGATTCCGCTGACGAACCCGATTACCGGCGCCCTCCTCGCCGCGTCGGGCCCGAGCGCCGTCGAAGCGCTCGCCTCTTGGCGTCCCGACGGCGCCCTGTCCGCTCTCCTCGCGGCGTTCGCGAATCGCGCGGAACGAACGGACGTCGCCGAAGCCGAAGCCGAAACCGAACGCGACGTTCTGACGCCTTACGTCGAAGAATTCGGCTTCTTCGTTAGCAAAGAACAACTAGCCCAAGAAGCCGAAGAAGCGCGAGCGGCCGCGCAAGCGGAAGCGTCGTTCGCGACGGCGGAAGACGCGTTGCGCGCCCTCTCCGACGCGACCAACGGTTTTTTGCGCGAATATTACAAAATGCCGCTCCGCTATACTCTCGTCTCCGACGCCGAACTTCCGGGACACAGTTGGCGCGTTCATCTTCTCCCGTTCCTCGGCGAAGAAACGCTTTACAAGAAAATCAAGCTCGACGAGCCTTGGGACAGCGAATACAACAGCCAGTTCCACGCGCAAACGCCCGCCGTTTATCGCCGCGCCGGCGCCAAACTCGACCCGAACGAAACGAAGGCTTGCTTCTATTCCTGCCTCGCCGACAGTAATTCCGCGCTTATTCCCGCGTCTTCGCTTGTCGACAAAACCGGCGCCGATCCAACGGTTCCGTCCGGACGACCGGGCGCGATCCTTTACTACGAGCGTCCGGACGCGGTTTGCTGGATGGATCCGAACGCCGACGGCGACGCCGCGTTTCTCCAAAAACTCCGCGAAAGCGAAAACGGCGTCCTGACCGTTCGCGACGGCGGCTTCATCCAACGCTTCAAAGCGACGTCCTCGTCTATTAAATCCAGCGCGTCGGTCGCCGAAACCGCCGCGCGACAAGACGAGCAATTTAAAGCGAATCGAGAGTTCCGAAACGCGTTGACGCACTTCGGCAACGTTCTGGGATATTCCTATTGGTTCGAGCTGAACCGCGCCGAAACGAGCGCCGAGATTCAAGCGAAGAAAAACGAGTTGCAAACCAAGAAAAACATTCGCTTTAAAGCGCCCTTTATGAGCGTCGAAGCCACGAGAAACCGCCGCAATATCCGATTTAGAAATATCTCCCACGCGCTCGAGAACTTTATTCGAGCCAACAACGCGCTTCCGGCCCGCTACTCGGCGGACGAAACCGGAAAACCGTTGCACAGTTGGCGCGTTCACCTTCTTCCCTATTTCCCCGGAAAGATATATCGAAACCTTTACGAAAAAATCCGCCTCGACGAACCTTGGGACAGCGAGTATAATCGCCAGTTCCATTCGCAAGTTCCCTCCGCCTATCGGGAAATCGCTTCTCCCAAGGGATATAGCAACGTGGTTTGCGTCGTCGACGAACGCGGCCTTTTCACGAAACCGACGAAACCGGGAAGCCCTCTCGGCGCCCCGGTTAAAGGAAATTTTTCGGACGATCCCGACGTAACGCTCGCGGTAGTCGACTCGCTGAAACCGGTTTGCTGGATGGATCCGAACGCCAATATGTCGTTCGAAACGTTCGTCGCGTCGGTCGCCGCGTCGCGCCCCGACCTTGAAGCCATCTGTCTCGGCCTTACTTGCGAGCCGTTCGGAATTCCGTCGAACGCCGATCCCGCCCTGTTAGGCGGATTGGTTACCCGCGACGGCGACGAGCTTATCGACACGTTCGCCTATCCGACGAATCCTTAACGTCGACGGTTCTCAACGAAGCGCGTTCGCGCCGCCGAGCGCGCTTCGCCCGTTAAAACCTTAAAACGTTAAAACGTTAAAAAACGCGGCGCCCGAACCGGTTGCAAACGCCGATTCGAGCGCCGCGTTTCTTATTTCTCGCCGCGTTTCGTTTCGCTTTTTTCCCGTTTCTCGCCGCGCCGTCAAAACGGCAAAACGCCAAAACGACGTTCGCGAACGAACGCCGTCGACTTCCCGTCGCGACGTCAAAACGTCAAAACGCCCGACCGACAGAACGCCCAATCGGCAAAAACGGCAAACGCCAAAACGACGCTCGCGAACGAACGCCGTCGACTTCCCGTCGCGACGTCCGACGCAAGCGCCGCCGTCTTTGACGTTAACGGTTAAAAACCGACGCCGCGACCAATCGCTCCGTTCATTCGACGCCCTTAACGACGTACCCGTCCGCCTCGATCGCCGCCGTCGCCGCCGCAAGAACCGCGTCGACGTCCGCGCCGTCGGCGAACTCGACGACCGCCGTTCCCGCCTTATGATCGACCAGCGCCGCCGCGACGCCCGCCGCCGCTTCGAGCGTCTTCTTGACCCGCGCTTCGCAATGTCCGCACATCATCCCTTCGATTTTCATCGTCTTTTTCATTTTCGTCTCCTTTTCGTTATTTTCGCGACGTTCGCCAATTTCCGACGCCGCCGCGCTTAAAATTTCGTTTAACGTTTTTGCCGATTTTACCGGCAACGCCGATTTTTCCGCGTCGTCGAACCGTCGCGCCGGACGGTCGCGCCGCGAATCGTTCGGGTCGAAGCGGTTCAACCGCAAGGCGTTCGAGACGACGCAAAAGCTCGACAGGCTCATCGCCGCCGCGCAAAACGCCGGGCCGAACGTCCAACCGAACGGAGCGCAAACTCCCGCCGCCAAAGGAATTCCGACGGCGTTGTACGCGAACGCCCAAAACAGATTTTGCCGAATAATCCGCAAAGTCGCCCGACTCAGCCGAATCGCCGCGGGCGCTTCCGCCAACCGTTCGCCGAGCAAAACGACGTCCGCCGCGTCGACCGCGACGTCGGTTCCGGTTCGAACGGCGATTCCGACGTCGGCTCGCGTCAACGCCGGCGCGTCGTTGATTCCGTCCCCGATCATCGCCGTCGGCCCGAACGCCGCCGACGCCCGAACGACCCGTTCTTTCTCGACCGGCGTCGCGTCGGCGACGATTTCCCCCGGTTCGATTCCGACCCGCCGTCCGACCGCCTCCGCGACGCGCCGCTCGTCCCCGGTCGCGACGCAAACCCGCAATCCCAGCCGCTTTAACGCGGAAACCGCTTCCGCCGCGTCCGCCTTTTCGACGTCCGAAACCGCGACGACGCCGAGCGCTTTGCCGCCCAGCGCGAAAAAGAGCGACGTTCGCCCGTCCGCCGCGAAGTCGTCCGCCGCTTCGGTTAACTCCGCCGGAATCGCCGCCGTCCGCTCAACGAACGCCCGTTTCCCGCCGACGACGGAAGCGCCGTTCAGCCGCCCGGTCAACCCGGCCCCGACGACCGCTCGGAACTCCGCAATTTCCGCCAACTTTTCCGATTCCTCCGATTTTTCCGATTTTTCCGCCGCGTATTCGACGACCGCTCGCGCCAAGGGATGTTCGCTCTTGCGCTCCAACGCCGCCGCGACGCCGATCAACTCCGCTTCGGAAACGCCCGGCGCCGGAACGACCGCGACGACTTTCGGGCGCCCGACCGTCAGCGTTCCGGTCTTGTCGAGCGTCAAAACCGCCGTTTTTCCGGCGTTTTCGAGCGCTTCCGCCGTCTTGAAGAGGATTCCGCGCCGCGCCCCGACGCCGGAAGCGACCGTTATCGCCGCCGGAGTCGCCAACCCGAGCGCGCAAGGACAGCTGACGACCAACACCGCGACGCCCCTTGCAAGCGCGAACCCGAGTTCCGCCCCGACGATTAGCCAAGCGACCGCCGTCGCCGCCGCCAAGACGAAGATCGTCGGAACGAAAACCGCCGCGATTCGGTCCGCCGCCCGCGCGATCGGCGCCTTCGTCGCCGCCGCCTCCTCCGTCAACCGAACGATTTGCCCAAGCGACGAGTCGGCGCCGACCCGCGTCGCTCGGCAACGCAAAAACCCGGACGCGTTGAGCGTTCCCGCCGAAACGTCGCTCCCCGGCCCCTTCTCGACCGGAACGCTTTCCCCGGTCAGCGCCGACTCGTCGACCGCGCTCGCCCCGTTCAAAACGACGCCGTCGGTCGGAATCCGTTCGCCGGGCCGAACGACGAAAACGTCCCCGACGCGAACCCGGTCGGTCGGGACGCGCTCTTCGACGCCGCCGGAGCGCTCGACCGCCGCCGTCTCCGGAGCGAGTCGCGCCAACGCCGCCAAAGCCGACGTCGCCCGCCCCTTCGCCCGGGCCTCCAACGTTTTCCCGACGCCGACGAAAACCAAAATCGCCGCCGCCGACTCGAAATAAAGCCCGTTCGCCAACGCCGCCGAACGGGCCAAATCGCCGCCGAACGCCGCGTCCGCCGCCGCGAAGAGAGCGCCGACGCTAAAAACAAACGACGCGCCGGAACCGACCGCGACGAGCGCGTCCATCGTCGGAGCCCCGCGCCGCAAACTCGCCCAACCGTCGACGAAAAACCGCCGCTCGACGCCGAGAATCGCCGCCGCCAACAGCATTTGCAACAGCCCCCGCCCGATCGGGTTCGCGACGACGCCCGGCAAAGGAAGCCCGAACACCCCGACGCCGCAAGCCGAGTAAAGAAGCGGAATTAGCAAAATCGCCGACCCAACCGTTCGCCGCCGACGCTCCGCCGCCGCCAACTTTTGCGCCGTCTCCGGGTCGTCGAAACCGGCGCTCCCGTCGCGACCGTCTTTACCGTCAAACTCGCCGCCGCTCGCGCCGACGCAACGATTCGCGTTATTTCCGCCGTCCGCGCCGTTTCCGCAGTCTCCGCCGTCTCCGCCGTTTCCGCTTTTTAACGTCGCCCGATACCCGGCCCGCTCGACCGCCGCGACGACCGCCTCCGGTTCAACGTTCCCCTCGACCCGCGCCGAGTTCGTCAGCAAACCGACCGCGACCTCCGAAACGCCCGGAAGCCGCCGAATCGCCGCCTCGACTCGCGCCGAACACGCCGCGCACGTCATCCCCGTTACGTTAAATCTCAGCGTCGCCATATTTCACCCCGTTTCGCTATTTTATCGCCGTTCGACCGCCCGCGTCGCCGCCGACTTAGCCGCGTCTAATCCTTTCCTCCCCATTATACCCTTTCGCGACCGTTTGACAACGCCGCGCCGCCCTTTCTTCCGACGAAAACCGCCCCTTTCGCCGCCGCTCCAACCCGTAAAGTTTCGCCAAAACGCCGATTTCCCTGACTCTCCGCCGCCGAAACGCGCAAAATCGGCGAAAAAAGAGAAAAAATCCGCGAAAATCCTTGAAATCGCGCCGCGCTTCCGTTATACTGTCCTTTGTCGTTTCGGCGTCGACGTTTTCCGCGTTCGTTTCGCCGAAATTCCCCGTTCGACGCGGGTCGTTCGGAGCGCGTCGTTTCGCCGACCGTTCCGCCAATTTTGTCATTATTAATACGCGATATTAACTCGCGCCGTTTTTTCGCCGAGTCGAGCCCCGCTTTCCCCAAAAATCGGGCGTCCCCGCTCGCGACGCGTTCCCGTCGCCGCCTTTTCGCGCTCAAAAATCAACTGATGTTCCTAAAATACCTTTCCGACCGCGATTACGAGGAGCGTTTTTGGCCGTTCCTCTTGCGTTTCGAAACGTTGGCCGCCGGCGTCGTTCGGGAAGCGTCGCGCCGACTCGGTTCCGCGACCGACGCCGACGCTCGGGCGTTCTTCGAAGCGGCGTTCGCGCGTTGTCTCGACGTCGGCGCCGGAGTCGTTCCCGCCGATTATTGGGCCCGGGTCGCGCTCCCGTCGGTCGCTTGGTACCGCGCTTACCTCGACGGCGAACTTCCGAAAATGATCGCCGAAGCGCGCCGCCTCGCCGCAGAAGAAGCCGCAAAGTCGACGCAATCCGGAAATTCGGAAGCGCAAACCGCGAACGACGCCGACCCGGTCGACCGCGCGAAAATCCGCCGACTCGCTCACCAAAGCGCGACGTTCCAAACGTTTTTGCTCGGCGCCGCGCCGCAACCGGACGAGTCGCCGGACGCGCCGTCCCCAACCGAATAACCGCGCTTCCGGTCGCCGTTTCGACGGTTCCCAAAAGCGCAAACAACGTTACATTCCCCCCATTTTATCCGTTTTCACCGAATAAAGGGTTTCTCAATGAAAAAAACGCTCCTTTCGTTCCTCGCCGCCGCGCTCGCGCTGACGACGTTCGCGACCTCGGCCCGCGCCGACGTTACCCTTCCGAAATGCTTTGGCGACGCCGCCGTTCTCCAACGCGACAAACCGATCTGCGTTTGGGGTTGGGCCGACGCCGGCGAAGAAGTTACCGTTACCTTCGCCGGAACGACCGCGAAAGCGACCGCCGGAGAAGACGGCGCTTGGAAAGTTTACCTCCCGGCGCAACCGGCGTCCTTCGAAGCGCGCGACCTCGTCGTCGAAGGCAAAAACAAAGTCGCCTTCTCGAACGTTCTCGTCGGCGAAGTTTGGATCTGCAGCGGCCAATCGAATATGGAGCAACCGCTCAACTCTTGGGGCCAACCGCGCCTCTCCTGCACCGAAGACGAAATCAACGGCGACTTTAGCTTCATTCGCTTCAACCGCGCGCATCACGTCATTAAGTCCGAAGAGCAAAAAGACTTCGCGACGAACGGTTGGCTCGTCTGCAAGGACGGCGTCCAAAAAGACTGCACCGCGACCGGCTTCCACTTCGCCGTCCGCCTCAACAAAGAGCTGAACGTTCCGGTCGGCCTTATCGACTCCAACTGGGGCGGCTCGAACATCAACAGCTGGATTCCGGACGCCGGTTGGAACGAAGTTCCGGAAACGGTCGAACACGGCAAAATCCTCCTCGCCCAACGCGACAAGGCGAAAGATTGGGACAAATGCGGCGGCATGTATAACGCGATGCTCGCGCCTTGGAAAAATTACTCGATCCGCGGCGCCATCTGGTACCAAGGCTGCACGAACGCCGGCGAACGCGAATTCTATTACTTCAAGCAAAAGGCGATGATTCGCGAATGGCGCGAAGTCTTCGGTCAAGGCGACTTCCCGTTCTATTGGGTGCAACTCGCCTCCTTCACCGACGCGCAAGACGACCCGAACAACACCGGCGATTGGCCGTATCTCCGTCGCGGTCAACAAATGTGCCTCGAAGTCCCGAACACCGGTCAAGCGGTCATCATCGACGCCGGCGAAGCGAAAGACATTCACCCGCGCAACAAATGGATCGTCGGCAACCGCCTCGCCGTTTGGGCGCTCGCGCACACCTTCAATAAAGACGTCGAATGCGCCTCGCCGGTCGCCGTCAAAGCCGACTTCGCCGACGGCAAAGCGACGATCACGTTCGATTTCGTCGGTTCCGGTCTCGTCGTTGGGAAGCTGAACGACCGCGCCTTCTCGGCGGTCGACGGCAAACTCGCGCGTTTCGCCGTCGCCGGTCAAGACGGCAAATTCGTTTGGGCCGACGCCGAAATCGTCGGGAAAAACCAAGTCGTCGTCAAATCGGACGCCGTCGCGGAACCGACCGCCGTCCGTTACGCTTGGCAAATGAACCCGGAAGGCGCGAACCTCTACAGCGCCGAAGGCCTCCCGGCCAACCCGTTCGAAATCGTTAAATAAGAACGTTTAGCCCGCCAGACGGCAACGTTTAACGAAACCCCGAACGCCGCGTTTCCAACGTTTTAACGGCAAACGCGGCGCCGTTTCGCAACTTCCGAACGCGCTTTTTCGACGTTTTAACGTTTTAACGCCGAAAGCCGCTCGTTCGCTCAAGCCGTCGCGTCCAACGACGCGGCGGTTTTTTGGTTTCGAGCCGCGACGACGCGACGTTTTTTTGCTTTCGAACCGCAACAAAAGTCGCCGACATTCGCCCGCCGAAACCGCGCATTCCCCCTATTTTAACGCAATTTTAACGATAAAGGAATCGATATGTCGAACCTTCACGCGCTCGACTACGCCGTCTTGGCGGTCTTTTTCCTCGCGACGCTTTACATCGGTTGGCGCGCGATGCGGAAAGCGGGCGAAAGCTCGTCCGAGTTCTTCCTCTCGGGCCGCTCGCAACCTTGGTGGCTCCTCGGCTTTTCGCTCGTCGCGACGACCTTCGCCGCCGATACGCCGAACTTGGTAACGCAAATCGTTCGCGAACAAGGCGTTTCCGGCAACTGGTGCTGGTGGGCGTTCCTCCCGACCGGCCTCACGACGGTCTTCATTTACGCGAAACTTTGGCGCAAACTCGGCGTCTCGACCGACCTCGAATTTTACGAAACGCGCTACAGCGGCGGTTCCGGCGCCTTCGTCCGCGCGTTCCGCACCGGTTACCTCGGTCTTATCGTCAACACGCTGATTATGGCGAACGTAACCCTTGCGATCATCAAGATTTTCGGCGTTATGCTCGGTTTTTCCGCGCTCGAAACGCTGTTGATTTCCGGAACGGTAACGGTGATCTTCACGACCGTCGGCGGTTTCTCCGCGGTGCTTTGGGCCGACTTTATCCTCTTCCTCGTCGCGATGGCGGGCAGTATCGCGGCGGCGGTCGTCGCGGTTCGCCTCCCGGAGGTCGGCGGGCTTTCCGCGCTCTTCGCTCACGAAGCGGTCGCGTCGAAACTCTCGTTCGTTCCGGACTTTAGCGACCGTTCGGCGGTGTTGACGCTCTTGGTCGTTCCGCTCGTCGTTCAATGGTGGAGCGCTTGGTACCCGGGCGCGGAACCGGGGGGCGGAAGTTACACGGCGCAACGTATGCTCGCCGCGAAGACGCCGGGGCACGCCGTCGGCGCGACCCTTTTCTTCAACGTTTGCCACTACGCCGTCCGTCCTTGGCCTTGGATTATCGTCGGTTTGGCGTCGCTGATTATCTTCCCGGACTTGGAATCGCTGCAAAAAGCGTTCCCGCACGTCGCGCAACCGGGACACGATATGGCGTATCCGGCGATGATGACGCTCCTTCCGAGCGGGATTTTCGGCGTCGTCGTCGCGTCCCTTTTCGCGGCGTATATGTCGACGATCGCGACGCACTTGAACCTCGGTTCGTCGTATATGGTGAACGACTTGTACGTTCGCTTCATTAATAAGGACGCGTCGGAGAAGAAGCAAGTTCTTTTCGGGCGCATTTGCACGGTCGTTCTGATGATTTTGACGTGCGTCGTCGCGACGCTCCTCGACAGCGCGCTCGGTTCGTTCCAAATTTTGCTTTCGATCGGCGCCGGCACCGGGCTTTTGTTCCTCCTGCGCTGGTTCTGGTGGCGGATCAACGCGTATTCGGAAATCGCCGCGATGTGTTTCGCGTTCCCGATCGCCGTTTACTTCCAACTTTTCCATAAGTCCGTTTGCTTAAACGCTTTCGGAATGACGGAAGAAGCGTTTGCCGCCGCTTGGCACGCGAACGCGAGCGTTCAACTCGTCTTGAGCGTCGCGCTGACGACGGTCGGCTGGCTCGTCGTTACCTTCCTGACGCCTCCGGACGACAAAGAAACGCTCCGCGAGTTCGTTCGCAAGACGCGCGCCGGAGGCCCCGGTTGGCGCAAGGTTTACGAAGACGCCAAACGCGACGGCGTATCGCTCGAAGGCGAAAGCGACAAATGGCCGGTTCCGCTCGGAATCCTTTGCAGCGTCGTCGGTTGCGTTTCGATTTACGCCGCGCTCTTCGGTTCCGGCGCGTTCCTGTACGGCGACTTCGGCTTCGGCGTTCTGTTAACGCTTGTCGCCGTCGCTAGCGCCGCCGTCCTTTGGGCCTGCTGGAAGAAGATGGAAGCGGTCGCCGCGTCGAACGAACCCGAGGCGGCGCAAGAACTTAGCAAAGCCGAATGACGGCGTTAAAAAACCGGGCGCCCGAACTTTTCCCGTTCGAGCCCCCGGCTTTACCGTCTTAACCCGTTCAACGAGCGACGCTTGCAAACCGCGCCGCTCGTTTTTCTTTTCTTAAGACGCCGCGTCGTTTTGGCCGCCGTCTTCTCCGTTACTTCGCGTCGCCGACTTTCGGAACGTCTTCAATTTTAACGGTTTGGAAGATCAGTCCGCCGGTCGTTTCGTAAAGCGCGCCGATCGTTTCGTCGTCGATTTTCACCAACGACGAATACCCCCAACCGCCCGGGCGATAAAGCGTCAGTTCGCGATCCCAAGTCGTTCCCTCGTCGGCGCTTAGTTTCAGCGTCATCTCGACGCGCCCGCTCTTCGAGTTCGGGTTCATGAACGCTAACAAGTCGCTTTTATCCCCGTCGAGCGTCGACGAAAACCGGATAAGGCTCGCTTGGCAAATCGGCTCGACGAGCGCTTTTTTCGACGTCGGATGCTCTTCCCAAGTCTCGCCGAAATCGCGAGTTAAGGCGACCGATCGCGCGCGCCCCTCAAAGTTGCGCATATTCAACATCAGCGCTCCGTCGTTCAGTTCGACGACCTGCGCTTCGCAAGTCATTTTGACGGCGCCGTTCCCGGCTTTCCAACTTTTCCCGCCGTCGCCGCTCCAAACGAGCGTCGAGAACCAAACGCCGTTCTCGTCGATAAACTGCGCCGGGAAAACGAGTTGGCCGCCGCGCGTCGCGATCCCGCAACCGGGCCCTTGGAATAAAATACGCCAATTTTCGCCTTCCGCCGCGACGTTCGTAATATCGACCGGCTCGCTCCACGACGCGCCGTCGTCGTCGCTGTACGACAAGACGAGACGCCCGGACGTCCCAATTTTCAGCCCCGGTTGCGACGCGTGAATCGACTTGCCGTTATGCGCCCAAAGCGCGGCGACCCAAACGCGGCCGGTTTTCGGGTCGACGAGAATCGCCGGGTCGCCGACGCCCTCTTTCGCCGGGTCGGGCCCGTCGTAATCGATAACGATTTGCATCGGCTCCCAAGTTTTCCCGCCGTCGAAACTCCGCGAACACGCGACGTCGACGTCCGCCGGGAGGTCGCCCGCGTGTTTCCAGCGAGCGTCGTAAACCGCGATCAGCGTTCCGTTTAGCGTCTTGACGATTCCCGGAATGCGGTACTTCGCGACGCCGTCCCAACCGGAATCGCGCACCAAAACGCCGAACCGATATTCGAGCGACGCCGCGTCGAACGCCGCCGTTTTCCCGTCCGCCCCTTTCGCGACCGCCTCTTTCAGCGCGATTTTCACCTTGTCGCCCGGCCCGGCGTTTTTCGACGCAAACGCCCAAATCTCAACGGTTGCAAGATTCGCCGCGTCGGTCGGCGTCAACCGAAATTCCGCCGCGCCGCTTTGTTCGCCGTCGATTTCGACGCCGCCTAAAATCAGTTCGCCGGAGCGCAATTCCAAACGTTTTAGCAACTTAACGTCCGAAACGCCGACGACGATTCGTTCCCAGCTCGCCCCGCCTTCGACGGTCAGCGTCGTTACTTTCGTCGCGATTTCCGAACCGTCCGACGCGATCAAAATCGGCTCCCCGGCGCGCTCCGGCGTTGCGACGCCGCTTAACGCGCTTTCCTCTTCAACGTCATTAACTCCTTGCGTCGCAACGTTTGCAACCTCGACGCCGAGCGCGGTTCGTTCGAGCGTCGCGTCCGAGACGCCCGCCAATCCAACGACGCAAAGCGCCGCCGCTAACCTTTTCCCGTTTTTCTTCATCGCCGTTTCTCCTTTTTTTCCGTTCGCCGCCGAACGCAACCGCTTGCGCCGCCGACGTTTAAGATCGCGCAAAAATCGCTTCGAAAGCGTTCTTCGCTTCCGCTTTTCCTTATTTTACCCGAGAAGCGCGTCGAAATCAAGAGCCGTCGACAAAAAGCGCAAACCGTTGCCGCGTCGACGTTTAAGCATCGCCAAGAAACAAAAAAGGCGTCCGCCGCGCTCGGCCTTTTGACGCGGCGGACGCCGTTCGCTCGGTTTCCCGAGTCGTTCGGTCGTCCCGGAACTTGCGCCGAATCTCGACGCAAGCTCGTTTCGGAACGTCGACGCGAGCGTTGCAACCCGCGCCGTTTCAACCGGTTAAGCGTCCTCGTTGCTTAACGCTTAACCGACGTTCAACGTTAACGGTCGCTCGACCGTTCTTGGGTTGAAGCTCAACCAAAGTAGCGTTTGAGCAAGCCCGCGAACCCGGCGCCGTGGCGCGCTTCGTCTTTCGCCATTTCGTGAACCGTGTCGTGAACGGCGTCGTAATTCAATTGTTTAGCGCGTTTAGCGATTTCGAACTTGCCCGCGCAAGCGCCGGTTTCGGCTTCGACGCGCATTTGGAGGTTCGTTTTGGTGCAAGGAACGACAACTTCGCCGAGGAGTTCCGCGAACTTGGCGGCGTGTTCGGCTTCTTCGAACGCGTAACGTTTGAACGCGTCGGCGATTTCCGGGTAACCTTCGCGTTCCGCTTGGCGGCTCATCGCGAGATACATCCCGACTTCGGTGCATTCGCCCATAAAGTTCATGCGCAGGCCTTCGACGATTTCTTGATCTTCGACCATACCGTCGCCGATGGAGTGAACGGTCGCGAAGGAAAGCTCACCGCCGTCGACTTTTTCGGTGAATTTCGAAGCCGGAGCTTTGCATTGCGGGCAGTTTTCCGGGGCCGCGTCGCCTTCGTGAACGTAACCGCAGACTTGGCAGATGAATTTCTTCGTCTTTTCCATTTTCATATTCCTTTCGCGCTAATTTCCGTTGAAAAATTCAACGTTTTCAATCGTTCTCTTGCGCCGTCGTCGTTCCGTTCTCCGCGAAGCGGCGACGAACGCCTTTTTATCGATATTTTTGATTTAATCGTTTTTGTTCGTTTATTATCAAAGGGTCGTTTTTCGTCGCCGTCGCTTGCCGAGCGTCGCCGAATCGTTTCCTCTTCGCTTAACGAGGCCGCTTTACGCAACCTCTTGTTTCTCCGCCGTTTGCAAACACTCGCGACAGACGCCGCGAATCCGCGTTTCGACGTGTTCGACGCTTCCGATTTTCACCGCCGCTTCCGGCAAGAGCGTTTCCAAATTCTCAATCTCGAAATCGAAAACGCGCCCGCACTTGGAGCAGTAAAAATGGTCGTGCCGCTTGGGGTTTGCGTCGAACCGAGCCAACACGTTCGGGCGATCCATCATCGCGATCAAACCGCGCTCGGCGAAGTCGCTCAAAATTCGAAAAACGCTTTCTCGCGATATTTTCGGTAGTTCGAGCTTAACGTTTTCCCAAACGCGATCGACGACCGGGTGTTCCGTGTTCCCCCGAAGGTATCGCCAAACGGCGAACCGCGCCGGGGTGAACTTCCAGCCGACGCTTCGGCAAAGCTCCGCAAACTCTTGTATTAACTCGTTTTGGGGATTTTTCATTTTTTTGCTCTCGCTTATTTATCCCTCATCTGCAAATAAATATAACATATATTTAGAACTTTACAAGGCCTTTTTTTACTTTTTTTCCAAATTTTTTTCTTTCGACTTGCAAAAAGCGCGTTTCCCCCGTAAAATAAAGGCTCCGACGCGTTTCAAACGGTCGAAATTTCGCCGCCGACGCCGATTTTTGCGCCGGCGCCGCCCATTTCCCGTTGCGCCGTCCTTCCC
>JAFSDX010000230.1 GCA_017436025.1 Thermoguttaceae bacterium
GCCGCGACGCGGAGCGTTATTTTGGCGATTTCGTTCGACGGCGAGGAAACCGTTTGGGTTCCGGTCGGCGAGTTCTTCGGCTCCGGCGTCGGCCTTAACCCGTATAAGTCTTGGTATACCGAAGTTTGCGAAGACGGGACGATGAAGGCTTATTGGAATATGCCGTTCCAAAAAGAGGCGCGCGTCTCGTTTGTTAATTGGGGCGACCAAGACGTCGACGTCGAATACGCCGTTTATTATACGAAGCGACCTTGGACGGACGACACGATGTACTTCCGCGCCGATTGGCGGCAAGAACGCGAAATCGAGACGGTCGCCGGGAACGGAACGCGCGACTGGAATTATTTAACCGTCGACGGTAAAGGCGTTTACGTTGGCGACGTCTTGTCGATTGTCAACTCGACTTCCGCTTGGTGGGGCGAAGGGGACGAAAAGATTTATGTCGACGGCGAAACGTTCCCGTCGCACTTCGGCACCGGAACGGAGGATTATTACGGGTACGCTTGGTGTACGCCGGCGTATTTCGCGGCGCCGTTTCACGCGCAGCCGCGCGCCGAGGGGCCCGCTAACTTCGGGAATACGACCAACTTGCGTTTCCGTTCGCTCGACGGTATCCCGTTTGCGAAAGATTTCCGTTTCGATATGGAAATTTGGCACTGGGAAGCGGCGACGGTCGATTACTCGGTCGCGACGTTTTGGTACGGTGCTCCGGGCGCCGCGCTCGTCGACGGGCCGGATCGCGGCGATATGGAAGACGAAGCGATGGAACCGGTCGAGTACGACCGCGAGTATTCCTTTAATTTGAACGGTTTAAAGGTCGGCGAAAAAGCGGCGACCGGCGGAAAAGTCGCGATTCAAAATATGAAGGAGTTCGAGAAGAAAAAGCCGGAGTTCGCTTGGCAAAATTCGAAGCAAATTTGGTGGTCGCAAGGCGCCGTCGGCGATAAACTGACGGTCGAAGTCGCGGACGTTCCGGAGGGCGCGGAGAGCGTAACCCTTGGAACGACGGTCGCTAACGATTACTGCCGCGCGCAATTTTATTGGAACGGCGCGAAAATCGGCGGCCCGGTCGATTTCTTCATTCCGGCGGGCGTCGAGCGCAAGGTCGTGAAGCTGGCGATTCCGACGACGAAAGCGGCGAAAGTTGGAACGCTCGAAGTCGAGATCGTCGGCAAAAACGCGAAGTCGATCGGAACGATGTTCGGGCTCGACACGATCGAGCTGAAATAACCGAAACGCGACGAAGGGCGGCAAGGGCGACGTCGAGCGCTCTTGTCCCCCGCGTTTTAAAGCGGTTTTGAAAATTTTCGATATTGCGCAAAAAACAAAAACGTCCGCCCCGTGTTCAAACGGAGCGGACGTTTTTTGTTGGCGACGCGCGACCGGCGACGTCGCTTTAAGTGTTGAAACGACGTTGGTTAGCGCGATCGAACGGCGGTAACGCCGAGAAGTTCGATTTCCGGCGAAAGGAAGCCGGGTTTCGCTTCTTCGACCTTCGCGTAGTCGGTCGAGAGGTATTTTTTGTTGTCGTCGGTAAAAACTGTAACGACGGTAGATTTTTGCGCTTGCTCTTCCGGCATTGCGTTGAGAATCGAGAGGGCGCCGAGGAAGTTGCCGCCCGCCGAAATTCCGACGCCGAGACCGAGGTTTTTCGACAACATTTGCGCCGCCAAAATCGCGTCGCCGTCGTCGACTCGAACGACCGAATCGAGTTGGTCGAGCTTCAAAATCGCCGGGATGAACTCGTCCGAAATCCCTTGAATGCGATGAAAACCGATTTTGTACCCGGTCGTAAGGGTCGGCGAACTCGACGGTTCGAGCGGGTGAACCGTCGCGTTCGGGAAACGGCTCTTGATGTAACGTCCGCACCCCATCACCGTTCCGCCGGTGCCGACGCCCGCGACGAAAGCGTCCGGTTCGCGGTTAAATTGGGTAAGTTGCGCAATGATTTCCGGCCCGGTCGAGAGGAAATGCGCCTCGCAGTTGTCTTCGTTGTCGAATTGACGCGGCAGAAAGACGTTTTCCGGGTCGTCGACGCGCATCTTTTCGGCCAACGCGATCGAGCCTTTGAAGCCGCCTTCTTCGCGGGAAACGAGACGAACCTCCGCGCCGTAAGCCTTCATCAAGTTGATGCGCTCGGCCGACATCCAGTCCGGCATAAAGATGACGACGCGGCAGCCGGCGACCCGACCGAACGCGGAAAACGAAATACCGGTGTTGCCGCTCGTCGCTTCCGCGATCGTCGAACCTTGGCGTATCTCGCCGTTTTGAAAGGCTTTGCGAAGGATGTGCGCCGCCATTCGGTCTTTGATCGAGCCGGTTAGGTTGAGATATTCCGCCTTGGCGAAGACGGAACGCGGTTTTCCTTGCCAAAGGAGGTCGATTTTTAAGAGCGGCGTCGAACCGACGAGACCGTCGATTCCTTCCAAGCGTTTGAGGACGTCCATAAAACTTCCCGACTTTTTTATCTAAACTGCCTAAAGCGCCGTTCGAAAAGGGTCGCGCGAGCGAAAATCGGGAACGGTCGCGTTCGGAGCGTCGAACGGCAAAACATACTTACTTCATTTTAGCCGCGTTTCGGCGAACGAAAAGGGGGGGGCGTTCTTTTATTTTGCGCGGCGAAGCGTCGACGGCGGCGCTCCTTCCGCTAAAATATCGGTCGACGGGCGGCAAAACTTTTCATTTTTAGCTCGAATCGACCGATTTTTAACGAGAAGCGCGATTTTGGCGAGGAAAAAACGGAAAAGACGCGACGACGGAGGCGCAAGTATGACGAAAAAACGTTGGGCGATCGGACTTTGGGCGGCGGCGACGGTCGCTTTGACGCTTGCGGCAAACGCTTTTGAAATAGACGTTTGCGACGGTTCGGACGAAGCGCGTCCGGCGACGGCGAAGTCGGGAAGCGCGGAAAGCGAAGCGGCGCCGCTCGACCGTTGGCGCGTCGACGGCGTCGAATATCGTTTCGATTGCGAAGGGCGGCGGATTGGAATCGCGGCGAACGGGACGGCGTTCGAGCTTGACGGCGTCGGCGTCGATTTCCTTTGGAGCGGCGCGGCGCTTCCGACGTCCGAGTTGGAAACGCGTTGCGTTTGGGTCGAGCGTTCGAGCAAGCGGAACGACGGCGCGTCGGAAAAAGAAAAACGAGCGAAAATAGACGGGGACGACGAAGCAAGACGGGAGGAATGGGTAAGCGGCGTAAACGACGCGGAGTTGGCGGTTCGGGCGGTTTACGAGACGCGACCGAAGAACGGCGGCGAAGCGAAACGGTTCGAGTTGACGGTCGATCGGACGCCGGAGGACGGCGTTAATCGCGGCGCGTTAAGGATTTGCGTTCGAACCGAAACGACCGAGGTCGCCGCCGTTCGCGCCGGGACGGTGAAGACGGAAAAAAATTGGCGCCGCTTTTGCGTCGAGCGGTACGCGGAGGCTTACGCGCAGCCGTTTTGGCCGCGAACGGCGTTTTTTGTCGACGATAATTTGTTTTTGAGCGCGAAATGGGGGCTTAACAGGAGCGCCGGGACGCGTTGGAGCGAAGATTGCGACCAACGTTTTAACGGTTCTAACGATTTTGAGGCGGCTCCGGCGGTTCTGTACGAGGCGAACGTCGTCGGGGAACGCTCCGCGGTCGACGAAACGCTGATTTTGCGCGTCGGAACCGACCTTTGGGAGACCGTCGGACGACCGGCGCAACGGGCGAGCGAGTACTTCAATGAATTGAAAAACGCCGTTTATCTTGATTTTTGGGGCGGAACCGCTAAGGAAGCGGAAGCGTTTATAACGAAAATGTCGACTTTAACGGGCGATCGCGTTCCGTTTTTAACGGTTTTTCAGAATTGGGAGGCCGGCGGTTGGGACGCGCTTCTTCCCGATTCGATTCGCTTGCCCGACTTTCCGCCGAATCCGACGATCGGAACGGTCGAGGAATTGGCGAGTTTAGCGAAAATGGGCAAACGTTGCGGACGGTTTGCGTTGCGAACGAATTATATGTTCTTGCGCGAAAATTCGCCAAGTTTCCGCGAAGGCGCCGCTCGATTCGCCGTCGACGCCGCCGGGAAGCCGCGTTGGCATATCCGCTTGGCCGACGTCGAGCCGATTTTGGAGCGTCAAGAGGCGGAAATCGCGGAACTTTTCGCGCCAAACGCCAACTTTTCCGACCAACTGACGAGCGGCGCCGCGCCTTGGGCTTACCTCGACTTCGCCGCCGACGCCGGAACGCCCTGTCAAATTGGAGCGATTTTAACGAAAGAACGGGAAATAGCGCGTCGTTTGAAGGAAACGCAAGGCGGGCCGCTCGGGAGCGAGTCGTTAATGGACGAACATTTGCTCGGCGAGTTTGTCGATTTTGGCGATTACGGGATTTACGACGGCTTTCATCGCGCGCTGACGCCGGAATTTAAGTTGCGACGTTTGAATAAATTGGCGGTTTTTCACGGCGTTGGACTTATGTATCGATTTTTCGAATTGCCGCCGTTTCCTGATTTTTGCGCGTTGAAACGAGATTATGCGACGGAAGAAGCGTTGCGCGACGATTATCGAGCGGTCGAAATTCTGTTCGGAAACGGCGGATACGTCTTTTACGAGCCGACCGGGCTGAAACGGACGCCTTGGAATTATTTTGCGACCGAAATCGCGCTCGTCGGGACGTTGCAGCGGCGGTACGTCGGCGAAGAGGTTGCGGCGGTCGAGTATTGGGACGCCGGGACTTGGCGGACGTTGACGGAATTACTCGAACGCGGCGTCGAGCCGACCGTCGCGAGTTGGAACCCGCAACCGGCGGCGTTGCGTTGCGTTAAAGTCGTTTATAAGAACGGGTTGCGCGTTCTCGTTAATCGGCTCGACGAAGCGTTCGACGCGACGACGCTGGCGCCGGAGTTGGCGGAAGTCGATTTTGGCGGGCGGTCGCCGGTCGATTTTTCGGCGGAAATTGCGCAAACAGCGGAAGAAAAGCAAAATATAAAAAAGGGACAAAACGCCGAGGTTGGCGCGGTTGGCGAAGAAGGCGATATTGAGAAGGATGCGTTGTTTGGGAAGGACGCGCAAAGACGGCTGATTTTGCCGAAATCCGGCTGGGTCGCTTGGACGGCGGACGGCGCGGCGTTGGCGTTTTCCGGCGTGTTGACGGAGCAAACGGATTATTCGAGCGCGATAAGTTCGCCGTTCAAGTTGGCGTTTTCCGGCGTGTTGGCGGCACAACCGGAACAACCGGAGAAAGCTGAAAACGCTGAAAAAGGGGGGCAAGCGAAGCAAACAGAAAAAAAAGAAAAAGGGACGCGAACGGAAAGCGCGGAACAAAACGTCGACTCGACGGCGCAAAAGGGAGGGGAGTTTAGCGGTCGTATCGATTTTATTGACGACGCGGCGGCGGGCGTTCGATACGTCGATCCGCGCGGCGGCGTTTTTGAGGGACGTTCGACGCCGACGCTTTGGCTCGACGGCGAAATCGTTCCGGGTTGGAACGGCGTCGATTGGGAATACGGCGAAAAAACGGGCGCGACCCGGGATTGATTTTTTCGAAGGTTTTCGAAGGATTGCGAAGGATTGCGAAGGTTTGCGAAGGTTTGCGAAGGTTTGCGAAGGATTGCGAAGAGTGGGCGGCGCGGCGTGTCGACGTCGCGTTATTATTAATATAATGAAAAGAAAAATCGGCGTTCCCAGCGGTGAAAATGAGCGTTTAGAGCGGAAAAACGCCGCGGGGAAAGCGTCATTGACCGAAAAATAGGGGAAATGCGCAAGAGAAACGGGGGCTTGCGCGCGTTTGGGAGGTCGAAAGAAAAAAATAGAATTTTTTTTGTTTTGCCCGTTGACAATTCGCGAAGATCGGTTAAAATCTCTTTTGTCAGTTGGGGACAACGAGACGCAAGCCGAACCAAGTTTCTTAACGAAGCGAAGTTAAGCGAGCGGTTGAAACCGGTTGACGGTCGCTTAGGCGGCTTAAAAAGATTGGGGAGTTAGCTCAGTTGGGAGAGCGCAACGTTCGCAATGTTGAGGTCGTGGGTTCGACTCCCATA
>JAFSDX010000231.1 GCA_017436025.1 Thermoguttaceae bacterium
AAGCGTTTTTGCGTCGGGTCGGCGATGAAACCGGCGATCCAGTCGCGGCTCATGTAAGCGCGGAGGTCGCACGCGTGGTCGTTTTCCTTGCCGTAGAAGGCGTGACATTCCGTACAAGTAAGGAATTCCATATCGGAAATCGCGTTTTCGGCGAGCCCGAGGTACTTCCCTTCGACGAACGGACGCGGCGCGTCGAGTTGCGCTTCGGCGGCCAAGACTTCCGCCATCGAGTCGCAAGCGGCGACGATCGAAGCGCGAAGCGTCTTGAAGTACGTCATATCTTCCGGCGCGATCGGCTCGTCGTTTCCGTTGAGTTGCGCGAGGTAAGCGTCGGTCAGGAAGGTCGCCGGGTCTTCGTCGACGATATATTGAGCGTTGTCGGCGTCGAAGAGCAGTTCTTGGTAAACTTCGTCGTGAAGCGTCGCGAGCAGAACGTCTTGGAGCCCGGCCAAAACCGGCGCCGGGAGACGCGGTTCGAGTTCGGCGATAAATTCGGCGTCGGCGAATTTCGCTTTGATCAACTCGGCGAGCTTCGCGACGTATTGTTTTTGCGCGGCGGCGATCGTTTCTTCGTCCGCTTCGCCGTCTTCGTCGATAATCGTCGTCAAAATTTCGACGTTTTCTTCTTCCGCGACGAAGTCTTCAAAGACCGACTCCATAATATCGAACGCCGGGGACGCGTCGGCGGCGATCACCTTCGCGACCAAACCGAGCGGGTTCGGCATAAACGAGCCGTCTTCGAGCGTCGCGCCGCTGGCGACGCGACCCTTCATAAAGCCGATCATCGAGCCTTTTTCGGCGAACGCGGTCTTCCCGAAGAAGTCCGGGTCGGCGAGCGTTTCTTCGTTGGTGAAACCGCGAATCCAGTCGGCGGTTTGCGCGCCGAAGAGGTTCGGAGCGGTCGGATCGTCGCAGATAATCGGCGCGTAATCCGGATTCGTCAACACTTCGTCTTTCGAGTCGAAGTTGTGGCAGCTGGCGCAGTGTTGCGCGAAGAGCTTCGGCCCTTGGACGTAAGCGTCGTCTTTCAGGAGCGTTAAGGCGCCGGTTTTCGGAATCCCCGCCGGAGCGAAGGTCAGTTCGACGGCGCGCTTGGCCAAGCGGTCGGCTTCCCCTTTGCTCGCCAAGAAACCGGGCGCGTGTTCCGGATTCTTGTAGTCGTCCCAATACGAGAGGTACGTGAACCAAGCGCAAACGACCGTGAAAACGCCCGCGACGCCGACGCAAACGTAATAGCCCGCTTTATTGCGACTCAAGAGCGGAACCGCGAGGAAGAAGAGCAAGATTGCCGGCGGAACGACGAAAATCGCGTAAATCATCCCGATTTTCGAGAAAATCGGCAGCTTCGACATATGGTAAAGCGCGCGGAACGACCATTCCGGACGGGCGGCGTCGTAGGAACCGGCCGTGTCGACCGGCGACGTAAGGCCCGCGCCCAAATAGGCTTCCGCCGGAAGCGTCGCGGCGCGTTCGGCGATTTGCCCGGACGTCAGCGAGTGTTGGAAAACGAGCAAAAGCGCGGCGCCGAAAACGATCAGACACGCTAGGCCGGTGAAGAGCGCTTCGCTCCCCCAGAACGCGCGGCGTTTTTTGTCGGCGCAAGCCAAGGCGCATTTGTGTCCGACTTCGTCGAAACGCGATTCCTTCGCGAGAATAGCGCGGGAGCGGTAGTCGGCCCACTTCCAGAACGCCATCATCAGAAGTCCGCCGCCTCCGAAGACCGCGATATGCAGAATCAGGAAACGCGTCAGCGTCAGGGCTCCGAATTGCGGGTCGGGGCCGCCGACGACGAGTTGGTAAAGCGGAACGCCGATCACCGGCAAAAGTTGCAGGAACGCGACGCGGGTGTACGTCGCGAAGTAGCCGGAAAGCGACCAATTCAAGAGGTCGCCGGTCAGGCAGCTGCAGAGCGAGAAGAGGAACATCCCGATCGCCGCCCAGTAAACGAACTCGCGCGGACGACGGCAGCCGCCGTGAACGATCAAGCCCAAGACGTAAAGACCGCTCAACCCGACGAACAACTGCGCCGAATAGTGGTGCAAACCGCGAACGAACCAACCGCCCGGCAGATGGTATTGAATGTAATAAACGCTTTCCCAAGCGCTCGTCGGACTCGCCGAATAAAACGCCCAAAGGAAAAGCCCGGTGATCCCCTGCATCAGGAAGAGGAAAATCAGCGTCCGCGGAAGGAAACGGCAAAAACAACTCGCCGCCGGAACGCTCCAATTAGCGACCTTTTGAAAGCCGGCGCCCAAACCGGTTCTTTCGTCCAACCATTTTAAAAAGTTCATTTTTCAATTTCCGTTTATTAAATTTTCGCGCTTCGACGTTTTTAGCGTCGCGTTCGACGTTTCGCCATCGTTTCGCGTCGACGCTCTCGACGTTCGCCGTTCGCGCTTTCGCCCTTCTTTCCCCTTATATTAATTAATAAGGAAAGAAATCGGTTCGACGCGCTCGCTTTGAATCGCGAAAATCGTTTTTATCGTTCGAATCCGGACGCTTCGCCGCGCCCGCCGCTTCGTTTTCGCTCAGACCGGCTTCTTTTCGGCGGTTCCGAGTTGGAAGTTTTGGAACTTGACGAAGACTTTGCCGCCTTCGATTCGCGTTTCGAGCGAGTCCATCGAGCGCGCCGACTTCGTCGTTTCCGGGTTGACGCGTTCGCCGTTGAGTTCGAAAACGTCGCCGTGACAGGGGCAGAAGAAGAGCGTTTGCTCTTCGCCGGTGTTCGGGTGTTTCATTTTTCCGGCTTTAACGCGGCAACCGGCGTGCGGGCAGATCGACTGAAACGCTTCGACCGCTTCCCCGACGCGGCGCAGGTAAACGACGCCGATCGTTTGGTTCGCTTCGGTCGCCCAAGCGTCGTTGAGGTTGTCGGTAATGACGAACTGACGCGGCGTTTCGTCGAGCGCGTCGAGCGTCGTCAGTTCGTATTCTTTGCCGGAAAGGCCTTCCTGTTGAAGCGGATAGAGCGCCATCTTCGCCCCGGCGCAAACCGGAACGGCCAGCGCCGCGACGCCGACTCCGGCCCCGACCGCGCCAAGGCAGAAATCGCGACGGGTCGCCTCGTTTCCGACGCTCTCGACGCTCGGCTTTTGCGCTTGATTAACGTTTTTCTTCGACATAGTGAAATAACTCCTGCTAAAATTGCGCCGTTCGTCGATTCGCGTTTCCAACCGCCGCAAAACGCCTGCAAAAGCATTTTCGCGACGCCAAACTCTAAACGCGACAATTCCGAATAAAGCGCGCTGACGAAAGCTCGGCCGCCGAAACGCCGTCGAGCAAAACTCGTCGACGCAAAAGCCGCCGCTTTTATTTTAAACGATTCGGAGAATATTTTAAGGCGACGCGTTCCCAAATCGGGAAAAAAGCGACGTTTTTCTTGCTAATTTGGGCCTTTTTTAGCGTAAATTCGCATTTTACGCGGCGACGCTCGATTCGTCGCGCCGACGCTCGACGTTTCAACCGCTAAAATCGCTAAAATCGGTCGCGCCGTCGAAAAAAAACTCGCCGTAAAAAACGCGACTCGGCGGTTCGTCGTCGCGTTATCTTCCCAATAAACGCTAAAAGCGCCGCAAAACTCGCCGTCGACGCAAACAACGCAAAGCGCCCGTCTTCCCCCAACGTTTCGTTTTATGTTAAATTAAACGAAAGCGGGAAAGTTGCAAGAGAGCCCGCGCCCGAAAAATGCAAAAAAACGGAAAATTTTACAAAAGTTGGCGTCGACGCTCGTTTTTTTCGCCGCGCCGCCGTTTTACGACGTATATTTTCGCAAGAAGAAGCTCGATTTCCGCGTCGAGGAAGCCCGTTTTGAAAGGAGCGCCCTAATGAAACAAAACCTTTTTAACAACTTTACCGATTTTATCGATTCCGCCGTCGCTCGCGGCGCTCGATTTTGCCCCGACTGGGCGACGTTTGACGACGACGAGTTCGAAGAAGAACGCCGGGCGTCGGTCGCGACGCTCGACGAAACGCATAAAGACGCGCAAGAATTCGCCGAAGCGCTCGAAAAATTCCGACTCGTTCACCGTCGTCGCGCCGTCAGTTACGAAGAGGCGCTTTCCGTCCTGAAATCGCTCGGATACCGCAAGGCCTAACCCCGCCGACAACGCAAAATCGTTTTAATCGTTAAATTTTATCGTTTTCAACGTCGGCGTCGCGCTCGTTTTTCCCGTCGCGACGCAGATTTTAACGTTTTTTTTCAATTTTAACGCCTTTATTTTTTCAACCGTCCCCTTAGTTTTAAGTCGACAAATAAACGCAATGACGACAAGAATCGTTTTCTCGGCGCTAATATTCTTTTTCGCGCTCTAACAAAATCGTTTTTTAATCGAACGCGCGACAAAAAATATAAAAACGCCGCCTTAACCGTATTTTGCTCGAAACGTGCCAAACCGTTTTAATAATCGAGTTTTACTTGGAACGCCCGCAACCGCAACCGCTCGATTTCGCGTTTTCGCCGCCGTCGCAACCGTCGCAACCCGCGCAACCGCAACTTTTTTTCTCGACGCCGCATCCGCATCCGCAACCGCTCGACTTGAACGTCCGGCGCGCCCGAAAGAGAACGTAAATCAAACAAGCGACGACGATCGCTCCGACAACCAAATTTTCCGACATTTATCGCTCCTCGCAACCTAATTCTTGCCGTCGAGCGTTTCTTCGTCCGACGTTTCCCGTTCCGCGCCTTCTCTTTATCGACCAAATCCCGCCGTTTCCCCCATCGAAAGCGCCGCTTCTTCCGCTTTTTCCCTCTTTTACTCGCCAACGTCGCGCCGTCGGCGGCCAACTTTGCCGATTCTAGCGATTTTACCGATTAAATCGTCGCCAAATTCGGACGCGTCGCCGTCGACGCGTTAAAAATCGGTTGTTTTTCGACGCCGCGCCCTTTATACTATAGTCGTTTTATTTCAAGCGGCCCCCGTTTTTGACGCAAGACTTTCGAGCGTCGCCGCTTTTGCCCAATCGTTTCGCCTTCCGATAATCGCTCCGTTTTTCAAGGAACCGCGCAATGCTCGTTCGCCGCCTTTTACCCGCGTTTCTCTCGTTGACGCTCGCCGTTTGCCCCGTTTTTTCCGTTTTTCCCGCCTTCGCCGACGCTCCCGCCGACCTGCGCGCCGCGTTCGACGCCCGAGTCGCCGACGACGCCGAAGAAATCCCGCTCTTCAACGGCGCAAACCTCGACGGTTGGGACGTTTGCGTTCGCGGTCTCGGCGCCTCCGACCCGAAAGGCGTTTTCAGCGTCCAAGACGGCGCGCTTCGCGTTAGCGGCGAAATGTACGGCGGCCTTATGACGGTCGGCTCTTACTCGAATTACCGGCTGACGGTCGAGTTCAAATGGGGCGAAAAAACTTGGGGCGCGCGCGCCGATAAAGCCCGCGATTCCGGGGTTTTGTTTCACTCGTTCGGCCCGGGCGACGGTTTCGGCGGCGTTTGGGCGCGCTCGGTCGAGGCGAACGTCATCGAAGGCGGCGTCGGCGACTTTTGGATCGTCGGCGGCCCGAACGACGGAATCGCGGCGACTTGCGACGTCGTAAAGCGCGGCGACGCCAAGATTTGCGTCCTTGACGGCGGGACTCCGGTCGAGATAACCGACAACGCCCAAGGTTGCTTCCAATGGGTCGGACGCTCCCCCGACTGGCGCGACGTCAAAGGTTTCCGCGGCCCGAACGACGTCGACCGTCCGAACGATTGGAACGAACTGACGATTTACGCGATCGGCGACGCCGCCGAGTTTTACGTCAACGGCGTTTTCGTCAACCGCGTTTACAACCTGAAACCGACGAGCGGTAAAATCCAGCTGCAATCGGAAGGCGCCGAAATCTTCTTCCGCAACATTTCGCTCCTCCCGCTCGATTGACGCCGCGTCATATTCGTTTTTCCGTTGTTTTTTCCTTTAAAATTTTCCAACTTAACCGCTTTAAAGAAAGAACGTTATGTCCGTTTCCCGTTTTTTTTCTCCGCTCCTAATTTTAGCGCTCGGAGCCCTTCCCGCGTTCGCCGACGACGAAGCGATCGCCGCCTCTAACAACCCGAAAGAAGCGGAGTTGCGTTCGAAAATCGTCGACTATATGCGCGCCGCCGCGAACGTCGAATGGACGCCGAAAGAAGATATCGAGTACTGGAACGGCTCCGGTTTCGTCTTCAAAAAGGGCGAAACGTATTACGGCCTGCCGTACACGCAATTCCAACGCAATCACAACCTTGCGTCGTTCGAAACGCAAATCGAAACGATCGACGGTCAACGCGTTTACGTCGGCCCGACCAACCGCGAAGGCTATTTCGGCTCCGACTGCTCCGCGTCCGTTTCGAACGCTTGGCGGCAAGTCGACCCGAACCTCCCGGCCCTCCTGACGCGCCGAATGATTCCCGACCGCCCGAAAGAAGTCGTTCCGGTCGGCGACTACCCGCTCAACTTTTACGACTCGACGCCTAACATCGTTAAAGAGGCGGGTTACGAGACGATGAAAGCCGCTTACGCGCAACTGAAACCGGCGGACGCGGTCGTGATGCACGTCAATTACGACGGGCACGTGATGCTGATTTTGAAAAACGACCCGGAAAACGAGCGCGTTTTCGTCTCCGACCAAACCGGTCTCGCCAACGGCAAACCGAAGGGCAAAGACGGTCGCTCGACCTTCCGCGTCGACTGCGAATACACTTATAAACGTCTTTTTGACAACGGTTACATTCCGATCGCGCTCAAGGTCGTCGACGACGCCGCGAACGAAAAATACCTCTTCAACGGCGAAAATCTCGACGGTTGGCGCGTCTTCTTGAAGAAGAGCGGAACCGACGACCCGGACGGCGTCTTCTCCGTTAAAGACGGCGTTTTGCGTCTCGGCGGCGAAGATTGGGGCGGTCTTTCGACGCTCGAAACCTTTGAAAATTACCGACTTACCGTCGAGTTCAAATGGGGCGACAAAGCGACGCCCGCCGACCGCCGCGGCGCCCGCGACTCCGGAGTGATGATTCACGCGACCGGCCCGGACAACGGTTTCGCCGGACTTTGGGCCCGCTCGATTCAGGCGAACCTCGTCGAAGGCGGAATCGGCGATATTTGCGTCGTCGCGCAACCGGAAGACGGTTTAGAGGCGACCGGCGACGTCGTGAAGCGCCCCGGCGGTCGCGTTTTCGACCCGAAAAACGGGAAGCCGGAAACGATTCGCGCCAACTCGGACGGCGTTATCCAATGGCTCGGTCGTTCGCCTAACTGGAAGAACGAAAGGGACTTCCGAGGTCCGCTCGACGTCGACCGCCCCGGCGACTGGAACGAATTGGTCATTTACGCGGTCGGCGACAAGATGGAAGTTTATCTCAACGGCAAGTTCGTCAACCGCGCGTACAACCTGAAACCGACTTCCGGTCGCATCCAGTTGCAATCGGAGGGTTTCGAGATTTTCTTCCGTCGCGTTTCGATTCGCCCTTGGAACAAACCGCTCGATTGACGCCGCGTCGTTCCGCAACAATTTAACGCGACGCAACCGTTTTTCCCGCGCCCTTTACGTCCGGCGTTTCTCCAACAAAAACGCCGGACGACGCGGCGTCGACGGTTCGTCGCTTTTTTGTTTTCCGTTTTTCCGTTTTTATCCTTTCTCAACGAAAGTCCTTCAATGAAAACGACTTCCCTCTTAAAAACGTTGGCGTCCGTCGCGCTTTTTTCGACGGCGATCTTTGCCGCGACGCAAGTTCCGGCTCAAGAAAAGGTCGAACTTTGGCCGAATCTCGCGCCCGGCGAAACGGTTCGCGAACCGAACGTCGAGAATCCCGCCGGCTCCGCGCGCCGCGTTACGACGCCGTATCTCCTTATTTTTCAACCGGAAAAGAAAACGTCCGACGTTTGCGTTTTGACGATTCCCGGCGGCGGCTTCAATACCTGCTTTTACGGCGAAGAAGGAATCCCGAACGCTAAGTACTGGAATTCCAAAGGTTATGTCTCCGCCGTCCTCGTTTATCGCGCCCCTCGCCCGGCGTCGGGCCCGATTTACGCCCCGGCGCTCCAAGACGCCCGCCGCGCGATTCGCTATCTCCGCGCCAACGCCGAGAAGCTCGGAATCGACCCGAACAAAATCGGCGCGCAAGGGTATTCCGCCGGCGCCTGCTTAACGCTTCTCGCCGCAACCAATTCGGAAACCGAGGTTTACGAACCGGTCGACGAACTCGACCAAACGCCCGCGAACCTGAATTTCGCGATACCGATCTATCCGGCTTACGTTCTGACCGACGGAGCGACCGATCCGAACGCGAACAAAGGCGAAGGCGCGAAAATTTTGAGCGATTTTCATTTCGACGCGAAAACGCCGCCCCTTTGCCTCGTTCACGGCGACGCCGATATTTATTCGCCGGTCGGTTCCGTCGAGGTTTACAAGAAGTTGCGCAAACTCGGAATTCCTTGCGAATTACACGTTTACGCGGGCGCGCCGCACGGCTTTATGTTTTGGAACGACAAACCGAACGCCGCCGATTGGCAAGAGCGTTGCGCCGCTTGGCTGAAGAAAATCGGCTTCTAACGCTCATCCGCAACCGTTGCCAAACAAGCGTTTAGAACACCAAGACGACGCGGCGTCAACCGATCGTTTCGAACGCAAAAACGACGCGGCGTCAAACGATCGTTTCGAACGCAAAAACGACGCGGCGTCAAACGCCGTTCTAATGAAAAAGCCGCGCCGACTCGACCTTTCCCGTCGAACCGGCGCGGCTTTTTTTCGCTCTCTAAAACGCGCTATTTCAAGCGGTTAGTCGACAATTTTATAATACTCGCGGTACCATTCGACAAAACGCCCCAGCCCGACTTCGATCGGCGTGTTCGGGCGGAAGTCGAAATCGCGTTCGAGTTCCGAAACGTCCGCGAACGTTTGATAAACGTCGCCCGCTTGCATCGGCTTAAAGTCGATATGCGCGGGTCGTTGAATCAAGCGCTCCAACGTGTCGACGAAATCGAGCAACTTCTCCGGCTTGTTGTTGCCGATGTTGTAAACCTTGGCGCGGTCGCCTTTTGCGTTCGGCTTCGGCGGATTGCAAAGCATATTCTCAATCCCTTGCACAATGTCGTCGACGTAAGTGAAGTCGCGCAACATATCGCCGCCGTTGAAGACTTGCAACTGTTCGCCGTTAAAGATTTTACGCGTAAAAATATACGCCGCCATATCCGGACGTCCCCAAGGGCCGTACACGGTGAAGAAGCGCAACCCGGTCGCCGGAATCCCGTACAGATGCGAATAGGAATACGCGAGAAGTTCGTTCGCTTTTTTCGTCGCGGCATAAAGCGAAATCGGCTCGTCGACGCGGTCGTCGGTCGAGAACGGCGTCTTTTCTTGGTTGCCGTAAACGGACGAACTCGACGCGTAAAGCAAGTGTTCGACCGGGTTATGGCGACACGCTTCCAAAATATTGCAGAAGCCGACGAGATTCGAGTCGACGTAAGCCTTCGGATTTTCGAGCGAATAACGAACGCCCGCCTGCGCCGCCAAATTGACGACGACGTCAAATCGCTCTTCGGCGAAAAGCGCGTTCACGGCTTCGGCGTCGGCCAGGTCGCCCTTCACGAACTTAAAGTTTTCAAAGGGTTTAAGTTGTTCAAGTCGAGCGTATTTCAAATTAACGTCATAGTAATCGTTAATATTGTCGAACCCGACGACTTGCGCGCCTTGCGACGCCAACTTTTTCGCAAGATGGAAGCCGATAAAACCGGCGGCCCCGGTTACCAAATATTTTTTCGCCGGATCGAACGGCTTAAACTTCGTCGTCATAACGTTTACCTTTCGTTATCTTTAAGAACGCAACATATATTAAACGTTGTCGCGTTCCCCGCTTCCGCGTTTGATGTTAAGCGTCGTAACCTTTGTATTCGGCCTTAATTTTTTGGTAACTTTCAAGATTCCCGACGTCGAAGCGGACGCCCGGCGCCTCGAAGGCGAACGTCGGCTCGTTTTTGCACGTCCAAGCGAGAAAGCTCCCCGGCGCGTCGAATCCGCAACCGTCGGCCAACGCGGCGCGAATTTTATCGCAAGTCAAGCCGGCGTAACAGTAAAAGGGCGGCGCGCACCAATGCGATTTCGGCTCGGCGGGCTTTTCCTCCATCGACAAAACGCGGTCGTCGTCGGCAATTTCCAGCACGCCGCACTTGCGCAACTTTTCGGCGCTCGGTTCGAAATACCGCATTCCCGCGTTGGCGCCGGGCGTTTCCTTCCCCTTGCGTTCGAAGTAGTCGAGGAAAAGGTTCAGCGAAAAACTCAGGACGTTGTCGCCTGCAACGACGAGCGTATCCCCCGACCAGCCAAGGGTTTCCAGCGCGAACAAAATATCTTTCACCGCGCCGATTCGGGTCTCGTTCGAGGTCGAGCCGTCGTCGACAATTTCGATCGGCGCGTTAAATTTTGTTTCGCTCGCTTGCTTCGCGTCGCGCCACTTGCGGAAATGCTCGGCGAATTTTGCGTTCGAAACGACGGCGCAACGCTTGATTTTCCCGCTTTGGTTCAAGTCGTCCAAGAGCCAGTCGACGATCGTTTTGCCGCCGACTTCGAGGAGCGGTTTCGGGAAATTTTCCGTCAACGGATAAAGCCGCGTCGCGTATCCGGCGGCCAACACGATGCAATTCATCTTGCGCAAACCCTTTCAAAATTCAACTTAGCGCGACGTTCAAACGTCGAAACAATTTTAAACGACGCGTTCGAAAAAACGCCGTTTAATTTATACTCCCGATTTTTCGCTTTGTCAAGGGGCCCCGCGCAATCGTTTTAATCCGCGCGACCGTCATTTTCGGTCGACGTTGCCCCGAAGCCCCTTTGCAACGCAACACTTTTATCAACGCGGTTTATCAATCAACCGAAACCGCGTCGGCCGCAAAAAATTTTTCGCCGCCGATTGACTTTTTAACGCAATGCAAGAAAATAACGAAAGGGACGCGCAATCCGATTCGCCGCCCCTTCGAGTTCAGGCGACGCCGCGTCGCCGCCCTCAACGCCAAGCCAAAAACGGAAAGAAGCAAATGACGACCGCTCGACGAACGACGCGCAAGTTCCGCGTCGGCAACGCTTACATCGGAGGCGACGCCCCCGTTTTGATTCAAACGATGACCGCGACGAAAACGACCGATATAGAGGCGACCGCCGCCTCGGTCAAAACGCTCGCCGAAGCGGGCGCCGGGCTCGTTCGCGTCGCCGTCGACTCCCCGAGCGACGCGAAAGCGCTCGCCGAAATCCGCCGTCTAACCCAAGGAACCGCCAACATTTCCGTCGACCTTCAAGAGAACTTCCGCTTGGCCGAAGCGGTCGCGCCGCACGTCGACAAGATTCGTTACAACCCGGGACATTTGGGGCGGCTCGAACCGGAATTGAGTTGGCAAAAGAAGGTCGAGTTCCTCGTCGAAACGGCTCGCGCGAACGACTGCGCCCTCCGCGTCGGCGTCAACTGCGGCAGCGTCGACCCCGTTAAACTCGCCCGGTACAAAGAGTTAGTCGCGCAAAACGGCGGCGTCGCTCCGGACGGCGAAACGGTCTTTGCGCCGCTCCTCGAAAGCGCGCTCGAACACGTCGACTTCCTCGACTCGCTAAACTTCGACCGTTACTGCGTTTCGATTAAAGACTCCGACCCGGAAACGGTCGTCTTGGCGAACCGCCGTTTCGCCGCGTTGCGTCCGCAAGTCCCGCTTCACCTTGGCGTTACGGAGGCGGGCGCCCCGCCGCGCGGCGTTTTGAAGTCGCGACTCGCGCTCGAAACCCTTCTGAACGAAGGAATTGGGGAAACGCTCCGCGTCTCGCTGACGGTCGAGGCGAACCGCAAAACGGAGGAGCTCGAAGCGGGCCGCGCGATTCTCGCCAACGTCGCCGCCGGAACGGTCGTCGATCCGGAGACAAAACTTCCCGCGCTAAACGTCGTCAGTTGCCCGAGTTGCAGTCGAGTGCAGAACGGTCGTTTCGTCGAGTTGGCGCGACGTCTTGAAGCGGCGGCGGAGTTCGCTCGCGACTACCCGCTGAAAATCGCGACGATGGGCTGTCGCGTCAACGGCCCCGGCGAAACGGACGACGCCGACGTCGGACTTTGGTGCGGCGCCGACCGCGTTAACTTAAAGAGCGGCGGGGAGTTAATCGGCGCTTTCGGTTACGACGAAATTATCGACAAAGCGCTCGAAGTTCTTCGCGAAAAAATCCGCGAATACGACGCGAAAAACGCTCAAAGTTAACGTTTGTAACAAACGTTTGCAACGCTCGAAAACGACGCGGCGCCGTCGACCGTTACGTTATCGACGACGTCGCGTCGTTCGTACTGCCCGCGCTACGACGCAACCTCCTATTCCCCAACGACTTCCCCTCTCTCGACGGCGTTAGGAGCCCGCCTTGGAAAACGTTACGCGACACGCTTACCTCGACCGTTATCCCGTCGACCCGAACTCGACGCGCGTCGTCGTCGGAACCATCCACCCGCACGACGAGGAAAACTTCTTTTTGCCCTTCTTTTACGGCAACAAAATGAGCCTTTGGAAGATGTTAAATCTCGCGACATACGGCGAGTTAAACGACCCAAACTTTGCGCCTCGGGGTAATAACCGCGTCTTTCGGGAGCGCGACGGGTTCGAACACCGAATCACGCTCGACTCGATTCTCCGTTTTTTGCGCGAACGCCGCATTTCGATGAGCGACGCCGTCCGCGAATGCCGCCGACCGGGAAGCGTTTGGGCCGACGCCGAGTTGATTCCGACGCGTCTCAACGTCGAACTCGTCGAACAAATTCGCGATTCCCAAATCTCCGAAGTCCTGTTTATGAGCGGATTTGGAAAAACAAACGCGTTCAAACTTTTTTACGTCGACGTGTTGCGACAAAAGATAACGCCGGAGATTCGAGCGCGACGCGAAGTCGTTTGTCCGCCGGAAATTTTCGGTCGCCCGGTCAAATTCTCGATCCTTTACTCCCCGTCGGGAGCCGCGAACGTCGCGATCGCGCAATCCCCGGAATATCGGGCGGTTAAGGAGCGTTACGTTTCGTCGGCAACACCGGTTCGCGACTTTAAAATCGATTATTACCGCCGCAAATTTGGCCTCGAAACCGAGTAGCGCGCGTTGCCGTTAACGCCGCCTCTTCCTTTTTTCGTCGGCGCACGCCCGCAAAGGTCGCCTAACCCAGCCAAAATTAGCCGAGACTAACACAGCCGCAAACCGACAATTAGTCAACCCTAACTCGGTAAGAAAGACGCGTTCGTTAGGCTCAACGGGGCCGATATTATCGTTACAACCGCTTTAAACGTTAGATCGTTTCTTTTTTTCTTAAAAGTCGACGCAAAAACGAAAAAATTCCTTTTCATCGGGACGCCCGGGCGTTAAAATAGGAGAGGACGCGTTTCGGCGACGCGCTCGATCGCAACTTGCGCACTCGGCCCAAAGTCTTTCGGCTTTCGGGCGAAAAACCGACCGGAGAGGACGTTGGACTCGCTTTTTGTCATTCAAGGTTACGACCAAGGAAATCGTTTCGCTCTCGACGCCGAGACGGCGACGATCGGACGCGACGCGTCGAACAAAATTCGGTTGCGCGACGCCGAAATTTCACGCCGACACGCCGAAATACGACGCGGCGTCGACGGTCGTATCTTGGTCGATCTCGAAAGTTCGAACGGCGTTTACGTCAACGGTCGCCGAATCAAAACGCGGCGCCTCCTCAACGGCGACCAAATCCAAATCGGCAAAACGGTTCTTCTTTTTTCGTCGCGCGTTTCGGACGTCGGCTCGCGCGAACCGCTCGTCGACGTTTTTCAGGACGCGGACGACGACGGCGCGTCGCAGGTTTTGCACGCGCTCGCGCCGGAAGAAAGTCGCGTTTTCCCCCGTTCGTCGTCCCTTGCCGCCTCCGCCGACGACGTAAAATCGGCTTGGTTCGAAAAAGCGCGCGCCCACCTTAACTTCATGTATCACGCGACGTTAGCGGCAAGTCGAACGCTCGACGTCGAACGCTTGCTCGACCGCATTTTGGAGCTGATTTTCCAATGGGCGCCCGTCGATCGCGGTTGCGTTTTCCTTTACGACGCCGACGCCGACAAGCTGGTTCCGAAGTCGTCCCGCACGCGCAAAACCGGCGGCCGCGTTCAAGTTAGCCAAACGATTTTGAATTACACGTTCAAAAATCGCAAGGGAATTCTTACCGGAAACGCTTGCCGCGACGAACGTTGGAACGGCTCGGTCAGCGTTCTCGACGCCGGCGTCAAAGAGGCGATCTGCGTTCCGATGCAGGGACGATACGGTCTCGTCGGCGTTTTATACGTCGACGTTTCACGGCGTCGCGACGATTGGGGGACGCTCGACGCGCCGCGAAACGTCGAAAACGCGCCCGTTTCGCCGTCGGAGTCGCGTTCCCGCTCCGACGCGTCGTTCGCAACTCCTTTGCAATCGGCAACTTCCGATAAAGCGCCCAACCGTCGCGACGATCTTTTCTCCGCGCCGACTCTCGGCGCCGACGCGTTGGGAACGCCGGTTTTTATCGACGCCGACGCCGGTTCCGATTCGCGCCCCTTCGAAATTTACGCGACCGACGACGCCGCGTCGCTTTCGAGTGAAAATCCCGCCGACGCTTGCGACGGACGCGTTTCCAAAAAGCTAACGCTCGACCATCTAAAGCTAATGATTGCAATCGGTTGCCAAGCGGCGTTGGCGATCGAAGACGCGCAATATTACGTCGGTTTGGCGCAGGCGGAGCGGCTCGCGGCGATCGGTCAAACGGTCGCGGCGCTCTCGCACCACATCAAAAACATCCTACAGGGAATCCGCGGCGGCAGCTACCTCATCGACGCGGGCCTCAAAGATCACGACGAAAATCTCGTCGCGAAGGGTTGGCGCATCGTTGAGAAAAATCAAACGAAAATCTCCGATCTCGTCCTCGATATGTTGACGTTCAGCAAGGAACGCGTTCCCGTTTGGTCGTTCGCCGATTTCAACGAGGTGATGGAGGACGTCGTCGAACTAACGCGCGGGCGGGCGGACGATCTCGACGTCGAGCTGGTCTTTTTTCCGGACGCGTCGATCCCCCGTTTTTATTTCGACAAAGAGCAAATTCACCGCGCCGTCGTCAACTTAATCGGCAACGCGATCGAAGCGTCGAAAGATTACGACCCGGACGCCCCGCCGCGCCGTCGAACGTCGAGCGGTTCCGCCCCCGCCTCTTTCGACGCAAACTCCGACGGCGCAAGCGTTTCCGTTCCGAGCGAAAGCGCGAATTCGCCCGAATTTCCCCGTTTTCCTCGCGGTCGAGTCGAAGCGCGAACCCAATTTGACGCCGATTCAAAGCGCGTTTTCGTTATCGTCGACGACGTCGGCCCCGGCGTCCCGCCCGCCAACCGCGACGCGATTTTCCGCCCCTTCGCGTCGAAAAACAAAAGCGGCGGCACCGGTCTCGGCCTCCCGGTAACCCAAAAAATTGTTCGCGAACACCAAGGAAAAATCGTCGTCGACGATTCCCCGCTCGGCGGCGCGCGCTTCGTCGTCGAACTTCCGCTCGTTCTCGAAAAGAAACCGGACGACGATTCCGACGTTTTTTGACGACGACAAACGCCGTTTGTTACACGGCGCCAAAAGACGTTTAACCTTAACGACGTCAAGTAACAACGTCGACCTTTTTAAAAAACGCAACCCTTTACCGCGTCGACTTTAATGTCGCCTTCCGCCTCCCGTTTCCCTCGTTCATTCGCAAGGAGCCGCCAATGACGCAACCTCCGCAACCGCCCGCGCCCGTCCCCGGCGACGGAGGCGCGCGTTCGCCGATCAAAACCCTTTCGGAACTCGAAATCGGACTCGAAGCCGACTGTTTCGTCCTCTTGGCCGCGAAGGAAAAACTCCGCACCAAAGACGGAAAGCCTTATTACAAAACGGTTTTCCGCGACAAATGGCGCGAAATCCAAACGCCGATTTGGAGCGACGCGCCGTTTTTCGACGAATGCGACAAAGATTGGCAAGCGGGCAAGTTTTACAAAATCCGGGCGGTCTTGCGCGAATCCGGATTCGGGTACGGCCCGAAATTCGAGTTGCGCCGCGTTCGCGAAACGATCGAAGCCGACAAACGCGACGGTTTCGACCCGAATTTTTGCCGCCCTTCGTCCGACGTCGAACCGGAAGCGCTTGCCAATGAAATACTTGCGTTCGCCAAATCGCAAATCGGCAAAGGCCCGTTGCTGACGCTGTTACAACGCGTCTTCAAGGAAAACCGCGACGTTCTCTTCGAAACCGCCGCCTCGCGCGCCCATCACCGCCCCTACCCCGGCGGTTTGCTCGAACACGCGCTCTCCGTCGCGAAAATCGCCGTTTCGTTAACCGACCATTTCCGCGCCGTTCGCCCGGACTTGAAAAAAACGCTCTCGAAACCGTTGATCGTCGCAGGCGCCATTTTACACGACGTCGGCAAAATTATCGAAATGGAGCAACACGTCGCGGCGCCGCGTCGCACCGTCGAGGGCGAACTTCTCGGACACGCCATCCTAAGTCGCGACGTCGTCAAGCGTTACGCCGACGCGGTCGCGCTCGACGACGAAACGCGAATCCGCCTCGAACACCTCGTTCTGACGCACGCTCGCTTCCCCGACTGGGGCGCCCCGACGCCCCCCGCCAGCCTCGAAGGAATGATCCTGCATTACGCGGATTACGCCGACGCGACCTTTTTTAGCTCGCTCGCAATCCTCGACGCCGACGACGGTTCCGGCGCGTTCACCGTTCGACGCGGCCCGTTCGGAACGCCCCTCCTCAAACCGACGAGCGACTCGCCGTCGCCTCCTAAAGACGGCAAACGCAGAACTAACCGCGACGATTAAACGACTTAACAACGTCGTCCCAATCGGACGCTCCGCTTTCGCCGGCGACGCAATAATCGCGCCGCCGATTTTATTTTCCGTTTTCATTCCGTCAACCTCGAACCCGTTTAACGACAAGGTTTAATCGAATGGGACTAACAACGCTCGACTATCTCGTCCTCGCCGCGTACTTCGTCGCGATGGCGCTGATCGGCCTTTGGTCGATGTTATCCGTCAAAAAGCAAGAGGACTATTTCCTCGGCAGCCGCAGTTTCGGCAAGATGTTTCAAATGTTCGCCGCGTTCGGCGCCGGAACGAACGCGTCCGACCCGATCGTTACCGCTAAAACGACTTTTACCAACGGTTTAAGCGGCGTTTGGAGCGGTCTTCTTTGGCTCTTTGTAACGCCGTTTTACTGGATTTGCGGCGTTTGGTACCGGCGTATGCGCTGCCTAACGCTCGGCGACTGGTTCGAGGAGCGTTACCAAAGCAAGGCGCTCGCGTTCGCGTATATGATTTTCGGCGTCGTTTTCTATATGGTTTACCTCGGCGTCGGGATGACCGCCATCGGCAAAATGGGCGCGCCGTTGGTCGGAGCCGATACGTTGTCGCTTTTCGGCTGGACGGTCGGTTTCGACCAATTCATCATCGTTCTAACCGCCGCTTGCGTCTTATTTTACGGCGTTCTTGGCGGACTCCGCGCGGCTTATTGGACGGACTTGATTCAAGGGATTTTCATCGTTATTCTGTCGATCGTCCTGATTCCGGTCGGTTTGGACGCGTTGGTTAAGGACGAAAACGAAACGCTCCGCGCCAACGCCGCCGTCGCGACGGCAAACGTCGACGCCGCGTCAACCTCCGAAAACGTCGCCAAAAACGACGCCGCGTCGACCTCCGCCGTCGCGAAAAACGACGCCGCGTCAACCTCCGAAAACGTCGTCCAAAACGACGCCGCGTCGACCTCCGCCGTCGCGACCGCAAGCGTCGACGCAACCTCTTCTCCGCGCGAACTTTCCGGAACGCTCGACGGTTTCGAAGCGCTGCATCGCCGCGTCCCGGCGGAGTATTTCGAAATCTTAACGAGCCCCAAAGGCGGCGAGTTCCCGCTCCATTATATCCTTGCGATTACTCTCCTGAATCTTCTCGGCATCGTCTGCCAACCGCACTTCATCGCGACCGGCGGCGGCTCGGCGAAAACGGAGTATAACGCGCGCTTCGGCCTCGTCGCGGGCAACATCCTAAAGCGTTTCTGCACCATCGGTTGGGCGTTCACCGCGCTCGTCGCGTTGGCGTATCTCGCGAGCAACGTCGAGCTGGCGAGCGACCCGGACAAAGTTTGGGGCGTCGCGACTCGCGAACTCCTCGGCCCGCTCAACTGCGGTTTGGTCGGTTTGATGCTGGCCTGCCTTTTGGCGGCGCTGATGAGTTCCGCAAGTTGTTATATGCTGGTGGTTTCCGCGCTCGTCGTCCGCAACGGTTACGCGGCGTATGTTAACCCGAACGCGAGCGAAAAGACGTTCGTTTTCGCCGGGCGGCTCTGCGGCGCGATCGTTATTATTGGCGCGACGGTCGTTTCGCTGACCTCGATGAACGTTTTCGAACAGCTGAAATTCGCTTGGGAAATTCCGATCGTCTTCGCCGCGCCGTTTTGGATTGGGCTGTACTGGCGCCGCGCCAACAAATGGTCGGCTTGGGGAACGATCGCGTTGACCTTGACGCTCTTCTTCCTCGTTCCGATGAACGCCGCGAAGTTTAAACCGTCCTTAACGTCGAATCCGCAATACTTAGCGACGAACGAATTTGTCGTCGTTCGCGAGACGCGCGCCGTTTCGCCGACCGACGTCGAGCGACGCGACGCCGCGATTCAAGTTTGGAACGAACGCCGCGCCCAGCTCGAAAGTTCGCTCGCGCCGGAACTTAGCGACGCCGAACGCGCCGCGGCGGTTCACGCGGAACTCGGCCCGGCGCCGAAGAAAATCGCGCTCGGCGAAACGATCGTCGACGAATTCCGAACCGGCGGCAAGGCGATCTTTTGGGGCGGCGGCGTCGCGGCGTTCGACGAAAACGGCGCCGAGTTGGTCGTCGACTCGAAAGGTCGCGTCGTCGCTAAAGTTATCGACGGTAAAAAGACTTACGTCGCCGCCGACGCTCCGACGCTCGAACTTTTCGACCCGAATTTCGCTCAAACGGAAGACCTCGGCGCTTCCCGCGTCCGCTCGACCGACCGCTTCAAATCGGTCGACGACTTGGCGTCGCTCGGCGTTAGCTTAAAAGGGCGCGGTTCGTTCGAACTCGACTTCCTCCTTTACGAACGTTTCGGTTTCGACCTCGTTTCGGCGAGCAACGGAACCCTTGAAGCGATGCGACTTCCGACGCGTCTTTTCCTTCCGTTCGTCTTCCTGATTCTGCTAAGTTTTGTAACGCCGCGCGGGAACAAGGAGCTTCTCGACCGTTACTTCGTCAAGATGAAGACGCCGGTCGACCCCGACCCGGAACGCGACGCGGAGGAAATGCGCCTCTCTTACGAGAACCCTAACCGCTTCGACGACAAGCGTTTATTCAAATTCGGCGGACTCGAGTTCAACCGTCCGACCGTTTGCGACGTCGTCGGTTTCGTCGTCAGTTTCGCGATTTGCGTCGGTTTCGTTTTTGTCATCGTCGCGTTAGCGGCGTACCGACCACAGTAACGCCGTTAAAGAGCGTCGACCGCAACCCGTTTAATCGCGGAGCTTGCGGTCGCAACCAATAAAAAGGCGAACGTCGTTTTAACGCGGCGTTCGCTTTTTTCATCGTCGGAGCCCGACGCGTTCGACGCCGCGTCATGCTCCGCTTAGTTCTTACTTTTCAACGCGTTAAAACGTCAAAACTGCACTTGCGTCCAATTCCCGCCCGCGCGTTGGTCGAAGAGGAGCGCTTCCAGTTCGTCGGTCAACGTTTCAAAGCGCTTCATCGCGTCGACGATCGGTTCCGGCTTCTCCATATCGACGCCCGCCGCTTTCAAAATGTCGAGCGGATCGGCGGAACATCCCGCCTTCAAAAAGTTTAGGTACTCGTCGCGTTCCTTGGCGCCGCCGTTCAAGACGCGCTCGGCCAAGGCGATCGCCGCCGAAAGTCCGGTCGCGTACTTATAAACGTAAAACCCGCGGTAGAAGTGCGGGATGCGGAAACACTCGAGTTCCAGCGCGTCGTCCATCGCGAAATCGGGTCCGAAATAATCGTCGAGAAGTTCGCGGTAAATCGCCCGAAACGCTTGCGCCATAAGGGGTTCGCCCGCTTCCGCTTTCTCGTGCGTCCGAAGTTCGAACTCGGCGAACATCGTTTGGCGGAAGATCGTCGTTCGGATCGAGTCGAGTTCGCGGTTGATAATCCAAGCTCGCGTTTTCGAGTCGGTCGATTTCTCTAAAAGCCGTCGCGCAAGGAGTTGCTCGTTGAACGTACTGGCGATTTCCGCCAAGAAAATCGTGTAGTCGTGATATTCGTAGGGTTGCGTGCGCGCGGAATACCAGCTGTGCATCGAGTGGCCGCCCTCGTGCGCCAGCGTGAAAACGCTTTCGATCACGTTCGGTTTGTAATTCATCATAATGTAAGGCGGAAAATCGTAACCGCCGTAACTAAACGCGCCGCTTTGTTTGTTCTTGTTCTGATATTTATCGGCCCAGCGATCGGTCGTCAGTCCTTTCGTCAGCGTTTGGACGTACTCGTCCCCAAGCGGCGACAGCGCGTCGCCAATCAATTCGACCGCGGCGTCCCAAGAATAATCGACTTTAACGTCGGACAAAATCGGCGTGTAAACGTCGTAAAACCTTATATCGTCGAGGTTCATCGCGCGACGGCGCAGATCGTAATAACGGTAAAGAGCCGGGGTCGCGGCGCGGACGGTCTCGACCAAATTGCGACAAACGCTCGACGGCACGGCTTCGCTAAAGGTCGCCGCTTCGAGCGAACTTTCGAAATTGCGCGCTTTAGCGTAAAAGACGTCTTTGCGAATCGAGCCTTCGAGCGTCGAAGCCAACGTGTTTTGACGCTTGCCGTACTCGGCGTAAAACTTCTCGAACGCCTCTTTACGAACGCTTCTAACCGACGAATGCAAAAAGAGTTGGAACGTTTCCGGCGTCAGCGGCGTTTCGTTCCCGTCTTCGTCGGCGACCGTTCCGAAATCCATTTCGCCGTCGTTCAAAACGCGGAACGTCTTCCCGGAGGCGCCCGCGACGTCGGAAACCGCCGCCAACAACTTCTCTTCCGCCGCCGAAAGCGAGTGCGGTTTATAACGTAAAACGCGTTCCAGCTTCAACTTCCAAGGCGCCAAACGCTCGTCGCGCAGGAGTTCGGCCCAACGCTCTTCGGAAAGCGCGAGGAGTTCCGGGCGCGCGAAGCTCGCCGCTTCCGCCGCTTTGCTCGCCGCCAACGAAAACTCGCCCTTCATCGTTTGGCGCGCCGGATCGACGACGTCCTCGACCGCTTTCAGGTAAGCGTAAACCCCGAGTCGGTCGGCGGTTACGTCGACTTCGCGTTCGTACTCGAAAAACTTAACGAGCGTCTCGACGTCGTTCAACTTGCCGCGAAAATCTTCGACCTTTTCCGCCAATTTCTTCCAATTTTCGAACGCTTGGCGCCAAGCGTCTTCGGACGCGAACATCGGCGTCAAATCCCAAGCGTCTTCCGCCGGCACGTCTTTACGTTCTCTAAGTTCTTGCGTAAAAGCCATTTAACAACTCCTTTTTTAACTAACGCGACGCCGCCGTCGCTTACCGTCGACGCCCAAAATTCGCCTCCGCTTAACGCAAAAACGCGGAAAAGCCCTTATAATTGTACCCGCCGCGCCGCGCAAGTCAAGCGTTTTTCGCGACGCAAAGAAAAATTTCTCGCCGCGCCCCCTTTTTTTCGACGCAAGTCCCGGCGCCGCCGTCGGTTGTCCAACGTCCAAAAAATTCGCGAAAAATCGAGCCGACGCCGCGAAATCGCTTGCAATCGCGCCTCTTTTCGATTATACTAAAGCGCGTCGTTATTGTTTGTTCGCTTCGAGGTCAATTTTCATTTTGCCGAGAAAGGTTTCGCATGCCGTTTTTACACCTACTTAACCGATTTCATCGCAACGTTTTATCGTTAACCGCGCTCATTTGCGTCGGCGTTCCGGTTTTTGGAGACGACGCCGCGTCGCCTAAAAAAGAGACGAATGTCGTTCGCGTTCTCTCCTACAACATTCAAATCGGTCGCGCGCCCGGCGGTTCCTACTCCGACCCGACGCAAGCGTTTCTCGACCGAACCGCTAAGGTTATCGCCGACGTAAACCCCGACGTCGCGGGACTTCAAGAAGTCGACTGCAAAACGAATCGCAGCGGCGCCGACGTCGACCAGCTCGCCGCGTTGGCCGAAAAGACCGGTCTCAACGGGAAATTTGAGTCGAAAATCGAGCTGCCCGGCGGGCTTTACGGCGTCGGCGTCCTGTCGCGCTCAAAACCGCTCAAAACCGCGAAAGTTTACATTCAAGGCAGTTCGCACCGCCGCGTTTTGCAAATTTGCGAATTTGAAAATTACGTCTTCTTCAACACGCACTTTCCGCTGACGCAAGAGACGCGTTTACAAGCGGTTAAGATCATCGAAGAAGAGGCGAAAAAGTACGATAAGCCGATTATTCTCGTCGGCGATATTAACGCGACGCCCGATTCGCCGGAAGTCGTCGAGCTGAAAAAAACTTGGCGCTCGATCGGCGCCGACGCCCCCACCTTTCGCGCCGACAAACCGACGGTTCAAATCGATTACGTCTTCATCCGCAACGCGCCTAACGCCCGCGTCGTCGAGACTTGCGTCGTCGACGAACCGCTCGCGTCCGATCACCGCCCGGTCTTCTGCGTCGTCGAATTTTAAACGCGTTTCCCCGAATATTACTACTTGTCGCTCAAACGGCGACTCACAACAACTTAAACAAGGACAACGTTTATGCAAATCAATCGCCGCGATTTTCTCAAAGCGAGCGCGGGCCTTTGTCTCGCCTCGTCCCTGCCGACCGTTTCCCCGCTTCTCGCCGCCGACGAGTCGCTCTTGAAACCGCAAAAGCTCACGCTGGAAGTCGGCGCGACGCAACCGTTTAAAGCGGTTCACGTCTCCGACTCGCACTTCTGCCTCGCCGACGATCGCGAAGTCGAACGCAAGAAAAAACTCGCCGCCGCTCGCCTTAAACACTTTGGCGACGGGGTTAAGCGTTTCGACGCCGCGATGGCGCTCGCGCAAAAGAACGACGCCCTCTTCCTGCACACCGGCGACCTGATCGACTTCACAAGCCACAAAAATTACGAAACCGTAAACGCCAAATTTGCCGGGACTTACTCCTTCGTTTCCGCCGGTAATCACGAGTACAGCCACTACCTCGGCGAAGCAAAAGAGGACGAAGCCTACAAAGCGCAGTCGTTCGGGCGCGCGCAAAAGGCCTTCCCGAACGACTTAAAGCTCGCGTCTAAGGTTGTTAACGGCGTTAACTTCGTCGCGTTCGACGACGTTTATTACTACGTTACGCCCGAAGTGTTCAAGGCGTTCCAAACCGAAGTAGAAAAAGGACTTCCGATCGTCGCGCTCTGCCACGTTCCGCTTCATACGCCGGAACTTTTCGAGGTCGCGATCGGCAAAAACTCGCAATGCGCCTACTTAACCGGCGTTCCGGAAGAACTTATGAAGGACTTCAATCCGGGCCGCCGCGAACAGCAAAAACCGGACGCGACGACGATTGAATTCCTCGATTGGCTCCGCGAGCAAAGTCTTTTGAAGGCAATCCTTTGCGGGCACCTCCACTACTATTGGCAAGGCGCGTTTTCCAAAACCGCGACGCAATGCGTCGTCGGAGCGAACTACGCGGGCGCCGCTTACGAAATTGATTTCGTCTAATCGACGCAAGCGACTTAACTCTCGTTATTTCCATACTTAGCGCGATGCCGACTTTTAACGACGCCGCGTAAAGGCGCAAAAAAACTCGACGCTCCGTCAAAAGCGTCGAGTTTTTCTTTTTTTCAGCCGACAAACGACGCGACGTCAACGTTTCACTCTACGTTTGCAAGTCGCGCCGTTCAATATTTAACGCAATCGCTTCATTCACTTTTCTTCGACCGTCGGGAAGGCCGAAATACGCAGACGCGCCGCGCCCATCGGGATCAGTTCCAGCTCTTCGACCGGTTCGGCGGTCGTCGCCGGGCTGAACGGAAGCGTTTCGCAGAAACCGGTCGGCTCGTACCCCCAACTCGGGATTTTGCGCCCCTTCAACTTAATCGAGAACGGAACCGCGTCGGTCGTCCACGGGAAGTTGTTCTCCGGCCAAGGCTTACGAACGACCTCAATTTGCGAAAGGTCGAGCGTCGCGGGGTCGATCAGCCCGTAATTCCACGCCGATTTCGGCAGAATCTCGAACGACGGCCAAGCGTCGACGTCGGCGCCGTCTTGCCAACCGGAGTCGCCGATCGCGGTTTGACGACCGTCGGCTTCTTGGCGGTACTCTTCGTCAATCTTCAGCGAGAAGGTCAGCGGCCCGTAATCGACGCTGACGCAATCCTTGTTTTGTCGCCACTTACGATACGAAAGTTTCGCCGGGAAGGTCGCCGCGACGACGTCGCCGTTCTTCCATTCGCGTTCAATACGAACCCACTTTTGCGGCGCCGCGTCGACGGCAAGTTTTTCGCCGTTGAGGGTCGCCGACGCGCCGACCGTCCATTTCGGAACGCGAACGTAAAGCGGAAACTTAACGCTATCAACGCCTTGCGGAAGCGAAACGGTCAGCTTCACGACGTCGTCGAACGGATAGTTCGTCGTTTCTTTGATCGTAACGGTCGTTCCGTCGCCGACTTTCGCGGAAACTTGCGACGCGCTGTAAAGAGTCGCCGCCAAGCCGCGGTCGGGCGTCGCCGTCCAAAGATGCTCGACGTAATACGGCCAGCCGTGCGCGTGATTGTGTTGACAGCAGCGGCTGCTGAACGGGTTCATCGACATAAACGGCCCGGCGTTGCAGATGGCCGGGTTGTGATTCTTCGCGTCGGAGATCGGCTGGTTCGGGCAAGTGATGTAACGCAAGGCTTTAAAGTCGGGCATAAGCGCCGCCGGAGCGCAGTTGAAAGCGACTTCCTCGGCGTGATCGGCCCAGAACGTGTCGCCGGTCGCGCGGAAAAGGAGCATATTGCTCGTCAGTTGCTCGAAAATGGCGCAGGTTTCGATCCCTTGGCGCGGGTCGATATAGCCTTGTCGCGACACTTCGTCGCCGCCCCACATACCGCCCGGAACTTGCCCGTAAATCGCGCGAATCAGCCAGAAGTTGTTGTACGTCGCGGCTTTGTCGGCTTCGTCTTTCGAGAGTTGCCAATACGTCGCCGGTTCGCGGAAACATTGAGCGATATTGACGTTATGCCAGTTCGGCAGGCCCGAAACTTGGCGCCAGTTCGCGGTGTTCTCGTGGATTTTTTCCGCGACGGCGAGCAACTTTTTATCGCCGGTTACATTGTATAACCAAAGGCAGCTGTGCAGCATATCGCCGCCGCGGCTGTTTTCCCAATACGTTTCGAGGAGGCGTTCGTCCGGACGCATCGCGATCCAGTCGAAGTACTTGGACACAAAGGAGATAACGCGCTCGTCGCCGGTGTTCTCGTAATACGATTGCATCAGGAAGAGAACGAGCATATTCGGCCAAATGTCGATCGGCTTTTCGGCGTTCGGATCGCCCGGGCCGAAGTAACCGTCGGCGCGTTGGCTCTTTAGAATCGCTTCGATCCAGGTTTGCGCTTCGGCGATCATTTCCTTGTCGCCGGCGAGGTACGCCATATCGACATACCCGCGGAGCCAGTACGGAAGCTCTTCCCAACCGTATTGCCCGCCGTTCATAAGCCAAGCGTTTTCAGCCTTTTCGAGCCATTTACTGATCGTTCCGAGTTTCCCGGCGAGCCCTTCGTTTTGGCGTTTGAGCGCTTCGCCCAACCAACCTTCGGCCTTGACGGCGCCGAGCGGCAACTTCAAGAACGGCGACGGTTCGAGCGGCGCTCGGTTCGCCAAGTAATGCGGCGCCGCGTCGCCGATTTCCGGACGCTCGACGACGCGAACGTCGTCCGCCGCGAACGCGCCAACCGCCGAGAAAACCAGCGCGACGCTTGCGATCGTTTGAATCAATTTCATCGTTAATTCCTTTTAAACTAAAGACTTCGACGCCGCTGTTTCCAACGCGTCGCTAAAAATCAATCTCGAATAATCGGCGACGTCGAGTAACGCTCGTTTTTCAACGCGCCGAAACTAAGCGACGTCTAGTAACACTCATTTTTCAACGCGCCGAAAACACGCGACACCGAGTAGCGCCGCGTTTAAAACGTTTCCTCGTCCGTCGCGTCAAACGGCGGGAAGGACGCGAAATACTCGATCCGGACTTTTTCGCCGCTCGCAACCTCTTGCGTTTCCGACGGTTGCGCGTTTCGTCGTTTCGCTTCGAGTCGAACGCCAAACGGTTGAACGCTCGACGGCTCGACGGCGATTTCCGGCCCGGCGATTTGCTCGAAGTCGAACGACGGAACGCCTTCGAACGGCGGACAAAACGCGATAAAAACCGGCGCGACCTCGGCGTCTCCTTCGAATTCGACCGCGACCGAACCGAAAATTTGCGTTCCGCCGTCCTCCGCTCGAACGCGGCGCTGCGTCGCAAGCGTTTCGCCGTCAACTTCGGCGCCCGTTTCGCCAAAATCTTCTTTTTCCTCTTCGAACAGGTCGACGCTCAAGGCCGCGTTCGCCGCGTCGCGATCTTTTTCCTCAACGTCGCAAACCGCCGCCTTTTCAGACGTTGCAACTTCTTCGACCGAAGTATTTTTCGTCGACGACGCCGCGTCGTTTTCCAACGCGAGCCGCCAATCTCTCGCGACGGTCGCGCCCCAACGTCGAGCGAAACGCGCCGCCCCGACGTCGACGCAAAACGCATAAACCGCCGTTGCGAAAACCTTTACGCAAACAGAATCGCCGTCGCTCGCGCTCCAAGTCGCCGCGACGACCGCCGCCGTCGCCCAAAGCGGAAGCGACGCTGTCCAAACTCGCGCTCGGAACTCCGATTTCGGGAGTCGACAAGGGCTTTCGCGCCAAATCCAAACGGTCTCGCGCAAGACGTAAACCGCCGGAATCGCGAACGTTAGAAGAATAAGCGTCGACGCGACGACGCGCTCCGTCGGAACGAACGCGCAACAAACGAGCGTCGACGCGAAAACGCACCAAAGCGCGGCTAACGTCAACGCGTCGAGCGCCGTTAAAACTATTTCGCTCCAACGCTTTGCGTTTCGTCTTGCGCTTCCGCAAAATTCGCTCGCTCTCTTGAGCCGCTTTTCGTTTTGAATTACGTTCATCGATCCCCGCTTTCTTGTTCGGCGGCGCGCGCCGTCTTAGGTTCCCGGTTAATCGTCCCAACTCGGAAATCGTTGCTTATTTTTCTTAACTTCTCTATTTTAACAACCAAAACGCAAAAAAAACGCTTTTCTTCGGAATAATTGTTATTTTACGCAAAACTCGCCGACTTGTCAAGGAGGGCAAAACGGAAAAAATAGGCGCTTTTGTTCGCCAACCGATTTCCGTTTCGCCGATTCGCCGATTCGTTCGCGCCGCGTCAAAAAACGACGGTCGACGCTTTTCACGCCGACCGCCGCCGTTTTATCGACCGCCCCTTTACGGAGCGCCGTTAATCCTTGTCGCGTCGCGATTTACGCAACCGCCGTTAGAAGCAGTATCGCACGACGTCGAGGTAAATCACCCAAAACATCAACGCTAAAATCAGCGCCAAGCCCATATAACTCAAAATCACTTGGACGTTTTCGTTCGGTTTGCGACGCGTTATCGCCTCGTACAGAAGGAAGACGATATGCCCGCCGTCCAGCACCGGAATCGGCAGAAAGTTAACGACCGCAAGGTTTGCGCTGATCATACAGAGGAACAAAAGGAAGACGCCGTTTTGCTCGCCCGCCGCCGCGTAAGCGGTTCCGACGATCATCCCCGGGCCGCCGAGCGCCTTCGCGGAGACGGTCGAACCCAAGTTTTTCAGCGTCGTAAAGATCATCGTCGCGCATTCCCAAGTCTTAGCGACGCCGAAACTTAACGCTTCGCCCAGCGAGTCGGCGCGATGGAAAATCGCGTCGCCGCCGAAATAAAGGCCGCGTTCGACGATAAAAGCGTCTTCGGCGCGACGGAGCGTCGTTTCGATTTTCGCCTCGACGCCGTCCTTCGCCTCAACCGTTACGACGACGGGAGTTCCGTTCGGCAAGAGCGGCGCGACGCTCGAAAGCCAAGTCAGCGCGATTTCGGCGCGCTCCGCGTCGGTCTCGCCGACGATTTCGGTCGTTTTCGTTTGCTCGCCCGCTCCGGCTTCGACGCCGGTCAGGGCTTTGAAGAGTTCTCGCGTTCCCTTCGACGCGCCGACGCCCGGATCGGGAACGGTCGCTTCGATTTTAACGATTTCGCCGCCGATAGGGTTCGCGTCGGTTTTAACGGTTCCGTCGATTCCGGCGACGACCGGCAACACCTCGAACGCGACGCCGAGTCGCCCGCACGCCATCGCGCCGCGACTCGACGCAAACCCGTCGTAAGGCGCGGCGTTCGGCAAGGTCGCCGTTAAATCGACGCGTTCGCCGTCGCGCAAAACCGTCAACGCGACCGTTTGCGTTCCGGTCGGCGCGATCGCGGTCGCGGCTCCAAGTTCCGGTTTTTTCGAATCGACCGGACTTTCCAAGTCTTCCGATTTTAACATCGATTTCGGCGTTAGTTTCGACGCCAACTCGGGACGCGTTTCCTTCGAACCGCTCGCGAAGAGGCGATACGGCAGGAGGCGCGGGTCGAGAATCGGCTCGGCGTCGACTTCGAGCAGGACGTCGCCGCGTTGCGTTACGGCGCCGTTTTCGTCGACTTCGCGCTTGCGGAGCCCCGCTTTTTCAGCGGCGGAACCGGGACGGATCTCGACGATTTCCCCCATCGTCAGCCGAACGCCGATCTCCGGCGCGCCGGTCGGCGGAATCGTTACCGCGATTTTTTCCTTCGTTTCGTCGACGGAACGCTCGCCCGCTTTCCCGGCGACGGTCGGCGCGAAGACGTATTCGATCGGACGGTCGACAAAGAGTCGCGCCAAGCGGTATTGGTCGGCCGGCGTTTCGACCGGGACGCCGTTCATCGAAACGAGCCGTTCGCCGCCGGTCAACGCGCCGAGCCGCTCTTCGATTTGCGCCGCTTCTTGCGGGTCGAGCGACGAAGCGAACGGCGCGCCGCCCGGAATCGCCGCCAAGTCGAGCGAAATCGACGGGCCGACGCCGATCGTCGGGTTCATATCGCCTTTGCTGAAACGCGGTTGAATCGCCAACGTCGTCGGCGCGTCGGCGCCGGGGCGCAAGACGTCGAAGTTCGTTTCCTTCCCGTCCATCGTCGCGACGATAATCGACGAGAAAACCGGATTTTTATTTTCGCCGATCCCGACGATTTCGTCCCCGGCTTGCATTCCGCTCTTCCAAGCGGGCGAACCGGGCGCGACAAACCCAACGCGAGCCGACGATTCCGGCGTTCCGATCAAAATCGCCGCGGTCGCGCAGACGATCGCGAACACGACGTTCATAAAAACGCCCGCCGAGATGATCGCCATCCGTTGGAAAACGTTTTTCGCCAAGTAACTGTCCGGCGCGAACGCTTGGTTCTCCAGCTTCGCGATCTCTTCGTCTTTCGCCGCTTTTTCCTCGGCGGAAAGCTCGCCATCTTTTTCGGAACGCTCGAGCTTGGCGCGCTCGATTTCCGCTTGAATCCCGCCGGGGTTGTCTTCTTGGCCGAGCATTTTCACATACCCGCCGAGCGGAAGCCAACCGAGGCCGTACTCGGTGTCGCCCCATTTGAAGCTGAAAAACTTGAAGCCGTACGCGTCGAACCAAATGTAAAATTTATCGCAGCGAACGCCGCACATCCGCGCGACGATAAAGTGCCCCCACTCGTGTACAATAATCAACATATTGACGCCCAAAAGGACGATCAAGACGCGCCAAGCGACCGCCATCGCGTTCGCCAACGCCGAAGCGTCTTCCGCGACGCCGAGTAACGCCGCTATCGAGAAATCCATATTTCGGTCTCCTTTCGCGCCCAAGCGTCGAGTTCGACGATTCGCTCGAGCGTCGGTTTTTCTTCAAACGAATGATTTTCAAGGATTTGACGGCAAACGACGGGAATTTTGTCGAACGTCGTTCGTCCGTTGAGAAAAGCGTCGACGGCGATTTCGTTCGCCGCGTTCAAAACGACGCCGGCGGTTCCCCCCTTCTTCGCGACCTCGAACCCGAGCGAGAGCGCCGGGAAGCGTTCGAGGTCGGGCGGGAAAAACTCGAGCGTCGCGCTTTGCGTCCAGTCGAATTTGCGGGTCGGGCCGGGCCGCCGCTCCGTTTCGTAAAGGGCGAGCTGGATCGGAAGCCGCATATCGGGCGGGCTCAACTGCGCCAACACCGCGCCGTCGACGAACTCGACCATCGAGTGAACGATCGATTGCGGGTGAACGACGACCGAAATTTTATCGGCGTCGAGCCCGAAAAGCCAACGCGCCTCGATGATTTCGAGCGCTTTATTCATCGTCGACGCGGAGTCGACGGTAATTTTCGCCCCCATTTGCCAAGTCGGGTGTTTGAGCGCGTCGGCGACGGTCGCCGTTTTGAGACGTTCTAAGCTCCAATCGCGGAACGGGCCGCCGCTGGCCGTCAAAATCAGCCGTTCGACGTCGGAACCGTCGACAAACGTCGAGTTCGAGTCGAGCCGCCGCGACAGCAAACATTGGAAGATCGCGCTGTGTTCGCTGTCGACCGGGTAAAGTTTCCCGCCGTTCGTTCGGAGCAGGTCGGTCATCAGCGAACCGCCGGCGACGAGCGCCTCTTTATTCGCGAGCGCGAGCGTTTGTCCCGCTTCGAGCGCGCTCCAAGCGACGCGCAACCCGGCGACGCCGACGATCGCCAACAAAACGACGTCGATTTCCGGTCGTCGAACGACTTCGGCCAACGCGTCCGGGCCCCAAAGGATTTCGATTCCCGACGGCAGCTCGGCCAACGCGGCGCGGTCGGCGTTCGGGTTCGCGACGACGACCGCGTCGGGCCGGAATTTTTTCGCCAATTCAACCAACTTAACAACGTCGTTATTGACGGAAAGAACGCTCGCTCGGAGCCGCCCGTCGGACGCCGCGATCACGTCGAGCGCGCTCGTTCCGATGCTCCCGCTCGCGCCGATCACCGCGACGTTGCGCGGCGTCGAAACGCTTTCGGAGGGAGCGTTCGCGTTAAATTCGCTCATTTTGTCAATATATTAATATAACGGGTAAAATTGCACTTCAATAATAACGCGCCGACTCCGGTCGAAAACGGAACCGCCGCCCGACGCCGAAACGCGCCCGAACGACGCGGCGTTAAAAACGGAGTTTCCGTTCTATTATACGGCGCCGACGCGTTTTTTAGAAGACGCGTCGACCGAAAAAACGCGAAATTTCGCAAAAGATTCGGAAAATCGCCGCCTCCGCTCCGCGCGCCGTCCGCCGATTCGCGCCCAAAATTTCAAACAATTTTCATCCTTTTCAAAAATCGCCGTTTTAACGCCCTTGCCGCCAACCGCCGCCGACCGCGCCGCCTTTTTCGTTTAACGAACGTTTAAAAATAAATCAAAGAGGTCGGTTTTAACGACTTTAACGAGCGTTGCGAGCGTCGGCGGCGACCGTTTCCGCGAGCGTTTCGGCGATAATCCGGAATCCGCGCTCGACGACGTTTTCCGCCGCGGAAAAACTAATCCGCAACATTTGCCGCCGATGCGCTTCAAAAATCGGGTCGCGCTCCGCTTTTCCGCCGTCGCTTTGTCCGACTTTACCGGTCGCGCCAACTTTAACGCCGCCGTCCCCTCCGTCGGTCGCGGCGCCGTCGAGCCCGTAAAAGAACTCGTCGCCGGGAATCGCGAGGACGCCCCGCTCTTTCAGGTTGCGGTAAAGCGTTTTCGAACCGGACTTTAGCTCCGGCGCCCAAAGCCAAAGGAAAAACGCGCCCTCGCTCGCGTGCAACCGCCCGTCGACGCCGACTCGCCGCAACTCGTCCCCAAGGAGTTCAACCGCCGCCGCTCGCCGACGTTGGTAAAAGGGGCGAACGATTTCCCGCGACGCCCGCAAAATTTCGCCGGTTTCGAAGAACGGTTTCGCGATTCGCTGTCCGAGCGAACCGTTGGCAAGTCCGACGATCGCGGTGATCGCCGCCAACCGCTCGACGATCTCCTCCGGCGCGACGACGAACCCGGTTCGCAACCCCGGCAAGCCGATTTTCGACAAACTGAACGTCAAAATCGTTCGCCGCCCCCAAAAAACGGAGTCGAGTTCGCGCTCGTCCTCAACGATTCCCGGGAAGGGGCCGCCGTACGCGGAGTCGACGATCAGCCAAGCGCCGATCCGCTCCGCCAACGCGTCCAACCGCTCCAACTCGTTTCGCCGCAAGACGTTGCCGCTCGGGTTCGTCGGTCGGCTGACGAGAATCGCCGCGACGTCGTTTTCGGCGACCGCCCGCTCGACCGCGTCGAAGTCGACGACGTATTTAAAAATTTGCGGATTATCCGGGTTAGGAAAGGTTATTTTCGCCGGGCAAGCGACGAACAAATCGGGCTCGACCCCCATATCGGCGTATCCGACGTACTCGGGCGACGCCGGAATCAAAATTTTGCGCCGCCGTCCGTCGCGCGTTCGTCCGGCCAAGAGGTTCAAGAGGCAAAAGGCGCCGAGTTGCGCGCCGCTAACGACCGCGACGTTTTTCGACGTTATCGGGAGCCCGAACCGCTCCGCGAAAAGTCGAGCGAACGCGTCGAGAAACGCCGGATCGCCCTGCGGCGCGTCGTAACAAACGAGCGCTTTGTCGAACGACGCGGCGTCGGCGAGAAAATCGGCGGCGCTCTTTCTCCAAAGCGCCTGAATTTCCGGAATCGCAGCCGGGTTCCCGCCGCCGAGCGCGAGCAAGTCGGGCCGGAGCGCGACCGCTTCGCCAATGTCGTTCATCAGGTCGAGAATCCCGCTCTGCCCGGAAAGTTTTTCGCCGAAAATCGACAAATCGAGTCCCGCTTTCGCGTCGGCGACGCTTATTTTTCCCGTCAAATCCGCAATATCCGTTAAATTCGTCAAAACTCGCGCGCTCCTCTCGCCGCGCTTCCTCTCTTTAAACGCTCGTTAAAGCCAACAATTCGGCAAAATCGTTAAATCCGCTAAATTTTTCCAAGACGTCGCCTTGCGCTCGAAGCCGCCCGCTCGACGTTAACCGCTAAAATCGCCTCAACCGTCTAAACCGTTAAAGTCCTTCCAAACGCCGCCCAACGCCCGCCGACGCGACCGCTTCAATCCGCCGAGCGGTCAAGTCGGCGACAAAAAAATCTCCCAACTTAACGCCAACCGATTGCCGCCGAGCGTCAAAATCGGCGCGACCGCTAAAAACCGCCCAAAATCGCTTCATTTTTCAATCCAACGCGACCGAATCAACCGATTCGCGCTTTCCGGCGTCCAAGTCGCGGCGCTTTCGTCGTCGAAAACGCTCTCGACGGCGTTCGGCGAGTTCGCGTCGGGCGGCTCGACGACGGTAAAAATCCGGTTGAACCGATCGAAACCGCGACTCATAAAGTCGGTCGGCTCCGGCGAATGGTCGAGCCCGAACGAATGCCCGAGTTCGTGCAGCCCCGCCCCGAGCGTCGACGCGGTCAGCCCCCAACGCGTCCGGCGGAACCCGGAGTCGGCGGCGAAATCTTCCGAAATCGGTCGAGCGTCCGCGAACGCGTCGGCGACGTCGACCAACGAATCGGGCCAAGAAAAGAGCGTCGACGCGTCGAGCGCCGCGACCGAGCCGCCCCCCAACGCGACTCGCGCCCAAGTCGAGCCGGGACGCCCCCGCTCCGCAATTCCCCCGACCGCCCCGTCTTTCCCAGTCGCGCCGTTTTCCCCTGCCGCGCTATTCCCCCCGATTCCCCCGGTCCCTTCAATTCTCTCTGTTTCGCCGCCTACTTTATCTTCTTCAATCGCCGCGTCTTCGCCGTTTTCCCCTTTTTCTTCCGTCGCGCCGATCGTCGAAATCGTCAAAAACGTTTTTATCCGTTCGTCTTCCGCCGCTTCAAACGTTGCGACCGCTTTATTTTGCGTCTCTTCTCCAACTTCGGCGCTTTTCCTCGATTCGCTAATCGTTCCCGTCCCCGCCGTTTCGCCCAATTTCCGAGCGAACGCGACCGAAACGAAGTATCGCGCGAACTCCGACGCCAAATTCGACGCTTCGATCTCCCGATAAATCGCCCGGAACCGCTCCGTTTCGGAGAGCGCCGCGTACTCCGCCGCCGTTTTTTCGCCGCGCAAAACCCAAACGACCGGGTCGCCCGCGTCGTCGAGTTCGAGCGAAAAGGTTCGGCGCCCGTATCCGGCGTCGTTCAGCCGCTCGGCGGTCGCCGTTTGCCAAAGGAGCGCGGCGGTTCCGATTTTCGCTCGGAAATTATTCGACGCGTTTTCGCCGTTTTGCGCGCTTTCCGTCGCCGACTCGCTCGTCAAAATCGTTTCAACTCCTTCGTTTTGCCGATTTTCCGCGACGTTTCTAACGCCGGACGTTCCGGAAACGCTCGTTAAAGTCGCCTCATTCTCCCCAATCCTCCGAATTTGCGCCATTTCCGCTTCGTCCGTCGTCCAAAAATCGGGCGTCGCAAACGTTTCGTCGCCGGTCGAGTCGACAAAGTAAATCAGCCGAACGAACCGCGGATTATCGTCGGGCCGCCGCGTCAGCACAAAGTCGATTCGCGCCCCGCCGACCGCCAGCGTCAACCGGTTTTCGCCGGGCGTCAACTCGACGAGAACCTTGAACCGCCCCGCGACGACCGGCGCCCGCGTTACCCGAGTCGCCCGCGACGACGACAAATTCTCGACGACGACCGTCCCTCGCTCGACGCCCGGCGCTCTTCCCCGCAAAAGCGCGACCGAATACGAAATCGCGTCGCCGCTTGCAAAGTTCTCGATTCGCGGCGCTTCCGTCGGCGACGTCGCGTCGTTATTGGCGTTCGAAACGTCGTCCGCCGCGTCGCCCCCGCCTTTGTCGCCAATCTCGCCGCCGTCAAGAAAACACGTCGCCGCGTCGAGTCGAACGCCGCCGGGTTCGCCCCCGACGCCGTCCGCCGTCAACGCGACGAGAAGTAAAATCGCCGCGACGCAAACGCTTGCGCCGCTTAACGTTGCGCGTCGAGTCATTTTTTCCCGACGGCTTCCTGCGACGCAACGTCTTCCAATTTTTCCACCTCCGAAAAATCATATTTCGGCGCTTCCAACTCGACGATTCCGCCCTTCGCGAAACGCAACCCGCGCCAAACGCTCCAACCGATAAAGACGACCGTTACAACCGCCGCCAGCGCGTAAGCTTGGGGCAACTCAAGCCCAACCCCGACCGGGCCGCCGTGCGCCGTCGACGTCCACAAGATGTAACTAACGACGACAAACGTCATAAACGCGCCCGGAAGCGCCGCGATCCAACCCTTTTTCTTCAAGCCGTAAAGCCAAGTCGCGCCCGCCGCAAGGGTCGACGCCGCAAGGACTTGGTTCCCCCAAGCGAAGTAATTCCAAAGTTTGCCGAACGACGCCGCGTTTTGGTTCGACCACCAAAGGAGTCCGCAAATCGCCGCGATAATCGGCGCGCAAATCGCCAGCCGCTTCGCGATCGGCTTTTGGTCGATTTTCATCATTTCCGCAAGAGTCAGGCGCATGCTCCGCATCGCGGTGTCGCCGGAGGTGATCGCCAGCACGACGACCGCGACGACCGTCGTTTTCCCGAGCCAAGAGCCGAGAAAATTCTCCGTAATCTTTGCCAACACGATGGTTGCATCCTGCTCCATCAGCGCCGAATCCAAGTTGTAAATCGCGAGCGCGGCGCCGGCCCAAATCATCGCGACGACGCCTTCGAGAACCATCATCCCGTAAAACGACGAGCGCGCTTGGCGTTCCGTCTTCATCGTGCGGGCGATGATCGGCGATTGCGTCGCGTGAAACCCGGACAAAATCCCGCAGGCGATCGTTACAAAGAGGCACGGGATAATAGGTTGCGTCAGTTTGCCCGCCTTAAACGCCTCCGACTCGGTCAAAATCGCCGGGTCGCCGAAACCGCGAAACAGGAGCGAAACCAACAGCGCGCCACTTCCGATCAACAGAACCGCGCCGAAAATCGGGTACAGCTTGCCGATGATCTTGTCGACCGGAAACATCGTCGCGACAATATAATAGAGAAAGATCGACCCGACCGCGCCCCAAAAGAACGGGATGTTCGGCAGGAACGTTTTGTCGATCAGGTTCGCCGGAACGTTGATGAAAACGGCGACGACGAGCGCGAGCAGAAAGACGGTGAAAACGGAAAAGGCGCAGTAATAAACGTTGCCAAGCGTCAACTTAATAAAATACGGCAGGTTCGCGCCCCGGTTGCGCAGCGACGCCATCCCGGCGATGAAGTCGTGCGTCGCGCCGCCGATAATGTTCCCGATCGGAATCAGCAGAAAGACGATCGCGCCGAACTTAATCCCCGCGATTACGCCGATTACCGGCCCGACGCCCGCGATGTTCAGCAGCTGAATCAACATATTTTTCCAGTGCGGCAAGACGACGTAATCGACCCCGTCCGCCTGCTTAATCGCCGGCGTCGTTCGGTCGTCCGGGCCCAAAACCGACTCGACGAAACGCCCGTAAGTCAAGTAACCGACGACCAATAGAACGATTCCCGTTAAAAACAGAAGCATCGTTTTCTCCTTATTTCCCTTCGCTTTTTCGGCTCTTGCGAGTCGTAAATCTCCAATTCCGAAACGTTTAAGCGTTCGCGACTTTGCCCCGACGCCGCCGAAACGACGCGCGGCGAAACGGTCGCTTTCCTTATTTTACCAAGCGACGCAAATTTGACAAGGCGCTCCCCCGGCGTCGCGCAAGAAACGCCGACCGGCGCCGCCCCCAACGTCGAGCGAACCTCGAACGCGGAAGCGACGCCGGTTTCAACGTCGCGCTAAACTAAGCCGTTAAACGACTTCGACGCTTTTATTTCGCGAACTCTTGCAGCTCTTCAGGAATCCAAACCGGGAGGTCTTTGATCGAGTCGCGGGCCGCTTGCGACGTCGGAACGCCCCACAATTCGAAGAACGGGCCGAGGTTTTTGCCGGTGTTGCGCGACATACGCGCCATCCATTGGTCGCGTTTTTGATCGTCGTTTTTCGGCAGTTCGGCTTGCGGCGCCTTGCGGTACTCGTCAACGGAGCGGATAAACGGTTCCCAACCAAAGGCTTCGAGCATTTGGACGGTCATTCCGAGCGCGAGGAACGGGTCGGACTTCCAAACTTCGAACGAGCGGCCTTCTTTTTCGACGTAACGCTTGAAGCGCTTGACGCGAGCCTCTTTCCCGATAGCGCCCGGACGCGAGTCGGCCGCGGCGATACCGTTCAGTTTTTCCATCACGTAAAGCGTGAAGTAGTTGACGGTTACTTCGGTCGAACCGGCGAACGTCCAGTGTCCGGATTGGTGGTTGTGCCCGAACTCGTGATAGAAGCCCCAGTTCCCTTGCTCCTTCAACTTCTTAGCGTCGGCGAGGTCGTTTTGAACGTCCATCCACGTCATCACCGGGTAACCGGAGTGCATATAACCGGCCGAAATTTGGCGGTCGCAGCAGATGCGTTCCGGGCGGTCGCGGCGCATCGGGGTCGAGGCAAACTCGGCGATGAAGTCGAGCGCGGCGTCCCAAACCATCATAAGTTCTTGCGGATCATCGAGTTTGCGAATCACCGACGACGGGAGCGTAACGACGACGTTCGTCCCTTGCAGTTCGGCCCAAGGCGCCGGATATTCGCGAATCTTCTTCCATTCTTCCAGCGACGTTTCGCCGCGGACGAACCAAGGCGCCTTCACCGCGCCGGAGATTTCGACTTCGATTTCGCCCAAACCGGCGCCTTCGATTCCGCGCGGAACGACGACGTAAACCGGGCCGCCAAACGGGTTGGCGATTTCCATTTCCGGCGATTTGAGCGTTTTTTCGAGCGCGATTTCCGGGTAGCGCGTCCAACTATTGTGATGCCAGTTCTTGTCGCGGTGCGCCCCAATGCGGATTTTCAGTTGACGCGGGAGCTTTTTGAAGGTCGCTTCGTCGACGCGAACGGTGATCTTTTCGCCCGGCGCGGCGTAAAGCCCGGTCGTGTTCCAGTCCGGAACGCCGGTCTTAATCGCGACCTTAACGCCTTGCAAACGCTCGGCTTCCGACGGAACCGGGCCCGGAAAATCTTGCGACGCGGCAAGCGCCGGAACGTCGTCGGCGTCGGTCGTCCCGTCCATTTGCCCGGCGATATATTGGTCGGTTTGAATCGCGATCGTCAAGCGAGCCAAGAGATTGTCGCTCTTGATCGGCGCTTTTTCGGTCGGAACGATTTCGTCGCCGCCGGACGCCAAGCGTTCGAACGCGCCGCGTTTTTCCTTCGGCAGGTGGCGATACGTCAACGACGCCGTCGACGAAATTTGACGCAACGTCGCCGCGTCGGTCGCCGCAAGTTCTTTTTCCGCGGCGTCTTTCGATTCGGCGAGCTTCTCAACGAAACGAACGACTTCGCCGCCGGACGCAAATTTCGGAATCGCCGCTTTCGCGTCGTACTCGTTCGCGCCGATCGGGTCGACCGAGCCGTCCGCCCAAGCGAGTTCGACGCCGTGTTTCGTAAAGCTAGCGTTCCCGGCGTGATCGGTCAGGAAGTTTTTCCCCGGGTTCAGCTGAATCCAACCCCAACCGAGCGAACCGCCGACGAAACCGCCGCCGTTCTTGACGACGTCGAGCAAGTTGTCGAATTGGTCTTTCGGAATACTCGCGGCCGGGCCGAACATTACGTCGAACGACTCCGGAACTTTGTCGACCGAAACGGCGTTAAATCCTTCTTTTTTCAAGAGTTCCGCCGTCGCCGGATTGCGCCAAACCGCGACGAGAATATCGGCGTTTTTCTTGTCGGCGTCCGCTCCGGCGGCCCAACGAACGACGTTCGTCACAAAACGTTGAGTCGACGGCGACGCGCCGATGCGTTCGGCGTTGCAGTAACCGTCGTGCCCGAAAACGACAACGCGTCCTTTCTCCGTAAACGCCGCCGCGACGAGGGGTTGCATAACGCCTTTTTCGTATTCGCCGACGACGACCGGAAACGCCGAATCGCCAAGCGCGACGACCGGGCCCGGGGCTCCGCTCTTGACGAGCGCGACGACGCCGTCCGTCATCTGCGCGACCGCCGCCGCTTTATCTTCTTCGCTCGCGACGGGATTCGCCGCAAAAAGCGACGCCGCGCCGCAAAAAACCGCGCTTAACGTCAACGCCGAAACGCCGAACGCCCGCAGTCCAAACTCGTTAATTTTCATCGAGTTCGCCTCTTTGTAAATATTGTTATTTGGTTAGTTAACCGAACGTCGACCGCGACGAGCGCCCGCCGAAGTCGACGTTCGAAATTTTGCCGTTATTCCAACGCGTCGCGACATTTCGTCGCCAACGCGCCGTCTTTCCGCAACTCGTTCAATCGTCGAACGTTCCGACCGATTGCGAATGCGAGTCGAAACTCGTCAAAAATTCGACGATTTCGAGCGCGTCGTCGGTAAAATCGCGGAAGTAAAGTTTGCGAATTTGGTCGAGGATAAAACGCTTTTGCGCGCCGGTCGGAACGGTCGGAAACTGCGCTTTTTCAAGGATTTCCGTCTCGACGCGTCCAAGAGCCAACAAGACGCCGCGCCCGGTCAAGCTCCAAAAACGCATCGCCTTCAAGCGTCGACCGTTATCCGTCTGCGCGACGCGGCCCTCGGCGAGAACGAATTCGCCCAAATCCGGAATTAAACCCGGCGAACGCTTGACTTGCGAAAAACCGTTTCCGACGTTGAGCATCCAGCCTTCGCCCGACTTCCAATAAGCGACGAGCTTGTCGCTCCCGACGACGAAGTAAAGGTCGTCCGGACGCAAGCGCCGCATTTTCAAGCCTTCCGTCGCCGGAGCCGCCGCGTCGGTCGCAGCCGAAGTCGGAGCGGTCGGCGGAGCTTTAACCGGTTGCGATTTCGGCGCTTGCGGTTGCGCCGCCGGTTCGATCAAAATCGGTTGACGACACTTCGGACAACGCCGCGTTTGGCCGCGCAACTCGTCCTTAGCGTCGATTTTACTTCCGCAACTTCCGCAAATCACACGAATAGCCATCGCTTTCCCCTTTATTTTACCGATTTTACGCGCCTCGCCGAACGTTCGAGCGACGCCGACGCGAAACTTTCGTTTCTCTAATTTTAACCGTTTCGCGCAAATTTTCAAGCGGTTCGCGCAAATTTCGAGCGTATTTTGGCCCGCGCTCGCCGCATTTCATCGTCAACAGTCGTTTTCGGCGAGATAACCCAATATTTCGTCGAGGTTTGCGTCGCAAGAATGAATCGCGACGACGCGCTTCGTCTTCATATTAATATACAAAAACTGACCGCGCATCCCGCCCTTGCCAAACGCAAAGCCCGAATCGCCAACCGGATGCAACTCGAAACCGCGCTTCAACACTTCGTCGACCGCCGCCTCGGAGAGGAAACGTTTTCCGTCGTAAACGCCGCGATTAACGTACATTACGCCGAGCTTCGCCATATCCTCCGTCGAGATATACATCCCGGTCGCGCCGATCGGAAAGCCTTGCGGGCACTTAGAAAACGCGCATTCGGCGAACTTCGTCGGCGCCAGCAGTTCGCGCATAAGGAAGTCGTCGAGCCGTTCCCCGGTTTTCGCCGAAACGATTCGCGAAACCAAATAAAACGCCGCGTCGCTGTAAACGTTTTTTTCGCCGGGTTTATACTTCAACGGTCGTTCAAGAACGAGCCGCAAATAATCTTGCGACGCCCAGTCGTTCGGGTTTTCCGCGTCGATATCGAGAAAGCCGCGCCCAAAACCGACGCGATGCGTCATCGCGTCGGAAATCTTGACGTCGCGCCATTTCGGATCGAAATTTTCCGGAAATTTCTCTTCAAAAATCGGAAAAACCGGCTCGTCGACGTCGAGAACGCCGCGGTCCTGCAACATCATAACCGCCGTAACCGCAAAGAGTTTCGCGACGGAGTACGTGTTTTGACTTCGCGACGCCGGGCGAACTTGCTTCGTTCGCGAAACGCCGTCGCAAACTTCGCAAACCGCGTAAACGCGACCGTCTTTCTCGGCCAATTCGACCAACTTATCAAGCATCGGTTTCGACGCCGCGTCGTTCATCTCTGTTTCTCCGTTAACTTCCGACGCCGACGCGACTTCCGCTCCGCCGTTTTTCGCGTTTTCGTCGAACCCGCAAACCGCGACGACTCCGTTGTTACTTAACGTCGCGACGCCGCCGAAAAGCGCGAGCGCCAACGCTATCTTTCGCCAATTCGCTTTCATTATTACTCTCCGTCGCTTGTCAAAAGCGTTACTCTTTTTGCGTCAAATAGTTAAGCAAACCTTCGCACCCGGCGAGAACGTCGTTCCAAGCGGCGTCGAAGTCGTTCGTGTACCAAGGGTCGACCAAATCGCGCGGGTCGTCGGTATAATCGAGCAAAAGCGAAACCTTGTCTTCGCGTCCCTTAGGACAGACGCGCATCATATTGCGGCGGTTCCAGTCGTCCATTCCGATCAGCATATCCCAACGCTCGAAGTCGTCGGGACGAAGGCGACGAGCCGTTTTACCCGCGCAAGAAATCCCGTGTTCGCTTAACTTACGTCGAGCCGGCGGGTACACCGGGTTGCCCAGTTCCTCGGCGCTCGTCGCGGCGGAAGCGATCTCGAATTCGTCGGCGCGCCCCGCCTTCGCGACCAAATCTTTCATCGCAAACTCCGCCATCGGACTGCGGCAAATGTTCCCGTGGCAAACGAATAGTAAGGCCAACCGCCCCTCCCGACGAGGGACGACGTTAGGTTGCTTGGAGTCAAAACGCATCAGGCTGCCTTCGCTTTCTTTTCTAACAGTTCTAAAATGGCCAGGTCGGCGCTCCCGTAGTAGGCGGTTTCGCCCATATGCTCCGTAACGCCCGCGCGGTCAAAATAGCCGCGAACCTGTTCGGCGACGCCGCAGAACACCACGGTCTTTCCCCGTCGTTTCAGGGCTTCGCAGGTCTCCAGCATCGCCTGAGCGCCGGACAAGTCCACGCTGGACATACCGCGCAGGGAGAGAATGAGATAGTCGAACCTGTCGGCCTCTTTCATACGGTGGACGAATTCGTCGACGTCGCCGAAGAAGAGGGCTCCGGTAACATAAGCCATGCCGCAACGCTCATTCGCATGATCGGCGACGGGACGGTTAGACACGCGAGCGGGATCGATGTCGGAGAACTCGATTTTGATTCGGCTGGAGTTCACCATAAACAGGATCGCGGAGTAGACGACGCCCATAATGATAGCGACGGTCAGATCGAACAGCACGGTTGCGATCAAGGTGATCACGAACTGACTTATCGCGGACTTGAAGCGGCGGGCGAAGATGTAGCGGACGCCCTCCCACTCGTTCATGCGCCACGCCGTAACGATCAACACGCCGGCCAGCGCGGCTAACGGCAACTTCGCCATAACGTCGCCCAGCAGGAACATCGAGGCCAGCAGAAACACGGAATGAAACACGCTGGTCAGACGCGTCTGCTGACCGGACTTAACGGCCACGCTGGTGCGGGCGATCGCCGCGGTGGCGGGCACGCCGCCCATCAGAGGCAGCAACATATTGCCGACGCCCTGCGCGATCAGCTCCTGGTCGGCGCAGAAGTTTTCGTTCTTCATACGGGCGGCGGAGGCGCCGCACAGCAGACTTTCGATCATACCGAGAGCGGCGATGGTGATCACGGGAGACGTCAAATCGGAGACCATCTCGACGCTCAAACCGGACAGACTCAGGCGATCCTCCAACCACAGAGTCTTGGGGAGGTCGCCCACCGCGGCGAGGGAATCCATATCGCAAACAATGGAGACGACGGCGGCGACGACGACGCCCACCAGAGAGCCGGGAACCTTGGCCCCCCACTTCTTGGGCCACGCCAGCATCACGACAACCACCAGAACGCCAACGCTCACGGCTTCCGGGTTGGGGTGGAAACCCAGACGACCGTAAGAGGCCAACTTCTCCAAAGCGGTGGCGCCCTCGGAAACCGTGCCGAAGAAGGCGTCGATCTGGCCCAGAGCAATGATGACGGCGATACCGGAGGTAAAGCCCATAATCACAGGCATAGGAATAAAGCTGATGAGACGGCCTAACTTCAACATACCGGCCGCCAGCATTAACGCGCCGGCGGCGAAGCAGGCCAAGAACACGCCCTGCAGACCGTGCTGCGCCACGACGCCGATCAACACGGCGCTCATAGCTCCGGTCGGCCCGGATACCTGATAGGAAGCGCCGCCCAAAACGGCGATAACGACGCCGGCCACAATGGCGGTAACCAGACCGGCGGCCGCGGTGGCGCCGGAGCTGACGCCGAAAGCCAGAGCCAACGGCAACGCCACGGCGCAGACCGTCAGACCGGCCATCATATCCTTGGTCAGCCTAGCGACGTTATATCCGGAAAACTCCCGCTTCACCCCTTGAACAAACTGTGAGATCATTTGAATTGCCTCTCCAAAATATTTTTAACCCAAGTCTATTCCCTCACTATACCACAGCCTTTCAAGAAATCAAGAAGAAAAACGACGAAACATCTCTCCGAAGTTCCCGGAGCTCACAGAGTTCCGCCGATAAGGCAAATCGTTGAAACGGATGAACCGACGCTTCCCGTCCCCGTTCGCCAACGGCGCGCCTCCGACCGCAAGAGGATTCCGGGAACGCAATAGTCGCCGTCGGCGTCGTCGCAACCGCGTTATTTCCGCTCGATCGCGGCGTTGATTTTCTCATTTCCGCAACGGAATTACGCGTCCGCCACGTCTGAATTTTGGTAAACCTTTACTAAATCTTTGGTTATTTGAAGAGCGAACCGCAATGGAACCGCGACGATGGGAAAAAAGAAGGAAATTGGGGCCCTTTCGTCGACGGCGACAAATCCTCCCGCGGCAAACGCGAACCCAATCTTTTTCGTCGCCGGTCTTCGGCAAACGCTCCGCTTACGTTAAGTTCTCGCGACGGCTCTTTGATTTTCCATTTTTCGCGCCGTTAATCTCTGTCCCGCCGTTTCCAAACGGTTAGACGAGGCCGACGCTTCTCGTTTACGCGTCGGCGCCTCGTCGCTTAAATCGGCGAAAAACGCCGCGCCGATTAACAAGCGTTAAACGACGCGACGTCGTTACTAATGACGCCGCGTCAAGGAATCGGCCAAACTTCGTCCGTGTAAAGGGGCGTTCGGACGCGAAGCGGCAAGTCGTTCGAAGCGTCGGCGCTAAACTCGACGCGGTAAACGCCCGGTTCAAGACGAATTTCAACCTCTTTCATTTCAATCGGTTGCGGCTCGGCGAGCGGAAGCCCGTATCGCTTCGGCGTTTCCCCCGGAAGCGCGAACAGATATTGACCGCGCGTCGCTTCCGACGGTATCGCAAGGGTCGCGTCGACGTTTTTCCCGGTTATCTTAACTTGCGGATTCGCAACCTTTGCGCCTTCCGCCGTCGCCGCGTCGGTTTCGCGAAAATGAACCTGCAAACCGAGTCGGCAAGGCTTCTCGACGCGAAGTTCCCAAGTTCGCGACGCCGCGTCGGCGCCGACCTCTTGCCAAATCGGGTAAACGACGCGCCGGAACGACTTAGAACCGTCCGCCGCCGTTTCAAGCCGCAAGTCGTTGCGCTTTCCGAGAAGCGCGTTTCGCTCCTCGACCGTCTTTTTCCCGTAAAGCGCCGGGTCGACGCGCAGTAGCGCCTTCACCTCTTCCGGAACGCGACCGGAAAGGCGCAACTCTTCGTAACTCCTTATCAAATCGAGAATTTCGCCGATAAACGGATGTTTCGACGCGGCGCCGACCGACGCTTGGAAAGAGAACGACGCGTCGTAACCGACCGTCGTTCCGAGGCAATACTCGTACATATCCGGCGTCGCGTTGCGGTCGTACCCGTAATACCAGCCGACGTCGAGGCGCATATTATTGTCTTTCATTCCGAGAAAACCGCCGGAACGCTCTTCCAGATAAGCCTTTAGGTCGTCGTGCCCGTCCGCCGACGCCGAGCGCGGGATCATATGCCAAGAGTACGGCGAACAACTGCTCCCTTGGTAAAGAATGTTTTTGTCGTTAATCTTGTCGTAAAACGCTTTATGAAGACGCGCGTTGTAATACCAATGCTCCGAACCGTCCCCCGGTCGCTGAAGCAATTCGGAACCGTCGAAGTAGATCATATCGAGCGGCAACTCGTTCGCCAGCCGCGCGAAATTCCCGGCGATTTCGTCGATAAAGTCCGTGTCGAGGTCGGGCAGATGATAACCGTACGCGCGAACAAAATGCGACACGGCGGAGCCTTTTTTATGCGCCGCAACTTTCGTTCCGTAAAGTCCGCGTTTGCAATCGGTTAAGCCGTTCGCGTCGACGCCGCCGTATTGAATTAATTCGTCGTCGATGCGAACGACTTGGCCGGAACCCATATACGGGTCTTCCCCGACCGGGAAAACGGTCGCGTCGGTCGCCGTCGGAATCGTTTTTTCGCTCGGGTCGGCGCTCAAATCGGCGGCAAGCGTCGTCGACTCGCCGAGGACGAAGCGTTTGTCCGGAACCGGCGTCAAATACGAGTCGTTCCTATCTACCGACGCCGCAAGGAAATGGAACCCAAAGCGAATCCCCTCGGCGCGGAATTTTTCGATCGTTCGACGCAACGTCGGCAAACCGCCCGGGAAGTTCTTTTCGTTGACGCGGTAACGCCCGGTCGACTCGCACCAAGAGTTTTGCAGGAGCAGAATTTGCTTAAACCCGCCCCGTTTCGCGAATTGCAACGCCGCGTTGTACTCGTCGACGTTAAAATAGGTAAGGAAGAAATAGGAGTCGCGGACGTGTTGCGAGGCGTCGCGCCAACCGCCCCCCGGCTTCGGCGACGGAATCCCCGCCGTCCGTTGCATTCGCTCGACCGCTTTCGGCCAATTTTCCGCCGTCGCCGCGACGACCGCGCATTGCGCTCCGTCGACGCCGTGTCGCTTGTAAGCGTTCGCCGACAAAATCCGGGTCGGCGCGTCCCAAAGCGGCGACGCGGCGTCCGCAAAGTCTTCAAGGAGAACGGTTCGCTCGTCGGCGCCCTCGCCGAACACAGCCTCGACGCGATCGATTAACGTTCGAACGCTCTTCTTGCCCGGCAGCGAGTTGTAATAAAAACAGAGCCGCCGGACGTCGTCGTAAGAAAGATCGTTCAGCGGCGGCGCCGTTAAGTCGAGCGTTCGCCAACCTTTAAAGTCGATCGGAATATAATCGTCGCGATGCCCGCTCTTCCCGCCGAGTTGAATTTTGAGCTGCTGACCGTTCCCGTCCCCCCAAACGCGAACGCGAATCGCTCGGCAACCGGTCAGGTCGAGCGGAGCGTCGAACGAACGCCCGCGAACCGCCCAACCGTCGTTGTTTTCGCGATTCGACGTCGCGCAAAACTCGGCGACCGGCTTCGCGAAACTCCCGTCATTGCTTGCTTTACCGCCGTCGACGTTTTCGGCGGCGCCCCGCGGCAAGGGGCGGAACAAATGCGAACAGCCGTCGAGATTGTTTTGCGCCCGCCCGGTATGCGACGAAAGGGGGCGGACGTTCGGCGCCGCCGTCATCACCGCGATATGAAAGCCGTCGTCCGAAATCGCGGCGTTGATTTGCCCGGCGATTCGCGAACCTTGCGGCGCGCCGAGTCGGAAAATCGCGATTTCGTCGACCGGCGATTTCGCGTCGAGCCCAAGCAGGCGCAAAACGACGCCTCCCGGCCCCGGCTTCGCTTCGAACTTCGCCCGCGTTCCGTCTTCAAATTCGACGATTAACGTTTCAAACGCCGTTTTTTCCTCCGTTATTCGTTCAACTCGCGTCGCGTCGACGGTTCGCCCGCCCGAAACAAACGAAAACGCTCGAACCGGCGCGCTCGTTTCGCCGCCGTCCGCTCGCTTTAGGACGGCGGTCGCGTCGGCGCCGAGCCTCAACGTCGCGTCGCCGAGGTTCCAAACCGCCGCCGGTTTTGCCGGTTTCGCGGAATTTTCCGATTTTAACGCCACCGTCTCCGGAACGGTCGCCAAAATCGCCGCCGACTCCGCCAACGCCGGAACGTTCGCCGCCGTCAAAATCGCCCCCAACGCGACGACGCCCGCCGCCGAAGCCCTCCGTTTCAACGCATTCTTTCTATTTTGTCTATTTTTCCGCATCGTCGTTTTCCTTCCCGCCGACGCAACCGCCGACGCTTCCTTGTTAACAACGTTTGAAACGCCAAGTTCGCTCTTATATTAATAACGACAAAATCGGCGAAACGCCGCCGATTCGAACGCCGTCAACTTGCGCCAACGCCGCTCGAACCGCCGCCGCAACGCCGCTAATCCAACGCTAAATTCAACGCAATTCCTCTAATTTAACGCGCTTTCTCCTCTTCCGCCCAACGCTCGAACGCTTTTTGGAGCGTTTCCTTCGGAACAAGCCCCTCGTGCAACCAAATTCGCGCGCGCATTTCGATTCGCTCGCCCGGCTCGAATTTTTGCTCGACGACGCCCGGCCAACCGACGCAAAGCGGCCCGTAATAACGAGTTAGCCAAGTCGGCGGAAAATCGGGAAAGTTCGGCGAAAGGAAGATCGCGGCGCCGCTCAACGCGGTTTTCTCGCCGGTTTCCTTGTCCGGCGCGCCAAATCGGGACGTAAAGTCGGCCCAACGGAGCGGTTTTTCCGGCATATCGCCCTTCGCGAGGCCTTCGTCGGTCAGAATAAACCGGTCTTCTCCGTTTTTACCGACCGGTCGGAAGCGGATTGTTAGCCCGCCGTAACTTTTCCCTTCCGCTCCGCGCAACGAAATCGGCTTTTCGTTCGGAATTAAGACAATTTCGACGTCGATCGAACGACAACGAACGCCTTCGAACGTCTCAACCGGCCCCGTTTTGACGCGAACGATTTCCGTAACGACTTTTTCGCCGTACAGCGGCGCGTTTTCGGCGATTCGCTCCCCGACTCGTTCTCCATTTTGCCCGTCTTTCGCCGTCGGGTCGAGTTCCGCGTCCGTTTTCGTCGCGTTCGGGCCGACGAACCAGCCGTTTTCAACCGCAAATTCCGCAAAGTCGCCGCCGTTTTCCCCGTCGACGACGGAAATCGGACGGTCGAGGAAGCGGACGAACCGTTGACGAATCGGCGCGTTCGTCGTCCAAAGGTCGTATTCGCGCTTTGTTCCGTCCGCCTCCCAAACGCCGACCGCGGGCCAAGTCCAAAAAACGCCGCGATGATGATAATGATCTTTCGGCGCCAAATCGGTCAAATTCTCGCCGTCGACGCCGTTCAACGGGTAAAGATAACACCCGGCGCCGCGACGCGAATCCGTTTTCGGCACGTTTTCGTGTTCAAGGAACGAATAACGGTAACTAAAAACGATTTTTTCTCCGTCGCGCAACGTCAAAAGGCCGTCGTCGAACATCCATTTGAACGCGGCGGCGGAACTTTTCGCTTCGGTCGCGTCGACCGCGCCTTCGCCCGCCTCGTTTAAAACAACAATTTCCGACTCCGACGCAATAACGCTCGCAGGCGGCGTCGTCAAAAACATTAAAACCCCTTCCATCGTTAAAATCGCCAAAGCGGTCGCGACGCCCTTCGCCGTTACCTTACCTATTTTACTTTTCATTAAATCGTCTTTCGTCTCAAATTTCAACTTTCACCCAATCTTCAAACTTCCTCAGACCGGCCCAAATATCGTTACCCCAAACCCTTTTTAACCGCTTTTCATTTTTTCGAAATTTTTAGGTTTCCCCCCAATACGCGCTCCCGCCCATTCCCTTTTCTTCTCTCGACGGCGTCGTTTCGCCCAACCGATCTTTTTACCGCAATCGCCGCAAAGCTCCCGTTTTTCCTTTTTTTCCTATTCAATATTTCCTAAAACGGTTAATCTTTGCGCGCTTCGCCTCTTTTAAAGATTTCAAGTTAAATTAGGAAAGACGCGCAATTCCGTCGCCCGTTATTTTACTTTTTTCCCTTAATCGTTAACGCTAACCCGACGCGCCGCCGGCCGTCTTTAAAGGAAACGCTCCAAGAATGCGCACTAACGCCGACTTAAACCGGATTATCGATAAAATCGTCGAAACCAATCCCGCTCGCTCCGACTCGCCCTCGCTCGACCGCAAGGAAATTCCGAGCCGGCGCGAAACGGAAACGACTCCGCGCCAATTCGCGCCGCGTCTCGCCGTCGATTCCGATTCGCTCGCGTCCGCTCGGTCAAATCGTTCCTCGCACCCCAACTCCGCGACCGCCCGCGATTCCGACCGTCGCCCCGTTCGCCGCGACAAAAACGATACAACCGACGCGACCGACAAAATCGCCGACGTCGACGTCGACGTCAAAAAATCGCCCGCGAAACACCGGGACGAGGAAGCGAAACGAACGCAACGCCGCCGCCAAATCGACCCGACGACCTGCGAACGCGATTATTCCGCCGACGAAATCGAGTTTATGAAGGCCCTCGACGATTACAAACGAGGCAGCGGACGAATGTTCCCTACCTGCAGCGAAATATTAGAAGTCTTTAAGTCGCTCGGTTACGTCAAAATCGCCCGTTCCGAAACAACCGAAAAATCGACGCCGCGCGACGCCAAGCCCAACCGCCCCGCGACGCCCGCCTTTTTAAGCGACGAGGAAAACGCGTTCGAGTTCGACGTCGCGCCCGTCCCGGGAGTCGCTTAACGTCGTCGACCAAATCGCGACGTTTCCAACGTTCGACCGCGCGACGCGACGCCGCCTCAACGTCGTTACGTCGCCGGATAGAGAATCGAACCGACGCGAACAAGCGTCGCGCCCTCCTCGATCGCCGTCTCAAAATCGCCGCTCATCCCCATCGAAAGCTCGGTAAAGTCCGAAAATTCAGGAAATTGCGCTCGACACCGGTCGCGCAACTCGCGGAGCGCCGCGAACTGGCGGCGCGTTTCGGCTTCGGTCGCGGTCAACCCGGCCATCCCCATCAGACCGCGAATCTTCACTCGCCGAAACGCCGCCGTCTTCGGCAACGCGTCGAGGAGTTCGTCCGGTTCGAAACCTTGTTTCGCGGCGTCGTCCGATAAACGAACCTCGAGAAGCGCCGAAATCGTTTCCGGAAAAATCGGCTCGTCGGGACGCCGCCCCCCCGCCGCGACTCGTTCGTTTTCCTCCGTCAAGATTCGGTCGAGCGCCTCCAAGAGTTTCAAGGAGTCGACCGAATGAAGGAGCGAGACGAAAGGCAAAATTCGACGCGCCTTATTCCGTTGAAGGGGGCCGATGAAGTGCCAACGCAACCGTCCGGCGCTCGAAACGTCGCCGTTCGCGCCTTGCGCCGCGTTCGCAACGCTTTTACTCGCAACGCCTTCAAGCGTCGACGCAACATTCGCTTCGTCCGCCGAACCCGAACGTCGCGGCGCAAAGTCGAGCGGCGGAACGTCCGGGTTCCAATACGGCGACGCGGCCCAAAAGTTCGCCTTTTCTAAGAATTTCTGCGGTCGATTCTCGCCCAAGTCGAACGCTCCGGCCCGCAACAGCCCGGAAACGACCCCGTCGTCCGGCGCCGAATACTTCGAGACCGCGACGAGCGTTACGTCGGAACCGCGCCGCCCGGAACGCTCCGCCGCCGCGTCGATTCGCTCGCGAACCCGCTCGACGTTCTCCTTAATTTCCGCTTCGACCGCCTCCCGCGAATTCACCGCCGCCCCTTTCTTTACGCTCTTCAATCGCTTAATCGCTAAAATCGTCAAACTCCGCCGCGTCTGCCGTTTCGCCAAGCCGAAGCTCCGCCGTTCGCCGCCGCCTGAATCGCGTTTCAACAACGCTTTTCCAAACGGCGACGGCGCGCCAAACGCTCCGTCAAGCGTTCCGACGCGACGAACGGCGCCGCGCCGAAACGCTTTCAAAATCGACGGTTAAGCCGATTCGACCTCAAACTTTATCGGCGGTCGGAACGACGAACTCGCCGCGGTATTCGCGGGTTTCCATCGCCTTCGCTTCCGCGTCGTCGACGAACGACTCGGTTTTCGGGTCGATCTTCAACATACGGCCCATCGAAATCGGCGTTTTCGCGAGGTCGACGCCGTTCTTTTCGAGGTGCGCCAAGGTGCGTCCGAGCGTTTCGACGTTGTCGTCGTTCCCCGGAACCGCTTCCAAGACTTTCTTCGCTTCGTCCGGCGACACTTTGTTGTCTTCGCCGAGATAGTACGAGATGTTCCCGAGGTGCGAAAGCGCCGCCGAGAGATGCCCGCAACGCGCGTCGGCGTTCAGACTGGCGTAATCGTCGTTCTTGACGGCGTCGAGGAAGTTGCGGAAGTGGTTCAGGTCGCGCCCGCCCTTGAACTCCTTAATTTGTTTGCCGTCGAGGTCGTAAGCGACGCAGTAGCCGTAATTTACTTGAACGATATAACCTTCCGAACCGTAAGCGACGACGCCGATCGAAGCGCCGCGATACGGTTCCGTTTCGAGGCCGCGCGTCTCGAAAACGAGCGTTTTGCCGTCGGCGTAATTGTAAATCGACACTTCGGTATTCGCGGTGTCGCCGGCGTCGACGTAATTGTCGTCCTTGCGTTCCGCTTGGTAGCCGAGGCGACCGCCGTAAGAGATAACGCTCGTCGGGAAATCTTCAACGCCGAGAAGGGTGCGCGCAATGTCGGTTTGGTGCGGGCCTTGGTTCCCGAGGTCGCCGTTCCCGTAGAGGCGTTGCCAGTGCCAGTCGTAGTGGAAGTTCGGGCGGGTCGGCGGGTCGACGATCGGCGCCGGGCCGCTCCAAAGGTTGTAGTCGACCGTTTCCGGAACCTTGTATTTCCCGAGCGCGCCGATCGACTTGCGACGTTTGTAGCAGAGGCCGCGAGTCAGTTTGATTTCGCCGACGCCGCCGTCTTTAGCGAACTTGAACGCGCCTTGAATCGCTTCGTTCGAACGGCATTGCGAACCGACTTGGCACATCACGCCGTATTTTTTCGCGGCGGCGATCAGCGCTTTCCCTTCGTGGATGTTGTGCGAAATCGGCTTTTCGAGGTAAACGTGCTTCCCGGCTTGCATCGCCCAGACGCCGCAGAGCGCGTGCCAGTGGTTCGCCGAAGCGCAAGTAACGACGTCGACCGCCGGATCGGCGAAGGCTTCGCGCATATCGGCGACGACCTTCGGCTTGCGCCCGGTCTTTTTCTCAATATCTTTAGCGCGATTTTCGGCGCGCGGAAGATCAGGGTCGCAGAGGTAAAGGATTTCGGAACGCCCGTCGGCGAGAAGTTCGCCGATATGACTGCCGGCGCGACCGCCGCAACCGACGATCGCCACGCCGAATTTTTCGTTGGCGGAAACTTTTTCCGCGTCTTGCGCGCGGGCCGAAGCCGGAAGCCAAAGGCCGCTCGTCGCCGCGGACGCGGCCGCCGCCGTCAAAAGAGCGTCGCCCATAAAACGTCGTCGAGAAATCGATTTCATCGCAAATACTCCGAAAATAACGTCCAAAAAATCGGGAAATTCGTTAAAACGCGTTCGCCTGGGCCGTCAAATCGCCCTTATATTAATAATGAAGGTCGAACCCGCCGTTTCGCCCGCTCGCTTTCCCCTTTGCGAAGAAGCCAAAGCGGAACCCCGCCGCGTCAAAATCGACTCCGGCGCTAAGAATGCGTTTATTTTAACAGACCGGAACGCGAAAAGCAAGAAAAACGTCGAAAAAACGCCCGATTTTTTGAAAATTTTTCGCCGTCCCCTTAACGACGCGCTTTCGGAAACAGCAAAGTCGACGCATTTCCTCTTTTTTCCCCTAAACCGCCAACTCTCCAAAACGACAAAAACGTTAAAACCCTTCTTATCCCCCCCAAAAAACGCCGCCCCCGACGAAAACGCCGTCGACTTCCCGGAATATTCCGGAATACCTCAAACGCTTTGTCTAACCAAAAAACGCCGCCCCCGACGGAGCGACGTTTTTGCGCAATAAATCAAATAATCAAAAATAGTCGGTCGCGCCCTTAAACGACGCGCCGAACGCGCGCTTTGATTCTATTTGTTTTCGCTCTTTTTATCCTTTTGCGTATTAAAAAGGATAAACGCGTACATATCGACCGCTTCGTCGACGATTTTCGAGACCGGTTTCCCGGCGCCGTGTCCGGCTTTCGACTCGATCCGAATCAAGAGCGGAGCGTCGGTCGCGGCGGCGTTCGCTTGGAGCGTCGCGGCGAATTTCATCGAGTGCGCCGGGACGACGCGGTCGTCGTGATCGGACGTCGTTACCATCGTCGCGGGATATTTCACGTCGTTGCGAACGTTATGCAACGGCGAATATTTAAGGAGATAGCGAAACATTTCTTCGCCGTCGTCGCTCTTGCCATAGTCGTTGGCCCAAGCCCAGCCGATCGTGAACTTGTGGTAGCGAAGCATATCGAGGACGCCGACTTGCGGAACCGCCGCCGCGAAGAGATCGGGACGTTGCGTCAACGCGGCGCCAACGAGAAGCCCGCCGTTCGAACCGCCGTTGATCGCCAACGTTTCCGGCGACGCGAACTTCTCGGCGATCAAGAATTCCGCCGCCGCTATGAAATCGTCAAAAACGTTCTGTTTTTGCATTTTCGTCCCAGCTTTGTACCAATTTTCGCCGTACTCGCCCCCGCCGCGCAACACGGCGACCGCGAAAACGCCGCCGCGGTCGAGGTAAGGAATCCGCGTCGGCTTGAAGGACGGCGACATATTAATATTGAAACCGCCGTAACCGTACAGAATCGTCGAATTGGCGCCGTTTTTCTCCAATCCCTTTTTATACGTAATAAAAATCGGCGCGCGCGTCCCGTCTTTGCTCGTATACCAAAGCCGTTCGACGACGTAATCGTTCGGGTCGACCCCCGCGTCCGGCGCCCAAAAGAGCGTCGACTCGCCGGTTTTCGCGTCCGCTTTGTAAATCGTCGTCGGCGACGCGAAGGACGTGAAGGAATAGAAAAACTCGTCGTCCCCCTTGTCGCCGGAAATCCCGACGACGCCGAGCCCCGGAATGGCGAGTTTGCCGACGTTTTTACCGTTATAATCGATAAAAACGCACTCGTGCGCCGCGTCGACCAGGTACTTCGCGAGCAACTTATCGCCGACCGGAACGATCGCTTCGAGCAGGTTTTCCGACTCCGGCAGAACGTCGCGCCAATGTTCCGGCGCCGGATTTTTCGGGTCGACGGCGACGAGTCGGCGGTTCGGCGCCTTATAGTCGGTCAGCGCGTAAAAAACGTCGTCCTTGACAACGACGACGCTCGTTTCGGAGTCGAACGCCGGATAGAGCGTTTGAAAATCCGTTTTTTCGTCGCGCAAATCGTCGAAGAACACCTTGGCGCCGTAAGTCGAGTCGTTTTGATAAACGAAAAGCCAATTTTCGTCCTCGTCGACCGAAGCCGTACAGTTGCGAAGGGGCGCGGAACGGTCTTCGAAGACCAAAACGTCCTTTTCTTGCGGGTCGCCGACGCGGTGGTAATAGATTTTATGATATTCGTTTTTCGCGCTGAATTCTTGTCCCTTCGGCGGGGCGTCGTAACGACTATAATAAAAACCGTCGTTTTTCCAAGAAATGCCGGTGAATTTCGCCCAGCGAACGCAATCGTCGAGCTTTTTCCCGCTTTCGATTTCTTGAACGTAAATCTCTCGCCAGTCGGAACCGCTGACCGAAACGGAGTACGCCATATAGCGCCCGTCCTTCGAAATCGCCAGCGACGAGAGCGCGACCGTGCCGTCGTCGGAGAGCGCGTTCGGGTCGATCAAGAGCTTTTCCTCGCCGTCGAGCGACGTTTTAAAGTGTTGCGTCGACTGATTTTGCAACCCGCTGTTTTTCGAGTAGAAGTAACGGCCGCCGCGCTTCCAAGGGATTCCCTGTTTTGCGTAATCGTAACGCTCGGTCATCTCGCGGCGCAGTTCGTCGCGGAACGAAATTTGGTCGAGGTAGGCGTTCGTCGTCGCGTTTTCGGCGGCGATCCACTCCTCCAACTCCGGCGTTTTCTCGATTTCCATCCAGCGATACGGGTCGGCGACCTTCGTCCCGAAATAGTCGTCGACTTGATCGCAGACGCGCGCTTTCGGATACTCGAATTTCGCTCTCTTTTCTTGCGCTTGAACGGCGCCGGTCGCGACGCTCGCCGCCAAACCGACGCACAACGACGCCGCCAACGGCGCGACGCCTCTGTTTTTCCATTGCCTCATCGTTAAAAACTCTCCATTCTATCTAAACTCAAGCAAAAACTTGAACGAAACGCTTATTTTACGCCGACGCGCTTTCGCCGACTCTTACCATTATATCAAATTTTCCGATTAACGCACGGCGGGGGCGCCAATTTTTAAAAAATCGACAATTTTTGTCGATTTTATTTTCCTCGCTTCTTGCTTTTCGAAAAATTTTACGGTATATTAGTAGCGACGCGCCGTTTTATTAGACGCGGCTTATTTTTTCGCAATCATTCATTTTGTTCTCCATTCGAAAAATCGGCTCGTTTTCCTCCGCGCGTCGCTTATCGTTTGTTTTTGAACTCATCAATCGCTACTGTTTTAGAAGGGATTTTTATAAAACGATGAGAATTTCCACGAAAGGCCGTTACGGTTTACGCATTTTACTCGATTTAGCGGCCCATCAAACGGACGGTCGCCCTCGTTTGATACGCGAAATCGCAAAATCGCAACAAATTTCGGAAAAATATGTTAGTCGTCTAATTCTCGCGTTGCGCAACGCCGGAATCGTCGACTCTTCCCGAGGCGCGCGCGGCGGTTACTCCATCGCCAAACCGCTCGACCAAGTAACGCTTCTCGAAGCGATCGAGACGATGGAAGGCCCGCTCGAAATCGTCGAGTGTCTCGCCGGAAACGCGAACTGCGAACGCGTCGCCGCCTGCGGCCCGCGTCAATTTTGGCGACAATTCAACGCCGAAATTCGCGAAACGCTACAGAAATACACCGTCCAAGACTTATTCAATTCCTGTTGCGCGCACGAGCAAAAACTCGCCGACTTGTCGACGCTCGACGCCTCCGCCCCCCCTAAATAACGCGCCGCGTTTCCTTCGAAGGCGGACGTTAAAGTTTATCGCCGGCGTCGATTTTAACGCGACGCAAACGTCGCCGACGTTCTTTGAAGCGCCCCTTGCGCCGCGTCCCCAAAGAACGCGCCCTTTTTGCCCCAAAACGCCCGGTCGACGGCGGCCCCGTCGTTGACGAAACCGTTTCCCTTATATATAATGACTAAAACGAGGTTCGACGAAACGCAAACGAGCGAACGCGTCGACGTTTGCCCCGTCGTTTTCCGTCGAATCGTTTTTATCGACGCTCGCTTGAAGCGTTCCGGGTTGTTTTCCTTTTGATTTCGCGCAAGTTAGCCTTTCCTTCGCGCCCAACCAGAAAGCCTTTCGATGCATATTCCGGACAATTATCTAAGCGTTTCGACCTGCGCCGTTTTGACCGCCGCGACCGTTCCCGTTTGGTATCGCTCGATCAAGACGGTCGTTCGCGACTTCCCGCAAGAGCGTTTTTCCGCGCTCGGCGTCGCGGCCGCCTGCTCCTTTTTGGCGATGATGTTCAACATTCCGCTCCCCGGCGGAACGACCGGACACGCGGTCGGCGGAACGGTTCTCGCAATTCTGCTCGGCCCGCAAGCGGCTTGCGTCGCGCTGACGATCGCGCTGGCGATTCAGGCGCTCCTCTTCGGCGACGGCGGAATTATCGCGTTCGGCGCCAACTGCTTCAACCTCGCGTTCGTTTGCCCCTTCGCCGGCTATTACGTTTATCGAGCGTTGCAACGTTTTTCGAAAAACGCGCTCGTTAACGTCGCCGTTTCGTCCTTTGTCGGGCTAAATCTCGCGGCGCTGACGACGGCGATTCAGTTCGGGATTCAACCGGCGCTTTTCACCGACGCGAACGGCCAAGCGTTGTACTGCCCTTACGGCCTTTCGGTCGCGGTTCCGGCGATGATGATCGGGCACCTGACCCTTTTCGGGTTGGCGGAAGCCGTTTTTTCGGTCGCCGTTTTCGCGTTCATTCGCCAATCGGCCCCGCATTTTTCCCCCGAATTCGCCAATTTAACGCCGGAAACCGCCGACGTCGCCGACTCGGCAACGCAAAGCAACGCGGAAGCGCCGCAAGTCGCGACGCGCTCGTCCCGCTTTCTTCCCGTTTATTTGATGTTGGCGCTCTTGATCGTTTTGTCGCCGCTCGGGCTCCTCGCCGAAGGAACCGCTTGGGGCGAATGGGGCGCCGACGAAATCGCCGCGACGCAAGCCGCCGCCGACGGCCCGGAACTCGGTTACACGCCGTCCGGCTTGACCGACGGGTTCGCTTGGAACGCGCCGGTTCCCGATTACTCGCTCGCGGAGTCGGCGCCGGGCCTCCCCGATTGGGCCGCTTACGTCCTTTCGGCGATTATCGGGACGGCGCTTTCGGTCGTTTTGGCGAAACTTTCTTACCTCTTCGTCGCCGCGAAACGTTCCGCTTAACGGTTTTACGTCGACTTTGCCGATAAAATGAACTCAACCGAACCGGTAGAACAACCGCGACTCCCCGCTTGGCTCGACTCCGACGAGCGATACGAACCGCCGCGCGACCGCGACGCCTTCGTTCGTCGGAGCGCGGCGGCGATATCGGCGGTTTTGTCGCAAGTTCGTCGGGCGCCGGTCTCCGGAAGCGCGTTCGGTTTGTCGACGCCGGTCGAGACGTTTTGCGTTTTCGCGCTTGTTTTGCTCGTCGCGGCGTCGCGAAATTTTGCGTTCGTCGAGATTCTCGGCGCGGCGACGCTCGTTCGGGTCGCGCTCCTTTCCCCTCGACGTTTGGCCGACGTCTTGACGGCGCCGTTCCAAGCGTTCCTTTTCTCCTTATTAATAACGGCGCCCGCCGCGTTTTTCGGTCAGCCCCGCGCTTTCGTCGTCGTTCCTTGCAAAACGCTCGTCGCGACGACGCTGATCGCGCTCCTCGCTCGGTCGACCCCTTGGAATCGGCTTTCGGCAAGCTTTAAAACGTTCGGCGCCCCCGATCTTTTCGTTTTCACCTTCGACCTCGCGTTGAAATACGTCGCGTTATTATCCGAAATCGCGCTCCAAACGCTCGACGCGGTTCGCCTCCGTTCGGTCGGACGCAACAGGCGCAAGGGCGCGACGCTCGGCGGCGTCGTCGGCGTCGCCTTTTTGAAAGCGCAAGACGCGGTCGAAGAACAGCTTGACGCGATGACGTGCCGCGGTTTTTCCGGCGAATACCGACGTTTTCCGGTCGGCGTTTTCCGCCCGGTCGACGCGCTCGGCTCCGTCGCGCTCGCCCTTTTCGTCGCGCTTTTCTTTTACTTGGAGTCGTTCGTTCGATGATTGAGTTGAAAAACGTTTCGTTTTCTTACCCGGACGGCGTTCGCGCGCTCCAAAACCTCGACTTAACGGTCGAACGCGGCGCTTCGGTCGCGTTCCTCGGCCCGAACGGTTGCGGGAAGACGACGCTTCTGCGCCTCCTAAACGGCCTAATCTTCCCAAATTCCGGCGAATACCGTTTCGGCGGCGATCTAATCGACCGGGCGGCGCTCAAAGACGCGGCGTTTTCGAAGCGTTTTCACCGGCGCGTCGGGTACGTTTTTCAAAACGTCGACGCGCAGCTCTTTTGCGGCTCGGTCGAGGACGAAATCGCGTTCGGCCCGCGTCAAATGGGAATCGACGAAGCGGAGATCGCGCGCCGCGTCGACGATTGTCTCGAACTTTTGCAGATCGCGTCGCTTCGCCGTCGGGCGCCTTACGCGCTTTCCGGGGGCGAGAAGCGTCGAGTCGCGTTCGCTTGCGTTTTGGCGCTGAACCCGGACGCGCTGACGATGGACGAACCGCTCGCCGGTCTCGACGTCGGAACGCAGCGCCGTCTTCTCGACTTCCTCGTCGGGCTCCGTCGAGCGAAAAAGACGCTGATTTTCGCGACGCACAGCGAGAGTTTCGCCGCCGAAATCGCCGAAATTCGCGTTCGAATGGAAGCCGGACGCGTCGTCGCCGTCGAACGTTAATCGCCGCCGACGTCTTCCAAGCGGCGGCGCCCGACGGCAAACGTCAAAAAACGGCGAACGTTAACGCCTCAAGAAGAGGCGACAAGCGTTGAACGTTCGTCGCCGCGACTCGTTAAAATCAACTTTATCGTCAAAGTCCGTCAACTTCTCAACTTCTCAACTTCTCAACTTCTCAACTTCTCAACTTCTCAACTTCTCAACTTCTCAACTTCTCAACTTCTCAACTTCTCAACTTCTCAACTTCTCAACTTCTCAACTTCTCAACTTCTCAACTTC